>SRSN01000001.1 GCA_004791645.1 Alcaligenaceae bacterium 429
AAAAACATTCTAATACTAGGTATAGTCTTATATAACACTGGAAGGTCTTATATAAGACCGAAGACATCACAGCCATGTCATCCTATGCAAGTCACTGTATTTATTGGTAAAATGTGAGAATTCACGCTTTATGAAGAAATGGATTCGTTCAGGGCAACTTCCATTTTTCCGCGTTGATCGGGCTATTTTCTCCGCTCATCAGTCAGTACTTATAGTATTGAGTGTTCTTACCAGAAGTACATTCAGAGCCAGTGCTCTGAGTTTCTATCCCTATTTTCGTGCCCTGCAGCGACCTTCCTGCCCGGGACTATCCTCCCGGTTTCAGCAACCTCTTAACCTTACGCAAAGGCAATCATGACCAAACGAATCACATGTGAAAGACTGCAGATTGCAGAAGCACTGCACCAATTCATCGAAAACGAAGCCCTGCCCGGCACAGGCTTGGATTCCAAAACATTCTGGCAAGGCGTAGATAAACTGGTGCACGATTTGGCACCACGCAACCGCGAATTGCTGGCTGAGCGTGACCGTCTGCAAGCTGAGCTAGACAAATGGCACGGCGCCAACCCAGGCCCTATCAAAGATATGGCTGCTTACAAGACATTCTTGAAGCAAATCGGTTACCTGAAAGACGTTCCTGCTTCTGTGAAAGTGAACACCACGAATGTGGACACTGAGATCACCGAGCAAGGCGGCCCTCAGTTGGTTGTACCTATCATGAACGCTCGCTACGCGCTGAACGCGGTGAACGCTCGTTGGGGCAGCCTGTACAACGCACTGTACGGTACAGATGCTATTTCCAACGACGGCGGTGCCGAAGCTGGTAAAGGTTACAACCCTGTACGCGGTGCCAAAGTGATCGCTTTCGCACGCAAATTCCTGAACGACACTATTCCTCTGAACCAAGGTTCTCACACTGATGCGACTCAGTACGCCATTGTGAACGGTGCGTTGGAAGTCACACTGAAAGACGGCAGCAAAGCCTCATTGGCTGATGCCTCCACATTGATGGGCTACCGTGGTGACGCCGCTAACCCAGAAGCTATCGTTTTCGGCCACAACGGTCTGCGCTTCGAGCTGCAAATCGACCGTAACGATGCTATCGGTAAAGACGATGCAGCGGGCGTAAAAGATGTGCTGCTGGAATCCGCACTGACCACCATCATGGACTGCGAAGACTCCGTAGCTGCCGTAGACGCTGAAGACAAAGTACTGGCCTACCGCAACTGGTTGGGTCTGGTCACCGGCACACTGACTGAAGAAATCAGCAAAGACGGTCGCACGTTCACACGTAAGCTGAATGCTGACCGTGACTACACTGACCTGCAAGGCAAAGCACAAACGCTGCCAGGTCGCTCCATGATGTTCGTGCGTAACGTTGGTCACTTGATGACTAACCCCGCTATCTTGGACGAAAAAGGTAACGAAGTACCCGAAGGCATCATGGATGCTATCTTCACTAACCTGATCGCTATGCGTGATCTGAAGTTGAAGAAAAACTCCCGCACTGGCTCCATCTACATCGTGAAGCCAAAAATGCACGGCCCTGCTGAAGTTGCCTTCGCTAACGAACTGTTTGCACGCGTTGAAGACGTACTTGGCCTGCCACGCAACACCATCAAAATGGGTGTAATGGACGAAGAGCGTCGTACTACCGTTAACTTGAAAGCGTGTATTGATGCTGCTAACGAGCGTGTAGTGTTCATCAACACTGGTTTCTTGGACCGCACCGGTGACGAAATCCACACCATCATGCGCGCTGGCCCTGTTGTGCGTAAAGGCGACATGAAAACCCAGAAATGGTTGGCGGCTTACGAGCGTAACAACGTTCAAACTGGCTTGGAATGCGGTCTGCGCGGTCGTGCTCAAATCGGTAAAGGGATGTGGGCGATGCCTGACCTGATGGCCGATATGCTGGTACAAAAAATTGGTCACCTAAAAGCCGGTGGTAACACTGCTTGGGTTCCTTCACCAACGGCAGCTACTCTGCACGCACTGCACTACCACCAAGTAAGTGTGGACGAGATTCAGAAAGGCATGGAAGGTCAGAAAGTTGAAGTTCTGGACGACATCCTGACTATTCCTGTTGCTGAAGACACCAACTGGTCTGCTGAAGAAATCCAGCAAGAATTGGACAACAACACCCAAGGTATTCTGGGTTACGTTGTACGTTGGATTGACCAGGGCGTAGGCTGCTCCAAAGTGCCTGATATCCACAACGTAGGCTTGATGGAAGACCGCGCCACACTGCGTATTTCCAGCCAGCACATCGCTAACTGGATGCTGCACGGTATTGTGACGCCTGAGCAAGTAGACGCCACACTGCAACGCATGGCTGCTGTCGTAGACAAGCAAAATGCTGGTGACGCTCTGTACCGCAACATGGCTGGTAACTTTGAAACATCCAAAGCGTACAAAGCTGCACGCGACCTGATCTTCAAAGGCCTAGAACAGCCTAACGGCTACACCGAGCCTCTGCTGCATCAATGGCGTTTGGCGCTGAAAGCTGAAGGCTAATCGCTTTACAGCTTTGCCATACAAAACGGGCTGCCTTTAGGTAGCCCGTTTTTTTATTGCTGTATGACCACGCGCTATAATGCATACTCATTCTGCTGCAGGCGCTTTATGTCCACTTCTTTATCGCCCCAGTCGCGTACTAAACGCTTACTGCTACGTATTTTGTTGATACTGGCTATCGTAGCCAGCGTTGGTTATTACTTGTATTACGCCATTCGTTATCAGCATCTACACGTACCTGTACTAAATTGGTTTCAACAACTCGAACAAGACGACCAACATTGGAATCAGCCTGCGTTACACGAGGACTCATTTCCTCTACAGGATTACCGGCTCACGTACTCCCGTACTATCCCCCAAATTGAGAAAAATTTGTCTGGCCTTTCCTATATGGAAGACCAGCAGACACTATTAGCCGTCTTAAACAGGCCGCCCACCATCCTAGAACTAAACCTACAAGGTGACATACAAGCGACCTACCCATTAGATGGCATCTCTGACACCGAAGGCATTAGCTATCTAGGCAATGGGCAGGTGGCACTGAGTAACGAGAAACACGGCAGAATCGTCTTGGCTCAATTACCTGAGCAACCAGGCCGCCTAGATCTAAACAATGCCCCTAGATTGTCTCTAGGCCCTGCTGACAGCGATAACGGTGGCCTAGAAGGATTGGGCTACGACCACATACGAGACCTGTTGTATGTAGTGAAAGAGCATTCACCCAAGGGGCTATTCCGATTACATGGATTATGTGCCGAAAAACCCACATGCTCATTCGACAATATACATATTGAAGATATCAGTCATTGGGTAGAATCTTTAGATTTTATTCACGATTTATCTAGCGTTATTGTGGAACCAGAGCGTGGTCATATTATTTTATTAAGTGAACAAAATCAGGCACTACTAGAATTAGATGATAACGGTGAGCCGCGTAGTTATAGAGCTCTAAATTATCAGCATAACGATCAAAATATTCCGCAAGCTGAGGGCATCACCCTAGGCCCTAACGGCCATCTATATTTGGTTAGTGAGCCGAATTTATTTTATGTTTTCACACGCTAAATTATTTCAACGTTAAATTAAAAAACCGTTAATCAAAACAAATTAATTTCTAGCTACAGAAATTTAAATCATCCATCTTCGCCAAAATTAAGATTTAGTTACAGGCAAAAGGGACTTTCACGCTGCTATACTACGGGCTAATTTTTGCTATCCGAGAGAGCACGGGAAATGAAAAAAGTACTACTTATTGCAGCACTAACAGTGGGTTTGGCTGGTTGTGAAACTCTAAACTCCGTAACCAAAAGCATTGATGACACTTTTGCCAGCGTTAACGATGCAATGGGCGGTGCTCCTATCGCAGATACACCTGCACAAATTTGTGCAGAGATTCGCTCTAATAAAGCACGCGCTACCAACAAGTACATGGGCAAAACCATCGAAACCACTGGCCGCCTGACTTCCATCGAACAAAACTTGGTCGCAAAAAGCATGAGCAGCTTTAACTCCGATGTATGGGGTAGCGCTAAACAGTTCGACGTACGTGTTACCAACGGTCAAACTGAGTTTTTGACATTGATCACCAAACGTCCAACCCAACTGGATGCGTTTAACCTGGGCGACTCCGTGACCATTAAAGGCCGTATCGAGAGCGTGGACGGTGGTAACAAAGGCTGCCGTATCGAGCTTGCATCCGACCCGAAACTCACTAAAAACTAACGAGTCTACGTTTGGCCCGCGCTTCACGCTGCTGCATTTCTGCTTTCTCAACAAGCACGTCTTGTATGTAGCGTATGTGCCCTTGCGCGGCCAGTAGCGCGTTATCAGCAGCTCCTTGCATGATGGCCTCATACAGCGCTTGATGTTGCGCGATGAGGTCATCACGTATGTTTTGCCCTTCTTGTACGCCACCAAAATTGATACGCACCTCGGGTCCTAGTACCTCATACGTATTGCGTATGGTGTGTAGCAACACCGCATTATGGCTGGCTTCAGCAATCACCAAATGAAAATGTGCGTCGGCATCTTGATGCTGCTGCTCGTTAGCGCTATGGGGTTGCTCATAGTGCTGCTTCAGCACTCTAAACGCCTCGCTCAGGCGCTCTTTATCTGCCTCTGTCGCACGTAAAGCCGCATAGTACGAGCACGCCCCCTCAACCATGTGTCGGAATTCCAGCAAATCACGTTGAGCATCGGCATTGGCCAACAACACGTTTTGTAATGGGTCTCTAAAAATAGCCCCCACTTCGTCGGCCACATAGGTACCGCCGCCATGCTGCGTTTGTAGCAGTCCCATTGCAACTAGAGAATGTATGGCTTCGCGCACAGAAGGACGCGACACGCCAAAACTTTCTGCGAGCTCACGCTCGGCAGGTAAACGTTGTCCACGTACCCAAGCCCCCTCAAAAATCAGATTTTTGATTTTCTCTGCAATCTCATCTGACAAGCGGGGCCGCTTCATGATTGGTGTATTCATAAAACCGCAATTTCAGGTAAAGCTCTTACCTGCCCTCATTTTTTTCTCATGATTATACGCTGTAGGCACAGGGCAGCGGCACACAATACACCGCTTCTCTGCTCTGACAGGGTTTTCCCTCAAACACCCTAAAAACAGCGCTAAATAGCTGATTTTCTTTAGGGTTTTCCCCCAACTATATACAAAAACAAGAGCTCTGTATCTGCTTTGCTGTATAGCCCTACTGACTTTACCCCATTACAGTCATATGCCATACATGATTATGGATATCACAAATAAAATGGAGACTGCTACATGGAGACACATGCAAAAGTAGCGCCTGTGGATGAGCTGTTACCACCAGGAAAACTCGGCTTATTGGGCTTACAACACGTATTAGTGATGTACGCCGGTGCGGTCGCTGTACCCCTCATTGTGGGTAGAGCGCTAAACCTTAGCCCTGAAGAAGTATCCTTATTAATTGCCGCCGACTTATTCGTGTGCGGTGTGATCACCATCATACAGTCCTTAGGCGCCACTCAGTGGTTAGGGATACGCCTACCCGTGATGATGGGAGTCACCTTTGCTGCCGTTGGCCCTATGGTGTCCATGGCACATGCCAATCCTGGGCACGAGGGGGCCCAACTGCTGTTTGGCACTATTATTGGCGCGGGGATTATCACCGTGCTTATTGCGCCTATAGTCAGTAGGCTCTTACGTTTCTTCCCACCAGTAGTCACTGGCACCATCATCACCATGATTGGTATCACCTTGATGCGTGTGGGGATCAACTGGATCTTTGGCAACCCTGTAGGGCCTACCGCACCACAAATCGTAGATCCTAACCATATTGCATGGCTACAAGCGGTACAACAAGCCGCCGCACCAGGTTCAGCATTGCCACCTCCACCAGACGGCCTAGTGCTCGCAGCATCTGTACCTAACCCTCGCTATGCTGCTATGCCAGCCCTGAGCATCTCGGCAATCGTGCTGCTGTCCATCTTGCTGATTGCCAAATTCTGCCGTGGCTTTATGGCTAACGTAGCTGTGTTGATGGGCATTATCATCGGCGCCATTGTGGCCACGTCCATTGGCATGATGACCTATGAGAAAGTCGCTGCTGCCCCGTGGGTAGATATTGTGCTGCCCTTCCACTTCGGCATGCCTAAATTCAACCTGCTCTACATCATGACAATGACACTGGTCATGATTGTGGTGCTGATCGAATCCACCGGTATGTTCCTAGCGCTGAGTGACATGACTGGCAAAAAGATCACCCAACGCGAATTGGCGGCCGGTCTACGTACTGACGGTTTGGGTACTATTGTGGGCGGTATTTTCAACACCTTCCCGTACTCCAGCTTCTCGCAAAACGTAGGCTTGGTAGCAGTCACCGGTATCCGTAGCCGTTTTGTATGTGTGGCCGCTGGTGTCATCCTGATTATCTTGGGCTTGCTACCAAAAATCGCTGCCTTGGTAGAGTCTCTGCCTACTGCCGTACTTGGCGGTGCTGGTATTGTGATGTTCGGCATGGTAACCGCTACAGGTATTCGTATCTTGTCGCAGGTGAATTACACCAGCAACCGCAACAACGCGATGATTGTGGCCATTTCTATAGGCTTTGGCATGATCCCGCTGGTGGCTCCACACTTCAAACAGTGGATGCCTGAAAGCTTAGGTCCACTGATCGAATCTGGTATTTTGCTGACATCTATTTGTGCGGTGGCATTGAACCTGTTCTTTAATGGTGCCAACAAAGACACACAATTGAGCGTAGACCCTGACGGCCCAACCGTGGACGCACACGCCTAAAGCACTCATCTCGCTGCTAGTACACGCTAGCAGCGAAATTGCTTACACAGAAAAGACAACGCCCACAGGAACAATCCTTGTGGGCGTTGTGCTATGTAGCGAGTAGCGACTTAGATTTGTGTCACAAACTTAGTCACCAGATAACCATCAAAAGTTTCTGTACCGCCTTCACTACCTATGCCGCTGTCTTTCACACCACCAAATGGGGTTTCTGGCAGGGCGCTACCGAAGTGGTTAATGTTGACCATACCAGACTCAATACCTGTCGCCGCCAGATGCGCTGTGTGCAGAGAATTCGTGAACACATAAGACGACAAACCAAATGGCAGGTGGTTGGCTTTACGGATAACGTCGTCCGTATCCGAGAACGGCACTACAGGCACCACAGGACCGAACGGCTCTTCTGTCATCAACATGGAGTCTTCGCTCAAGCCGGTAATCACGGTTGGTGGGAAGAAGTTACCAATACCTTCCAATTTTTCGCCGCCCAACACTACTTTACCGCCGTGCTGCACCGCATCTTCCACGAAACGAGCCATACGTGGCACGCTGCGTTGGTTAGCCAGAGGGCCCATTTGTGTGTCGGCTTCCAGACCATTACCCACACGCACTTGTTTCAGCGCATCAACGAATTCTGCCAAGAAACGGTCGTACACGTTTTTATGTACGTAGAAACGGGTAGGCGATACACACACCTGACCCGCGTTACGCACTTTGAAATTCGCCAACTGTTTAGCAGCGCGATCCACGTCTGCATCTTCAAACACCAACACAGGGGAATGACCGCCCAATTCCATGGTGGAGCGCTTCATATGTGCGCCAGCCAAAGCAGCCAGTTGTTTACCTACCGCCACCGAGCCCGTGAAAGAGATCTTGCGCACAATAGGTGAGCGAATCAGGTAGTCGGAAATAAACGGTGGATCACCCCAAACGATGTTCAGCACGCCTGGAGGCAAACCAGCATCGTGGAATGCTTTGGCAATCGCCATCACAGCGCTAGGCGCTGTTTCCGGGCCTTTTAGAATGATGGTACAACCGGCACCAATCGCTGCTGAGATTTTGCGTATAGCTTGGTTATACGGGAAGTTCCATGGGGAAAATGCCGCACACACGCCAATAGGCTCACGCAGAACCATCTGACGCACATCGGGGTTACGCGCAGGTACGATACGGCCATAAATACGACGGCATTCTTCAGCATGCCAATCAGCATGGTCAGCACATGCAACGACTTCGCCCACGGCTTCAGCCACAGGCTTACCCATATCTTGCGTAATATTGCGGCCAATTTCCTGAGCACGCTCACGGGATAATTGGGCTACTTTACGCAAAATCTCTGAACGCTGCATAGGAGAGGATTTTTTCCAACTCTCAAATGCTTTCGCTGAAGACTCCAGCGCCAGATCCAAGTCTGCCTTCGTCGCCATTGGCAACTGGCCTAAAACTTCCTGGGTGGCCGGATTCACTACCGGCATGGTCTCCCGCCCATCGGCCTCCACAAATTGACCATTGATATATAAAGCCAGCTTTTCGTACATGTTTGTCCCGTTATGCATTAATAAATATTGTGTAATACCGTCACTTGCACGCATTGTTCAATCGTGACTTTTCCACTATACCCGAACTGCTTTATGGGGTCATCGTTGTTGCAGCAGGCACACGATACAAGTCTTTATTTACACCGCTTCCTCTCTCATCACCCATCACTGAGCTGCGTGCATCAAACCCTATAAACTGCACACCTTCACCTTGCAGTGTTTGCTTGATATCGGCTGTGTATTTTTCAGCTAACTCTTGGCTATATATCCCTGCTTCCTGAGCAGTGGAGGCCAACAACTCTTGTTCTGCTGGCGACAGCCCATTCAAGAATGTCTCACTACCCAGCCAGACTCGAATCGTCGATGTAGCCCCAATAGCAGAGAGGTATTTTGCAGGCTCATACCAATCATGTTCATACAACGTAAATAAGTCACCCTCTGCGCCATCCACCGTCCCGTACGTTAGCGCAGCAGACACCTCGTCAGGCTTCAACACAATGGCCGAGGCTTTCTGATCATCCAACAGTTTTTGCTGAATAGGATCATTAGATGTCGCAATTCTCAATCCGGCTACATCACGCACGTTGTACAAGGGTTTTTTAGCCAGAAACAACGGTTCACTGTTGTAGTAGTTGTTCATCACCACACGCATCCCTTGATCCCGTAAGGCCTGGCTGTACGCAGTAAATAGCGTGTCACTGCCTGCTGTGGGCAGAACGCTCATCATCTCGTGATTGGCCGCGTAGTTTGCCAGCACGGGCAACGCCACTAACGCCAGTACATTCTTGTCTTCAGCAATATCTGCCAACGCTTGTTCGGTAGTCTGATTGGCCTTTGCCTCGTAACGCAGCACCAAATCCCCTGCACTACGCTCTTTAAGTAAGTCAGCCCAGTACTTCACCACTTTGCTGTCAAAGCCATTACTCTTACCGTCGTGCACTATCGTAATCTCGGTAGGAGCAGCCCATGCTGCCAAAGGGGCACAGGCCAAACACAGAATGTGCACCCAGTTTCCTAAAATTTTGTTTTTTTGCATGGTTACTTCTCTCCGCTGCACAAATACTCCACAAACACTCTCTACACTACGTGTTTTTACGAGTTTACGTTTATACACGTTCCAGACTTGCCAGAAATAGAGCCGCTTCGGTACAGTTTCACTTAACTACGTTATACATTGGTGGCGCATCCTGTTGCGCAACGTAAAACGTTACAATGCACCATCACTGGATTTTCACTGCATTTCATGAACAGTTCCTCTTCCGATACGTTGCTGAAGTTCGAATCTGCTTCGCTAGGCTACGGTAAATTCACCGTCTTGAGCGAGATTGATATTGAAGTTAAGCGTGGCCAAGTTGTGGCCATGATGGGTGGTTCTGGCTCAGGAAAAACCACACTGATGCGTGCTGCCACACGTCAAATTGTGGCGCAAAGCGGTAAGGTCTATGCCTTTGGTGACGACTTAGCCCAGCTCAACGACCAACAAGTACGCCACGCACGACAACGCATGGGGGTTTTGTTCCAACAAGGCGCCCTGTTCACTGACTTAAATGTCTTTGAAAACGTTGCCTTCCCACTGCGCGAACATACTGATCTATCCGAAGAACAAATACTAGAACGCGTACTGGGCAAACTTGATGCCGTAGGGTTACGTGCTGCCGCACACCTGCAAATCGCCGAAATTTCCGGCGGTATGGCACGTCGTGTCGCCTTAGCCCGCGCCATTGTGCTGGAACCTGAGCTTATTTTGTACGATGAACCGTTTGCTGGTTTAGACCCTATCTCTCTGGGTATTACTGCGCAACTCATACGCGACCTTACCGACAAGCTGAATTGCGCCTCGGTACTGATTACGCACGACGTACCAGAATCCTTCGCCATTGCCGATCACGTGTATATCGTGGGGCAAGGCAAGTTGATTGGGCATGGTGCCCCTGCCGAGTTAGAAAAGTCGACGGATCCTTATATTGCCCAGTTCTTGCATGGTGAACCTGATGGCCCTATCGCCTTCAACTACCCTGTGACACCCGCATTTAACGACTGGTTAAATACACAACGCCGCCCATGATAAAACTGCTCTCCCCCATCACGGCACTAGGCCGCTTTGTCAGACTGAGCATTCATGGCTTGGGTGCTTTTACACGTCTGTTTTTTGCCATTCTGGCGCGCTCAGGCATTGCCCTGAGACGTCCCGGTTTGGTGTCACAACAAATTCACTTTATTGGTAATTACTCGCTGCTGATTATCGCCATCTCTGGCCTTTTTGTAGGTTTCGTGCTGGGATTGCAAGGGTATTACACGCTGAGCCGTTATGGTTCCGAAGAGGCATTAGGCTTGTTGGTCGCGTTGTCGTTGAGCCGTGAGCTAGGCCCCGTGGTGACCGCATTATTGTTTGCAGGTCGCGCCGGCACCTCCTTAACTGCTGAAATCGGGCTCATGAAGGCCGGCGAACAGCTTACCGCCATGGAAGTCATGGCCGTAGACCCCATACGCCGTGTATTGGTACCCCGTTTCTGGGGCGGCATGATCGCCATGCCTATACTCGCTGCCGTATTCTCAGCCGTTGGTGTGATTGGCGGCTGGATTGTAGGTGTGCCCATGATTGGCATTGACCCAGGCTCGTTCTGGTCACAGATGCAGTCTGGCGTTGATATCTTTGATGACGTCCTCAACGGCGTTATCAAAAGCATTGTGTTCGGTTTGGTAGTCACGCTGATCGCCCTATATACAGGCTGGACAGCCAAAGCAACACCTGAGGGTGTTTCCCGTGCCACGACCCGTACAGTGGTCGCCGGCTCATTAGCCGTGCTCGGTTTGGATTTCCTGCTTACAGCACTGATGTTCAGCAATTAATTTTTTACGGATACGTATCATGTCACGCGAAAGATCTGATTTTCTTGTAGGCCTGTTTGTGCTGATTGGCTTGGTAGCCTTAGCCTTTCTGGCACTGCGCGCAGGTAACCTGAGCTCTTTCTCCTTTGCGCCTACCTACCAAGTACAAGCCTCTTTCAATAACTTGGGTGGCCTGAAAGTACGCGCTCCCATCAAGAGCAGTGGCGTGGTCGTAGGCCGCGTTACCAATATCGCTTTTGATAACGAAGACTTCAAAGCCTTGGTCACCATGGAGCTAGAAGACCGCTACCAGTTTCCGGATGACAGCTCAGCTTCCATCCTCACTTCTGGCTTGCTAGGCGAACAATATATAGGCATCACTCCCGGTGGCAGCGATGACGCTCTACATAACGACAGTGTCATTCCCTACACACAAAGCGCCGTAGTTCTAGAAGAGCTAATCAGTAAGTTCCTCTATAACAAGGCTGGCGAGTAAACTCTATTCCCCTGTGCGAAATAGAGTGCGTCCAAAAAACGACTCTACGGTCAATTTGCTATATATAGGGCTCCAGCATCTGGTATCTTTGTCTCTCTTTACCTCGGATTTTTGATCATGAACGTTACACAGCAAGCTTCACCCCCTCTCTATAAGCGTCCCTTAGCCATAGGTTCTACCTTGGCTGCACTGGCGTTGGTGAGCGGCTGTGCGACCGTGAACAACCCAAACCCTAGAGACCCCTTCGAAAGCTACAACCGGACTATGTACACGATCAATTACAACATTGATCAAGCACTATTCCGTCCTATTGCATCGGCCTACCACACCCTGACACCGCAACCTGCGCAGAACTGTTTCCGTAACATGTTCAATAACCTGGGTGACATCTGGTCTGCTGCCAACAGCTTCTTGCAAGGTCGCCCGCACGATTTCTTCAACACGCTGGGTCGTGTGCTGTTCAATACCACTATGGGTATTGGTGGCTGCTTCGACGTTGCATCTGAAATGGGTTCCAGACGTATTCCTAACGACTTTGGCACAACGCTAGGCGTATGGGGTATCCCAACTGGCCCATACATTGAATTGCCATTGTTAGGACCAAGCACCTTGCGTGATACGGCTGGTTATGCAACCGTATTTGCTGGTATTGATAGCCTGACTGAAGTTGTACCAATCATGGCAATCAAAAATGTCCCTGTGCGTAATTCACTCATGGGGCTATACATCATCAACATGCGCTCTAATCTGTTGGATGCAGACGAGTTGGTTAACGAAGTAGCGTTGGATCGCTATAGCTTCATCCGTGACGCCTACTTGCAGCGCCGTGACGCCATGGTAGAAAGCCGTCGAGATGGCGGTACAGCTGGTGATGCCGCGTTACCAGACTATGGCGATGACGACTACGATGATGAAGACACCAGCACCACAGCCCCTGCTACCACACAAGACTGAAGGCCGAAACCCTATGTTTACGACTCTTTTTAGATTACCTGCTCTCTTGCTGATGGCGTTTAGCCTGACACTGTTCAGCCCACTGGCCAGCGCACAAACTATTGATGCCACAGGTTCACCACAAGACTTCGTAGAAGCCGTGGCGAGCACAGCATTAAACGCTGTCAAAAGCGATGATGCCGCGCGTCAAGGCGATCGTGAAGCCGTTAAAGTGCTAATCGAAAACTACGTATTGCCTTACGTTAATTTCGAGAAAACCACCCGCTTGGCGGCTGGCAGACACTGGCGTACTGCCACACCTGAACAGCGTCAGAATCTGGTAAATGCGTTCAAAAACACTTTGATCCGTACCTACAGTGGTGCTATGACCAAGGTAGACGACAAGTCCAGTATTTCCATGCAGCCATTTCGTGGTGATGCCAATGCGAACGACGTTGTAGTGCGTTCCATGATCAACCAAAGCAATGGCCCAGCAGTCGCTGTAGATTACCGTCTGGAAAAAACCCCAGAAGGCTGGAAAGTGTACGACCTGAATGTGGAAAATATCTGGCTAATTCAGAATTACCGCAACCAGTTCAACGACCAGATAGCTCAAAACGGTATAGATGGTCTGATCAACGCACTGAATCAGCAAAACCGCTGATCCTGCGCTACACTTGATCGGATCACCTCTGTTTTTCCGATCCTAACTCTATGCAGAGTCGGGTTTACCAATAAGCCCGGCTCTTTGTGCTTTCATGTCTGCCATTCTGCTTGAAAACGTTTCCAAAACTTTCAGCCCTAAACGCCACAAGCTGCCGTTTTTGCGCTCGACCAAGGCTGCAGAAGCCGCACCCTTTCAGGCTCTGAAAGATGTTTCCCTGCGCATTGAGCCCGGAGAGTTTTTTGGTTTGCTAGGCCCTAATGGCGCTGGCAAAACCACCATGATTTCCATTTTGGCCGGCATTACCAAAGCCACCCAAGGCACTGCTAAGGTGTATGGCTACGATGTGCAAAGCGAATACAGGCAATCTAGACGTGCATTGGGAGTCGTTCCCCAAGAGCTGGTGTATGACCCATTTTTCACCGTGCGTGAAACTCTGCGCTTGCAGTCCGGCTACTTTGGTTTACGTAACAACGATGACTGGATTGACGAAATCCTGCACCATTTGGGCTTAAGCGATAAAGCCAATTCCAACATGCGCGCTTTATCCGGTGGGATGAAACGCCGTGTATTGGTAGCCCAAGCCTTGGTACACAAACCGCCCGTAATCATTCTGGATGAACCTACCGCTGGCGTGGATGTAGACTTGCGCCGCAATTTGTGGGAATTCATCACACGCTTGAACCGCGCTGGCCATACGATTTTGCTGACCACCCACTATTTGGAAGAAGCAGAAGCGCTGTGTGGTCGCATTGCTATGCTCAAAGCCGGTGAAATCATCGCACTAGACACCACCGCTAATCTGCTAAAAAGCGCTGGCAGTCACGATCTGGAAGAAGCTTTTGTACGTATCATGCATGGCGAACAACTGAATGAGGCACTGGCATGAGCACACAACCTACGCCAACCAAGCGCTGGGGTGTGCCTGACCAAGACAGCCTGACACAACTCGCACAAGATTCCTTACCACCGTTGCAAACCCAACCTGGCGGCTCAGGTTTTCCTACGCTGCTATTCAAAGAGCTCAAGCGCTTCTGGAAAGTAGGCGGGCAAACCATGGCAGCGCCTGTGCTGTCTGCCTTGCTGTATTTGCTGGTGTTCGCACATATTTTGGAAGGGCGCGTGAACGTATACGACAAAATCCCGTATACCGCCTTTTTGATTCCCGGCTTGATGATGATGAGCATGCTGCAAAATGCATTTGCTAACCCATCGTCATCGCTAGTGCAAAGCCGTATGGGTGGGAACCTGATTTTCATCTTGCTACCGCCACTATCCCACTGGGATATCTTTGCCGCCTATTTATTAGCCTCTATTATTCGTGGCTTAGTGGTGGGCATTGCGATTGGTGTGGTCTCGCTGTTCTTCATTCCGCTGCAAATCCACAGCTACGTTTGGGTACTAACTTTCGCGATTTTATCCTGTGGCGTCATGGGTGCTCTGGGTATAATTGCGGGCCTGTGGTCTGAAAAATTTGATCAACTTTCAGTGTTCCAGAATTTCCTGATCATGCCTGCGACCTTCTTGTCCGGCGTGTTCTACTCCATACACAGCCTGCCTCCTTTCTGGCAGACGGTATCGCACTGGAACCCTATTTTCTACACCATTGATGGTTTCCGTTATGGCTTTTTTGCCATCTCAGATGCCTCCCCTTGGCACAGTCTGGCCGTGGTTGGGTCCGTGTTTGTCGTACTGTGCCTGATCCTGCTACGCATGCTCATTTCGGGCTATAAATTACGGAATTAATTATGTTGCCGACACCTGAACTCGTACGCCAGTACATTGCCGACAACCTTGACTGTGAACACGTCGAAGTCACTGGTGATGGTGCCCACTTTGAGGCCATCATCGTAAGCCGTGAGTTTGAAGGCAAGCGCGCTATCGCTCGCCACCAACGCGTATACAAAGCATTGGGGAACCGCATGGATGCTGAAATCCATGCCTTGTCCATGCGCACTCTTACTCCCGAAGAATATAAGGCTGAACAGAATGGATAAACTGCGCATCACCGGTGGTCAACGTTTAAACGGAGAGATCACCGTATCCGGTGCCAAAAATGCCGCCCTGCCTATACTCTGTGCCACGTTACTGACCAGCGATACGATTACGCTGCATAACGCGCCAGAACTGCGCGACATTGACACCACCCTAAAGCTGCTGAATCAGTTGGGTGCTCATGTAGAGCGCAATGCCGAAAGCGTAACCATATGCGCCAACGAACTGCATAGCTTGGAAGCCCCTTACGAGCTGGTGAAAACCATGCGCGCTTCCATTCTGGTGCTAGGCCCATTGCTTGCGCGTTTCGGTGAAGCCCGTGTGAGCTTGCCTGGTGGTTGCGCCATTGGCCAACGCCCTGTGGATCAGCACATCAAAGGCTTGGAAGCCATGGGTGCAGATATACACATCGAACACGGTTTCGTAGTTGCCAAAGCCAAACGCCTCAAAGGTGCGGTAATCCGTACTGACATGGTGACGGTCACAGGTACAGAAAACCTACTGATGGCCGCCACACTGGCCGACGGTGAGACCATTCTGGAAAACGCAGCACGTGAACCAGAAATCGTAGACTTGGCCGAACTGCTGATCGCCATGGGTGCGAAAATCAGTGGCCACGGTACAGATCGCATCACCATTCAAGGCGTAGAACGCCTGCACGGTGCAGAACACACCATCATGCCTGACCGCATTGAAGCCGGTACATTCCTGTGCGCGGTAGCCGCTACAGGCGGTGATTTAATGCTGCGTCGCGCGTGCCCTGACACTCTGGGTGCAACGTTAGACAAGCTGCGTGAAGCGGGCCTGCACATAGAAACTGGTCCAGACTGGGTACGCGGCACAATGCATGGTCGCCCTAAAGCCACAGGCTTCCGCACTAGTGAATACCCAAGTTTCCCTACTGACATGCAAGCGCAGTTGATGGCACTGAACACCATCGCTGACGGTACTGCCATGGTAGTAGAGACCATCTTTGAAAACCGTTTCATGCACGTACAAGAGCTGATCCGTTTGGGTGCGCAGATCGAAATCGACGGTAATGCTGCCGTTGTAACCGGTGTAAGCCAGCTGTTAGGTGCCCGTGTGATGGCAACTGACTTGCGTGCGTCTGCTAGCTTAGTAATTGCTGGTTTGGCCGCCAAAGGCGACACCATCATCGAGCGCATTTACCACTTGGATCGTGGCTACGACCGCATGGAATCCAAACTGCAAGCTGTAGGCGCCCGCATTGAGCGCCTAACGAAGGAAGAAGAATGAGCCCAGCCAGTGCAAATCGTCCTCTGACCTTGGCACTTTCCAAAGGTAGGATTTTTGATGAAACCCTACCTTTGCTGGAAGAAGCCGGCATTAAGGTGTTGGAAAGCCCAGAAACGTCACGCAAGTTGATTCTGCCTACCAACTCACCTGATCTGCAAATCATCATTGTGCGCGCGACTGACGTACCTACGTACGTGCAATACGGTGCTGCGCATATTGGGATCGCGGGTAAAGACGTACTGTACGAACACAGCGAGCATCACCCTGGCGGTATCTACCAGCCCATCGACCTGAACATCGCTCGTTGCCGTATGAGCGTGGCCGTGGCCGAAGGCTTTGACTACGACAACGCCGTACGCAAAGGTTCTCGCCTGCGCATCGCGACTAAATACACGCGTGCAGCGCGTGAGCACTTCGCGTCCAAAGGTGTGTACGTAGACTTAATCAAACTGTACGGCTCCATGGAACTGGCTCCGTTGGTAGGGCTGGCTGACGCCATTGTGGACTTGGTTTCCACTGGTAGCACCTTGCGTGCCAACCACTTGGAAGAAGTAGAAGAGATCGCCCAGATTTCCTCACGCCTGATCATCAATCAAGCCGCCATGAAAACCCGTCAGACTGAATTGCAGCCTCTGATCAACGCTTTTATGCGCGCAGCGGTTGAACCACCCCTGAACTAGACGATCTCGGATACACTAAACTGTACCTTGTTGTTTCTCTTTAGATTAGTACCATGTCTATGATCCGCCGTTTGAGCACGACATCCGCCCAGTTCGATCAAGAATTGCGCGACTTGCTGGCTTATGAAGCCACACAAGATGACTCCATCGAGCAAGCCTGTAAAACCATTCTGCACGCTGTGCAGCATCGTGGTGATGAGGCATTGCTAGAGTTCACACAGCGTTTCGATCATGTACCAGCAAACTCTATCGCTGATTTGGTCATTTCTGCCGAAGAGTTACAGCAAGCACTGGACACTCTGCCAGCCGATCAACGCCACGCGCTAGAGCAAGCGGCTGAACGTGTACGTCTGTATCACGAAAAACAGCGCGCTAGTGATTGGTCCTACACCGAAGCCGATGGCACGGTCTTAGGCCAGAAAATCACTCCGCTGGATCGCGTAGGTTTGTACGTACCTGGTGGCAAAGCCGCCTACCCATCATCCGTACTAATGAACGCCATGCCTGCTAAAGTGGCAGGCGTTAAAGAGCTGGTGATGGTTACCCCCACACCCAAAGGCGAGCGCAACCAGTTAGTACTGGCTGCAGCGGCATTAGCGGGTGTAGATAAGGTGTACACCATTGGTGGCGCGCAAGCCGTAGCAGCATTGGCTTACGGCACACAAACTATTCAGCCTGTGGATAAAATCGTAGGCCCAGGTAACGCCTACGTCGCCGAAGCCAAACGTCGCGTGTTTGGTATTGTGGGCATAGACATGATTGCTGGCCCTAGCGAAATTCTGATCATCGCTGACGGCAGCACTCCTGCTGAGTGGGTAGCGATGGATCTGTTCTCGCAAGCCGAGCACGATGAACTAGCACAATCCATTTTGCTGTGCCCTGACGCCGCCTACTTAGACAAAGTAGAAGCCGCTATCGCTGAACTCATCACCACCATGCCGCGTGAAGCCATCATTCGCCAAAGTCTGAAAGACCGTGGCGCACTGATCTTAGTACGCGATATGGATGAAGCATGTAACGTTGCTAACCACATTGCCGCCGAACACTTGGAAATTTCCACACTGGAACCCGAGCGTTGGGCGCAAAAAATCCGCCATGCGGGCGCTATTTTCATGGGCCACTACAGCTCGGAGTCGCTGGGCGACTACTGCGCAGGCCCTAACCACGTACTGCCCACATCGCGTACCGCGCGTTTCTCATCCCCATTAGGTGTGTATGATTTCCAGAAACGCAGCAGCATGATTAATGTCTCGCAGGCCGGCGCTCAAACGCTAGGCCCTATTGCCGCTACTCTCGCTAAAGGCGAAGGGCTATTTGCCCACGCTGCCAGCGCAGAATACCGTCTCAAACCTTAACCCCGGTCTGGTTACCGTTTTGTTATGCGTACAGCTGAAGTTTCCCGTAATACCAATGAAACCCGTATCCGTGTTGCCATCAATATTGATGGCACCGGCCGCCATAATCTAAACAGCGGCGTACCTTTTCTGGACCACATGCTGGACCAGATCGCACGTCATGGCCTCATTGATCTGGATGTATCCTGTGATGGCGACACCCACATTGATGATCACCACACTGTGGAAGATATCGGCATTGCACTGGGTAAGGCTTTTGCACAAGCCGTTGGCAACAAGGCAGGTTTGCGCCGTTATGGCCACTCCTACGTGCCACTGGACGAGGCCTTAAGCCGTGTAGTAATTGATTTCTCCGGCCGTCCTGGTCTGTTTTACTACGTAAATTACACCCGTGCCCGTATTGGCAATTTTGACGTAGACTTGGCCCGCGAATTTTTCCAAGGCTTTGTGAACAACGCCAACGCTACTGTGCACATTGATAATCTACGTGGCGAAAACGCACACCACCAGTGTGAAACCATTTTCAAGGCGTTTGGCCGCGCGTTGCGTATGGCACTGGAAGTAGACCCACGCAGTGAAGGCATCATCCCCTCCACTAAGGGCGTACTCTAACCCTCACTCTCTGGCTATCCATCGTGAGTACGATCGCTATCGTCGATTACGGCATGGGCAACATACACTCTGTTGCCCGCGCCCTTCAAGCTGCAGCACCCGAGGCCACTATTTTACTGGCCAGCACTCCCGCACAACTACAACAAGCCGACAGGCTAGTACTCCCCGGACAAGGCGCCATGCCTGACTGTATGCAGTCCTTGCAACAGTCCGGACTACTACATTCCTTACGTGAACAAGCCAACCTCAAACCGTTGCTGGGTATTTGTGTAGGTGAGCAAATGCTGTTCAGCCATAGTGATGAAGGCAACACTGACTGCCTGAACCTATTTGAAGGTGATGTGGTACGCTTTCACGGTCCGGCTTTTTATCACCCAGAACATCAACGCCAAGGGCTGAAAATCCCTCATGTGGGCTGGAATCAAGTTTTTCAGCAACAGCCACATCCGTTATGGGTAGATATAGCTCAAAATAGCTACTTTTATTTTGTTCATAGCTATTACGTAAAGCCAGTTGCCACTACACTATGCGCAGGAAGCACCCATTATGGCTATGCTTTCACCAGTGCAGTCGCAAAAGACAATATTTTCGCTGTGCAATTTCATCCTGAGAAAAGTGCACAGTCCGGTTTACAGCTATTGCACAATTTTGCACACTGGAAACCTTAACTTTACCCGCATCGCGGCTTTTTCTTTTCGTTTACCATTTAGACATTAACGCTAGAGATCATGCTTTTAATCCCCGCCATCGACCTACAAGACGGGCGTTGTGTACGCCTACGCCAGGGCGACCTGGATGACGCTACCGTATTCTCCGATGATCCCGGTGCCATGGCAGCACAGTGGCTTGAACAAGGAGCACGACGCCTGCATCTGGTGGATTTGAACGGTGCTGTGTCCGGAAAACCTGTGAACCAAGCCGCGATCAAATCCATTTTGGCTGCTGTTGACGAAGAAGTCCCCGTGCAAATCGGCGGTGGTATTCGTGATCTGAACACCATCGAAGCCTATTTGGACCAAGGTCTGAGCTACGTCATTATCGGTACTGCTGCCGTTAAAAACCCCGGTTTTCTGCGCGATGCTTGCAGCGCGTTCCCTGGCCAAATTATCGTAGGCTTGGACGCACGCGACGGCAAAATCGCTACTGATGGCTGGAGCAAACTGAGCCGCCACGACGTACTGGATATCGCCAAGAAGTTTGAAGACTACGGTTGTGAATCCATCATCTACACCGACATCGGTAGAGATGGCATGCTAAGCGGCGTCAACATTGAAGCCACCGTTGCTCTGTCCCGCCACGTTAGCATTCCTATCATCGCATCCGGTGGTGTAGCCAACCTGAAAGACATCGAAGCCTTGTGCGAAGTAGAGCACGAAGGCATCGAAGGCGTGATTCTGGGCCGCAGCCTGTACGAAGGCACTTTAGATTTCGCAGAAGCTCAAAACTTCGCGGACGAGTACGAAGCATGAGCGAAACCAACACCCACAGCTGCCGCATTATTCCTTGCCTTGACGTCAACGCAGGCCGTGTCGTTAAAGGCGTGAATTTTGTGGACTTGGTGGATGCAGGTGACCCTGTTGAAATCGCGCGCAGTTACAACGAGCAAGGTGCTGACGAAATCACCTTGCTGGACATTACTGCCACCACAGAAAACCGTGATCTGATTCTGCCTATTATCGAAGCAGTCGCGAGCCAAGTATTCATTCCGCTTACAGTAGGTGGCGGTGTACGCGAAGTAGGCGACATTCAGCGCTTGCTGAATGCAGGTGCCGACAAAGTGTCCATTAACAGCGCCGCTGTCGCGAATCCCGACTTAGTACGTGCAGCTGCTGATCATTACGGCTCACAGTGCTTAACTGTTGCTATTGATGCCCGTCGCGTCTCTGCGCCAGGCGAACCTGCTCGTTGGGAAGTACACACCCACGGCGGCAAAAAAGGCACAGGCATTGATGTAGTGGAATGGGCGCAGCGCATGGCCAAACTGGGAGCAGGGGAGCTGTTGCTCACCAGTATGGACAAAGACGGTACCAAGTCCGGCTTTGACCTTGAACTGACCCGCGCAGTGTCTGATGCTGTTGCTATTCCGGTGATTGCCTCTGGCGGTGTGGGTACGCTTGAACACTTGGCTGAAGGTGTATTGCAAGGTGGTGCCAGCGCCGTATTAGCTGCCAGCATTTTCCACTATGGCACCTACACCATCCCGCAAGCTAAAGCCTATTTGGCCGAACGTGGTATTCAGGTTAGGACATAACATGACCCAAGACTGGCTGTCTCAAGTGCATTTTGATGAGCAGGGATTAATCCCTGCCATTGCCCAAGACGCCCACACAGGCGCCATTTTGATGGTGGCCTGGATGAACCATGAAGCGTTGGCTGAAACCGTAGCAACCAATCGTGCTGTGTATTGGTCACGCTCTCGCCAACGTTTGTGGCGTAAAGGCGAAGAATCTGGGCATACACAAAACTTAAAAGAAATTCGTCTAGACTGTGATGGTGATGTGATTTTGCTGCGCGTAGAACAGCTAGGCGGCATTGCATGTCACACAGGCCGGGAAAGCTGTTTTTACCAGCGCCTGGATACCGATGAACAAGGCCGTACTTACTGGAAGACTGTAGATCCAGTATTAAAAGACCCTTCCACTATTTACCAATGACCACCGATTACCGTAATGTACTCAGCCAACTGGCTGATTTGTTGGAAACACGGCTACCCGCTAATGGCGGCGATCCACAAACCTCCTACAGTGCTCGTTTACTTGCCACCGCGAATGCACCAGACGCATTCCTGAAAAAAATAGGTGAAGAAGCCTGTGAATTGGTGATGGCAGCTAAAGACAATACGCCAGACCGCATTGTGTCGGAAACCGCTGATCTCTGGTTTCACTGCTTGGTTGCGCTGACTCACTACCAGATTCGTCCCGAA
The DNA here is from genome assembly GCA_004791645.1 of Alcaligenaceae bacterium 429. Lineage (GTDB taxonomy): Bacteria > Pseudomonadota > Gammaproteobacteria > Burkholderiales > Burkholderiaceae_B > Paenalcaligenes. The sequence goes on from SRSN01000001.1 coordinate 22,070, forward strand.
ACGGTATTGGCCGAACTGGCCCGCCGCCAAGGTTTGTCTGGCTTAGAAGAAAAAGCCCAGCGCAAGCAAGACTAAGCAGCCATCAAGTGCTGTAAACTAAGATTTGACCTCTCTTTTTCACTTGTCTATACGTTATGAGCGAAAACTGCCTGTTCTGTAAAATCATTGAAGGTACGATTCCTTCCGCCAAGGTTTTCGAGAACGACGAATTTGTCGCTTTCAAAGACATCAACCCGGTTGCTCCCGTGCATATTCTGCTGGTGCCACGTCATCACGTAGTATCTTTGCAGGATGTCACATCCTCTGATGCAACATGGCTGGGCAAAATGATGGCATTGGTGCCTCAGATTGCTAGCGAAAATGGTTGCCGCCCAGGTCCTGAAGGCGGCTTTAGAGTTGTGATCAACAGTGGAAACGATGGTGGTCAAGAAGTTGGCCACTTGCATGTACATATTATCGGGGGTCAACGCCCCTGGAAATCCACGGCTACCGCCGTTGCCTAATTTGCGGAGAAAAACATGGGAAGTTTTAGTATCTGGCACTGGCTGGTTGTACTAGTCATCATCGCTCTGGTTTTTGGTACCAAAAAACTGCGTAACGTAGGTGAAGACCTAGGCGGCGCAATTAAAGGCTTCAAAAAAGGTATGAAAGATGCACAGACCGACGAACAGCCTGAAGCTGTGACTCAAAAAGTGCAAGACAACACCACCATTGATGTGCAAGCCAAAGAAAAACAGGATTCCTAAGGTTTCCACCTTTTAAGGTTTTGCCACGTATATGTTTGACATTAGTTTCAGTGAATTACTGCTGATTGCTGTTGTTGCTCTGATAGTGCTCGGTCCCGAACGTCTACCCAAGGTAGCGCGTACGGTAGGGCACTTGATGGGGCGTGCTCAACGTTATATGAACGACGTCAAATCGGACATACAACGTGAAATGGATCTGGAAGAAATCAATAAACTGAAAAACCAGATGCAAGATGCCGCCAACTCAGTGCGCAGTTCGGTCAACGATAGTGTCAACACCATAAAAGACCCTTTATCTGAAGCACAACAGGCTCTCTCTGATCTACACAAACCGTTAGATACCCCTACAGAACCTGTTGCTGCTGAGAAAAAGGCTGCATTACCGGATACCGCTGAAGCAGCGCAGCCTGCCTCAACCGCTACGCCAGACAACGCTAGTAAGGCCAAAGAATGACCCAAGAGCAATCTGGCGATACCTTTATTTCGCACTTAGTTGAATTACGCAGCCGCTTGATGCGTGCCGTGCTGAGCGTACTGGTCGTATTTTTTGTACTGTTCATGTACCCCGGGCCATCCGTCATTTACGACGTACTGGCACAACCTATGCTGGCCTCGTTGCCGCAGGGTACACGCATGATCGCTACGGGCGTTATCACACCCTTTATGGTGCCAGTCAAAGTGACGTTGTTAGCGTCCTTTATGGTGGCGCTACCCATAGTGCTGTATCAAGCGTGGGCTTTTGTCGCTCCTGGTTTGTACAAACACGAGAAACGTCTGGCCTTACCGCTGATTTTCTCTAGTACCGTGCTATTTATCGCAGGGATGGCGTTTTGTTATTTTGTGGTCTTTAAAACGGTTTTCCACTTTATTGCCACCTTTGCTCCAGACTCCATCACGCCTGCACCAGATATCGAAGCCTACCTGAACTTTGTCATGACGATGTTCCTGGCCTTTGGTATTACTTTTGAAGTGCCTATTGCCGTTATTTTGCTTGTCAAAACCGGCATCACCAGTGTGGCCAAACTACGTGAAGTGCGTGGTTATGTGATCGTAGGGGCATTTATTATCGCTGCCGTTGTCACGCCACCAGATGTAGTCAGCCAATTCCTGCTGGCTGCCCCACTGTGTTTGCTCTACGAGCTAGGTATTATCTTTGCCAGCTTCATGAAAAAACGTGAAGCAGATTCCGACTCTGATTCCCGCGAACTAGAAGCCTAAAAACTCACTCACAAGCCGCAGATTCTGCGGTTTGTTTGTTTTAGCACCACGTCATTTACATTTACCTACCTATCGGTAGGTAGGAATGCTAGAATACGTTTTTCTTTAAACATGAAGCTCCGCACATTATGTACGCTGAACTGTCTCCGTCTGCTGAACGTATATGCCAAGCAGCAATCCTACATTTCTCTGAGCACCACTATGCTAGCGCCTCGTTAAATGAAATCGCAGTAGCTGCCGGCATACGCAAAGCATCGCTGTACGCACACTTCAAAAACAAAGATGAACTGTATCTCGCAGCGTTTAATCGCGCTTTGGCCGTAGAGCTAGAACACGTACAACAATGCTTTGCAGAAACCCCCGCCTCCCAGCTTGGTTTTCATTACTGCCAAAGCTTAGCTACTCGTTACACCCAAGCCCCTACACTGCGCTTCATGTTATTGGCGGCCTATATACAGCCCGCTTCATTAAAGGTCGCGCTGGACGAAGGCTATGAAGACTACTTGCAACTGCTCAGGGATCGTTTTAGTGCAGCTTTAGTCACTGCTCACCCAGCACTAGTGCCACACCCCAGCCTCATTACTCAATTCAGCACGGCCTACCTAGGTATCGTAGACAGCTTGCACGTCAAACTGGTCTACACCAACGGCCAAGAATTCCAAGGCAGATTAGCAGCGCTAGAAATGCTACTCATCACCTCTTTGCAACACACTTTGCACTCGCTGTAATCACAATGACCTCCCATCGCAATACGGCCGCAGGCGGCCTGTCTCTTTCCCTAATACTGCTTCTTGCTTTGTTTACCGCCATGGATGCCATGGCCATAGACATGTATTTACCCAGCATGCCCGCCATAGGGCTAGGCTTTGGGGTATCGGCAACTCAAGTACAACAAACACTGTCCATTTTCTTGATAGGCTTAGCGGTAGGGCAAGCGGCTTACGGCCCATTGCTAGACAGATACGGCCGTAGACTACCCATGCTCATAGGCGTGGTGATCTTTGTTGTGGGTTCTGTGGTCGCAGCCCTAGCTCCCAGCATTGAGTGGTTATTGACTGCCCGCTTCTTACAGGCGCTGGGTGCAGCAGCTGGCTTGGTCACACCTCGTGCGATTGTGTCAGATCGCTGCACGCTAGCAGAGTCAGCACCCATCTTCTCATTGCTAATGCAGATCATGATGATTGCCCCCATCCTGGCACCCATCATTGGCGGATTTTTATTAGAGCAGGGCAGTTGGCGTCTGATTTTTTGGGCATTGGCTGGCATAGGTGCTTTGGGTCTACTGTGGGGCATTGTCACCGTACCTGAAACGCTCAAACCCGCACAACGCAGCAGCCTCAGCATATCCAGCATCTTGCGCTCGTACAGCCAGCAATTACGTTTGCCTATTTTCATGGCCTACACGTTAGCCGGTAGTTTTATGCTGTCGTCGCTGTTCTTGTACATCAGCCACTCAGCTTTTATTTTTACCCAGCATTTCGATCTCACACCCAGTACCTTCAGCTACCTATTCGCGGGTAATGCGATAAGCCTGGTCATTGGTGGCCAACTGAGTACCTCACTGTTGAAGCGCGGTTTTGCCGAAACGCGAGTAACGTACATAGGCCTGTGCCTGCATCTACTCAGTGGCGCATTATTGTTCCTCATCGTAAAACTAGGGTTAGCGTCACTGTGGAGCTATGCTACGCTCATTGCTTTGGCCGTTGGTTCGCTGGGGCTGATTTTTGGTAATCTGACAGCATTGACCATGCACCATAGTGGTAAGCAAGCAGGGGTTGCTTCGGCGCTGATGGGCACCTTGCAATACCTAATCTCTGCGTTAGCAGGGTATGTGGTTGCTTTCTTTGGTCAGGGCCCAGCAGTATTGCCACTGGCTATTGCCGGATGCGCCTTACTTGCGCTGCTATGCTGCAAGCTGGCCGAACGCCCACAGCCACCGTTGGTACAGGCCTAAGCACTACGTTCAACCTTAGTTTATTGATGGAAGCACCATGTCACAGATCTCGCGAACCGAGCTTGAGCACTGGCTCACAGCCACCCTGCAACCGCACCGCTTTTCGGATTACTGCCCCAACGGCATACAAGTAGAAGGGCGCGACACTATTCGCCATATCGTGACGGGTGTAACCGCTTCACAAGCCCTACTGGACGCTGCTGTAGAGCGGGGCGCTGACACCGTGCTGGTGCACCATGGCTGGTTCTGGAAAAACGAAGATGCCCGCATACGTGGCATTAAAAAGCAGCGTCTACTGACCACGTTGCAGCACGACCTGAATCTGTTCGCGTACCACCTACCTCTGGATGCTCATCCCACCTTGGGCAATAACGCCCAATTGGCGCAGGTATTAGAGCTAGAACCCACCTACGATGATGAAGGTGAACCCGTCACCTGTGGCCCTGGCGGACTCATTTGGTTAGGCAAAAGTAAGCAGCCTCAGACCCTAGAAAGCCTGGGCCAGCTAGTTTGCAAGCAGATGCAACGACAGCCATTAATTGTAGGTTCACCACAACAAAGTGTGTCTACTGTTGCGTGGTGCACTGGCGGAGCTCAGGGCTATATGCAAGCTGCATTAGATGCAGGCGCTGATGTGTACATCACTGGAGAGGCGTCTGAGCCCAATTTCCATCTAGCCCACGAAACTGGAGCTGCCTTCATTGCCGCTGGTCACCACGCTACTGAGCGCTACGGTGTAAAAGCACTGGGCGAGGCCATTGCACAGCGTTTTGGCATCCAAGTAGACTTTGTTGACGTGGATAACCCCATCTAACTGTTGCAAGAACAGTACAAAACACCATAAACAAAAAAGCCCCGATTTTCGGGGCTTTTTTTGCGACGTTATCGCTAGATAACGACATTACTGAGCAGCATCACGTGTCTTCAAAGAGTCACGGATTTCACGCAGCAACACGATATCTTCTGGTGTAGGAGCTGGAGGTGCTTCTGCTTCCTCTACCTTCTCTTCTGCCATCAGCGTATTGCGCATACGGTTCACCATTTTCACCATCAAGAACACCACGAAAGCCAGCAGGATGAAGTTGATGAAAACCGTCAGGAAGCTACCCCAGGACAGCAACACAGCCCCAGCTTCATTCAAAGCCTCTAGGGTTTGTGGACCTGTATAACCTTCAGGTGAACGTAGTACAATGTATTGATTAGAGAAGTCGACTTCGCCGCCCAGCACGAAGCTGATGATGGGCATGAAGAGGTCTTTCACCAGTGAATCAATAATTTTTCCAAATGCGCCGCCAATAATCACACCGACGGCTAGGTCGATCATGTTGCCTTTTACTGCGAACTCCCTAAATTCTTTGATAAAACCACTGGTTTTGCTCATATAAACCTCTCTGATCAAGTCACTTGTGACGGGTAATGGCTATAATACCGGGTTGATATAACTTAACCCAGACCCAAAGTTTCGTAAATTTTGTGGTATACCCCGAGGGGGGTAGGAATAAGGATACTAGAATGAGTCAGATTACGACACAGCCCGAAGAAAACGGGGTCGACGAGCAGAAGCCTGCCGATCCTTCGCGCCGTTTCTGGGTCACTACTGCCTGTGCGGTTGGAGGTGTCGCCGGGGTTGGCGCCGCCGTTCCGTTTGTCGGGTCATTCGCCCCGTCAGCCAAAGCCCGCGCTGCAGGTGCTCCTGTAGAAGTAGATATCTCCACACTCGCTCCTGGCGAAATGCGTACTGTAGAGTGGCGCGGTAATCCCATTTGGATTATGTACCGCACTCCAGAGCAACTCGCCGAGCTTAGCAAGCACGATAACCAATTGGCTGACCCCGATTCAAATCGTCCCGGTTTCACCCCGGCTTACGCTAAAAACGAGTACCGCTCACGCCGCCCAGAAATTTTTGTCTGTATCGGTATTTGCACTCACCTTGGTTGCTCCCCCACCCCTCGTCTGAATTCCGGTGCCCAGCCTGGCCTACCCAGCGATTGGGATGGCGGTTTTCTATGCCCCTGTCACGGTTCTACCTTTGATCTTGCCGGGCGCGTGTACATGAACAAACCTGCACCCGATAACCTGGAAATTCCTCCTTACGAGTTTTCTGCCGACGGCAACCGCATCATGATTGGTGTGGACGAAAACAATAAGGCATAAGACATACAATTTTCAAAGATTAAAGGAGCCGTTTCATGGCTGGTGAGAAAACCGTCGAAACGACAGGACTCTTAGGATGGATTGATAGACGCTTCCCGCTGTCATCACTCTTTAAAGAGCATATGTCGGAGTACTATGCGCCAAAGAACTTCAACTTCTGGTATTTCTTTGGTTCGCTGGCACTGTTAGTGCTGGTCATTCAAATCGTGACCGGGATTTTCCTGGTAATGAACTACAAGCCTGATGCTGCATTGGCCTTTGCCTCTGTGGAATACATCATGCGCGAAGTACCGGGTGGCTGGATCATCCGTTACATGCACTCCACCGGCGCCTCCATGTTCTTCGTGGTGGTATACCTGCACATGCTGCGCGGCCTGATTTACGGCTCATACCGCAAACCTCGTGAGCTGGTCTGGATCTTCGGTGTGGCACTGTTCCTCTGTTTGATGGCGGAAGCCTTCTTGGGTTACCTGTTACCGTGGGGCCAGATGTCCTACTGGGGTGCACAGGTGATCGTGAACTTGTTTGCCGCCATTCCATTCATTGGCCCTGAGTTGGCGATTTGGATCCGTGGTGACTACGTAGTGTCTGACGCTACTCTGAACCGCTTCTTTGCCTTGCACGTAATTGCGATTCCTTTGGCCATTATTGGTTTGGTAGTTGCTCACATCATCGCGCTGCACGAAGTGGGCTCTAACAACCCAGACGGCGTAGAAATCAAAGAAGGCCCCAAAGATGCCAAAGGCAACCCTCTGGATGGCATTCCTTTCCACCCTTACTACTCCGTACACGATATCGTGGGCGTAGCTGGGTTCCTGATCGTGTTCGCGGCTATTTTGTTCTTCGCTCCAGAAATGGGTGGGTACTTCTTGGAATACAACAACTTCATTCCAGCTGACCCAATGAAGACACCTCCGCACATTGCTCCGGTTTGGTACTTCACACCGTTCTACTCCATGTTGCGTGCAACGACTGCCGATTTCACATGGATTCTGGCTGGTTCTGCGGTATTGGCTGCTGTGGTCTTGTTCTTCAAGAGCCGTCAGCCCGGTATTTTGCGCCTGATTGCACCAGTTATCCTGTTGGGCGTAGCTGTAGCACTGAAAATTTTTGACGCGAAATTCTGGGGCGTGGTCTCCATGGGTGGCGCTGTAGTGATTCTGTTCTTCTTGCCTTGGCTAGATGCATCACCAGTGAAATCCATCCGTTACCGTCCTACCTGGCACAAATTCCTGTACGCGATTTTCTTCATTAACTTCGTGATACTGGGTTACCTAGGTACACAACCACCAAACGACCTGTTCAACCTGCTGAGCCAAATTGGCACCGTTATCTATCTGGCATTCTTCTTCTTGATGCCTGTGTGGAGCCGCATGGGTACATTTAAGCAGGTACCGGATCGCGTGACCTTTCGCGCTCACTAGGACTCAACACGGATAGACCATGATTAAGAAACTATTTGGAATCTTGGCGTTGTCCCTGTCTTGCTCGGTGGCGGTTGCCGCCGAAGCAGGCTACCCGTTGGAAAGCGCCCCTAATCGCATTACCGACATGCCTGCACTGCAAAACGGTGCAAAGCTGTTCGTTAATTACTGTTTGAACTGTCACAGTGCCAACTCCATGCGCTACAACAAGCTCACGGAAATTGGCCTGACAGACGAAGAAATCCGCAAGAACTTACTGTTCACGGGTGAAAAAGTTGGTGATTTAATGACCATCGCCATGACACCTGCTGACGGTAAACAATGGTTTGGCGCTACGCCTCCAGACCTGTCTGTGACTGCGCGTGCCCTGTCTACCAACTTGGGCCCTAGCGGTACTGACTACATCTACACCTACTTGCGTACGTTTTACCGTGACGTGAACCGTCCTACCGGTTGGGATAACTTGGTATTCCCAAGCGTAGGTATGCCGCATGCGTTGTGGCAGCGTCAGGGTCATACTCAAGTAGAACGCACCACCGTTGCTGAAGCTGTGGGCGCAGATGGCAAACCATCTTGGGTACGTACTGTGACCAACTTTGATCAGTACGGTTTCTCTAGCAGCAAACAAGAAACACTGCCCGCCGACTACAAAGGTGGCGCTAGTGAATCGGTTAAATACACACCGGTGAATGCATCGCAAGCTAGCGAGTTTGCTAGCGATGTAGCTGACCTGAGCAACTTTATGCAATGGATGGCAGAACCTGTACAAAATACCCGTAAGAAAATTGGGTATGCTGTGATAGGCTTCTTGCTGATCTTCTTCTTTGTTGCTTGGCGTCTAAACAAAGCCTACTGGCGCGACATCAAGTAATGTCTTGTGACCATGCTGCCTACACGGCAGCATGGTAATCTTGCAAAGACGCCGGTATTATTATCAGAGCCTATGCTGGCTCTTGTTTTTATTTCTACGACTGGAAATCCTCACTATGATGGTACTCTACTCTGGAACTACATGCCCCTTCTCACAACGCTGCCGTTTTGTGTTGTTTGAGAAAGGCATGGATTTCGAGATTCGCGATATTGACTTGTACAACAAGCCCGAAGACATCGCCGTCATGAATCCATATGGCCAGGTACCTATTCTGGTTGAGCGCGAACTGGTTCTGTACGAGTCCAACATCATCAACGAATACATTGATGAGCGTTTCCCGCATCCTCAGTTGATGCCTGCAGACCCCACCATGCGCGCCCGCACACGCCTGTTCCTGTACAACTTTGAGCGCGAACTGTTTACTTACGTTTCCATCTTGGAAGATCGTAGACAAGCAGCCGACCCTAAAGCTCAGGAAAAAGCCCGTGCGCAGATCCGCGACCATTTGGCTCAGTTGGCTCCAATTCTGACCAAAAACAAATACATGTTGGGCGAAGAGTTCTCCATGCTAGACGTGGCTATTGCTCCATTGCTATGGCGCTTGGACCACTACGGTATTGAACTGCCCAAGAGCGCTGCTCCAGTACAAAAGTACGCCGAGCGCGTGTTCTCCCGTCCGGCCTTCATTGAGGCACTGACACCATCCGAAAAAGTCATGCGTCGCTAAACACTATGCAAGAGACTTCTACCAAACCCTACATGATTCGTGCTCTGCACGAATGGTGCACTGATAACGGCTACACACCGTACATTGTGGTCACTGTGGACGACAACACCGTTGTTCCTCCCGGTTACGTACAAGACGGACAAATCACGCTGAACTTAGATTTGCTCGCTACCAATCAACTTATTCTTGGTAACGACTACATCGAGTTTCAGGCACGATTTGGTGGTGTTGCCGAAGATCTATTTGTGCCCGTTGCTGCCGTCAGCGCGATTTATGCGCGTGAGACAGGTGCCGGTATGGGGTTTGAGGTCTCTGAGTCCCCTGTCTATCCGGGGACAAACAGCACATCTGATTCAGCACCAGCCGCCACACCAGCGCCGGCAACTGAAAATAACGAATCACGTGCAGCGGATAAAGCGCCGCACCTGAAGATCGTTAAGTAACAGACGGCTGAACTGTCTAGCGCCTTAGGGCTACAAAAAAGCCTACCTGTTTGCAGGTAGGCTTTTTTACGCCTGTGGATAAGGTTTACGTGATGCAACTACTGTCCACAAAAACCTCCTGTGTATAACGTTAGTTCTGCGGTGCAGCTTTATTTTGCTGTAAACGCCATTCCAATAGACTTTTGAGTCCCACCGTCAGGATCGCCATACCCGCCAACAAGGCAGCAGCGGTAAAGGCAGCAGCCGTTTTGTAGTCGTTATTCAATTGCTCTACTAGCAACGACAGGGTAAGTGTTTGGTTCATCACCGTACCAGACACCACCGATACCGCACCAAACTCACCAATAGCCCGCGCGTTAGTCAGCACCACACCATATACCAAGCCCCAACGGATGTTAGGCATGGTCACCTGCCAAAAAATCTGCCAGCCTGACGCACCCAGACTCAGAGCCGCTTCTTCTTGCTCGCTGCCCAATGTTTGCATCACAGGAATCAGAATACGAGCCACATACGGTACGGTTACGAATATAGTGACCATCACAATGCCCGGCCACGCAAACATCAACTGCACGTTATGAGCCCCTAACCAGCGACCCATCATGGTTTCAGCACCGTACACCACCAAATAACATAGACCGGCTACCACGGGCGATACAGCGTATGGGATGTCCACAAACAGGCTCAGCAGGCGTTTGCCTCGGAACTGGTAATGCGTCATACACCATGCCAGCAAGATACCGAACACCATGTTTAATGGCACGCTTAACAGCGCCACAAAGATCGTCAGACCAATTGCATGCTGCATGAAGTCTTCGCTCAGGTTTTCAGTCAGCAGTGTCCAACCGCCCGCTATCACCTGACTAAAAATCAACGCCAGCGGGATGATGAGCATCACCACCACCACGGCCAAGCCAGCACCTACTTGCAGCCACTGTCCAAAACTCTGGGGTTTCTTTCTCATGATCGTTGCCGTTGCCAGCCCAATAAACGTCCTTGCAGCACTTGCAGAACAAACAATAACAATAAGGAAGCCATCAATACCACTGACGCAATTGCGGCAGCAGCAGGGTAGTTGAACTCTTGCAAACGCACAAAAATCATCAACGATGTAACTTCTGTTTTGAAAGGCGCATTACCGGCAATCATGATCACCGCACCAAACTCACCCAAGCTACGAATAAAGGCTTGGGAAGCGCCTGTCACAATGGCAGGAATCAGTGGCGGCAATATGACTTTAAGGAAGATCTGCCAGCGGCGTGCGCCCAGCGTTTGTGCTACTTCTTCGTATTCTGTGCCCAGCTCTTCAATCACTGGCTGCACAATACGCACCACAAAGGGCAGACTGGTAAAGGTCATTGCCACCAAAATACCAGGATAGGCATAGGAAATCTTGATGCCCATGGCAGCAAAGTATTGGCCCAACCAACCACCAGGTACAAACAGCGCAGCCAAAGTTAAGCCCGCAACTGACGTAGGCAACGCAAAGGGAATATCGACCAAGGCATCCATCATACGGCGGCCCCAGAAGTTATACCTAGTCGTCACCCACGCAATCAAGAAACCAATGAACGTTGCCGCAACGGTAGAGTAAAAGGCCGCACTTGCTGTGACCTTATAACTCTGCACCACCCTAGGATGCGAAATAGCACGCCAGTACTGTGCCCAACTCATGTCGCTAACGTAGATCAGCAATGCTGACAGCGGCAGCAAAACCACGATGGACAAATAGAAGAGGCTGAGTCCAAAGCTCAGCCCAAAACCCGGCAATATGGGTTTACGTAAGAAAAACCACTGACGAACGGGGGAGGCCGTTACAGCCTTGTCCCCCGATGCAGTGTTAGACAATGTTGTCATAGCTAACTACTTTTACTGTGCCTGAATCTGATCCAACACGCCGTCTGTAGCAAAGTGCTTGGTTTGGATGTCTTTCCAAGAACCCAATACGTCGGTTGGGTTCACCAGTTTGACGTCAGCAAACTTGCCTGCATTTTCTTTGGCAACTTCGTCGTTGGTCACACGGTAGTTAAAGCCAGCCAGCAAACGCTGAATGTCGGGTGTGTACTGAAACTCCAGATACTCTGTCGCCACATCACGTGTTCCACGCTCGTCTACCACTTTATCCACAACCGCTACTGGGAACTCGGCCAACACGCTAGTTGGAGGCACTACGATCTCGAACTCTTGGTCTTTGAACTCTTCACCGTTCACGATGTTCAGTTCTTCGGACTCAAATGTCAGCAATACGTCGCCTTGATCATTTTGAGCAAATGCCACTGTTGCACCACGACCGCCAGTGGGGAAGTTTTCTACGTTACCCAGCACCTGGCCTACAAATTCACGGATTTTGGCTTCGTCACCATCGAATTTTTCGTGGGCGTACAACCATGCACCTAAGTAGGTGTAACGTGCGTTACCGGAGGTTTTAGGGTTAGGGAACACCAAGCCTACGTCTTCACGGGCTAGATCATCCCAATCTTTGATGTTTTTGGGGTTGCCTTTACGCACCAAGAAAGCGATGGTGCTGTAGTAAGGCGAGCTGTTGTTAGGCAAACGCTCGGCCCAATCGGCTGCCACGATATCGCGGTCTGCCAAAATATCGATGTCGGTCACTTGGTTAAAGGTCACCACATCCACTTTTTTACCTTGGATGATATCTTGAGCCTGTCTGGAAGTACCTGCGAAAGATTGGTCGATTTTGATGTCTTCGCCGGTCTTCTGCTTCCAATGCTCAGCAAATTTCGGATTCACCGCAGCAAAGGTTTCGCGCGCCACATCAAACGAGGCATTCAAGATACTGGTTTGGGCCACCGCAGCTGTGCTGGCGGCCGTAGCAACCAAGGCAAGCGCTCCAACAATTTTCTTCAGATTCATCATTAACCCCGCAATATATTTGAGTGACTGCAACGGCAAAACCGTTTATCCATGAAGTGCATTATGCAGAGTCACCATATAAATACGAACGATAATGTACTCATTCACTTATTACTTTAAGAAATAATGAATCACTTGAAACCTGCCTCGCACAGCAGACTTAATTAAGAATTCCTGACAATGATTACATATGCTAATCATTCGTGCCAGAATGATTTCTGATAAACTAATAGCCTTTAAAACACGAGCATAAAAGGTCTATGAGGTCCAATAAAACCCCAACAAGCCTACAACCCCCCGTCTTTTTCCCTGCTGCTTTTCTGATTTTGGCTCTCGTGGCGTTCGCAATTCTCGCGCCAGAGACTGCTCAAAACATCTTTAGCGCCACGCAAAACTGGATCATCACCCACGTTAGCTGGTTCTACATCCTCACCGTTGCCATCATTTTGCTGGCTGTCATTTTCTTGGCAGTGAGTCGTTATGGTGATATCAAGCTAGGCCCCGATCACTCCCAACCCGATTACAAAAACATCACTTGGTTTGCCATGCTGTTTTCTACCGGTATGGGTATTGGTTTGATGTTCTTCGGTGTGGCAGAGCCCGTCATGCACTTCATGAACCCACCTATAGGTGAGGGCGGCACGATTGAAGCTGCTCGCGAGTCCATGAACATCACGTTCTTCCACTGGGGCTTACACGCTTGGGCAATTTACGCCATCGTTGCCTTGGTGCTGGCTTTCTTCAGCTACCGTCATGGCTTACCACTGAAGCTGCGTTCGGCCTTGTACCCACTTATCGGTGACAAGATCTATGGTCCTATAGGCCACGCTGTGGATATTTTTGCCATTATTGGTACGGTATTTGGTGTAGCAACGTCTTTAGGTTTTGGCGTGGCACAGATTAATAGCGGTTTGGAGTATCTGTTCGGTATGGAGGTCTCCACCGTCAATCAGATCATCCTGATCGTTATTGCCTGCGGCTTGGCTACCTTATCAGTAGCCAGTGGTTTAGATCGCGGCATTAAGATTTTGTCTGAGCTGAACTTAGCCTTTGCCGTCTTACTGCTACTGTTCGTGCTGATTCTTGGCCCTACCGTATTCATCATGCAAACCTTTATGCAGAATACGGGGGCTTATCTGTCCGACATCGTCAGCAAAACCTTTAACCTCTACGCCTACGAACCCAACGACTGGATTGGTGGTTGGACGCTGTTCTACTGGGGCTGGTGGTTGGCATGGTCTCCATTTGTGGGCCTGTTTATTGCACGTATTTCCCGTGGCCGTACCATCCGTGAATTTGTACGCGGTGTGCTGCTAGTACCTGCCGGTTTCACCTTGTTGTGGATGACCGTGTTTGGCGATACCGCTATCCATGCCATCTTGTACAACGGGATGCAAGAATTCGGTGTCTTTGTGCAAAACAATACCTCGCAAGCCTTGTTTGCGTTCTTAGAACAATTGCCCTTTGCGTCCATTACCTCTGGCTTGGCCATTTGTATGGTGGTGGTGTTCTTTGTAACCTCCGCTGACTCTGGCGCACTGGTCGTGGATTTGCTGGCTTCCAAAGATGGCGAGCCATCACCGGTATGGCAACGTATATTCTGGTCCGCATTGGCCGGTGTAGTAGCGATTGCCTTGCTGTTGGCTGACGGCTTACAAGCCCTGCAAACGGCGACTATTGCGAGTGCCTTGCCGTTCTCCATCATCTTGCTGATTGCTATTTGGGGGCTGTTCAAAGCGCTGCAACTGGATGCCACCAAACGCCACATCCGTTATCAAACGGTGGCACGTAGCCAGCCGGTAGTACCCGGTCAACCATGGCAAAAACGCTTGCGTAACCTGATTGTGATGCCTAAACGCGAACAAGTATGTCGCTTCTTAGACAACACCGTAGAACCTGCGATGCAAGCGGTAGCTGCAGAACTGCGTAAAGCTGGTTTTGATGCCAAGATGACTGTTTTAGAGCCATCTGAAGATCAACCAGAACGTGCTTTGGCCTTAGATGTAGAGCACCATGGCGCTTACCAAGACTTCCGCTACAAAGTACGTCCTATGTGCGTGATTCGTCCTACCTTACGTACGGCTGATGCGAAACGTGACGACGAGGTGTATTACCGTGCTGAAGTGTTTCTAAGCGAAGGCGGTCAGGACTACGACGTTATGGGATGGAGCCAAGAAGAAGTGATCGGCGACATACTGGATCAGTACGAACGCCACCGTCACTTCTTGCATTTGGTGCACGATAACGACCCAACCATCCTGGCTGAAAACACATCGAATGGGGAAAATAAAGAAAGTTCATAAAAACGCTTGCGTTTTAAGAACACCCCCCATATAATTCTTATTTCGCCGGCTTAGCTCAGTTGGTAGAGCAGCGCACTTGTAATGCGAAGGTCGAGGGTTCAACTCCTTTAGCCGGCACCAAGAATAAAGAAAACGCCAATCCTTAGGGGTTGGCGTTTTTTTGTGCGTGTTTTTAATCCTTCAAACCCGCATCTTCTCTGGCCTGCGCTCTATAGTTCTGCGGCGTAGTCCCCACCCAGTTTTTAAATGCACGAGAAAAGCTTTTCTCGTTCTTAAAGCCGGTCTCAAACGCAATCTGCTTGATAGGCTTGCTGGTTCTGGCCAAGCATTCCATCGCCTTTTTCTGGCGCACATCGTTTTTCAACTGCTGTATGGAAAAGCCTTCTTCTTGTAGATGACGATACAGTGTGCGCACCGACATATGCAGTTTCTCGGCCAGTTCTTCGGCGGTTAAGCCCAAATCGTTATGCAGCTGTTTGCGTATGCCTTGCACCAATAACTTGTCGCGCCGGTAAGGCAGCACGGTTAACAAGATGGCTTGGCGCAGCATGCTTTGCAGCATAGCTTCATCGCGTAACAACGGCAGTTGTAGGTAACGAGCGTCGAAATGCATAGCCGACTGACCAGCGTTAAAACTGGTTTGGCCTGAAAATAAACGCGGATAGATTTCAGCGTGATCGGGCTTATCAAAGGCAAACATCACATCTTGTAGCTGTATGCGTGAATCAATAAGCCAACAAGCGTAGCCCAACATGTATCGGAACAAGGTGACATGGCAGAACTCGCGCATCTCACCCAGATCGCGGTTTTCTTGCAGGCTAATGGTTGCCACGTTACTGGACACATCTAGGCTTAAGATCACATCGTCAGTCAGTAGGCGGTGATGCCTGCACCAGCGTTTTAGGGCAATACCCAAATCGGGTGAGCTCAATGACGCCCTACACAGCATGCCGTAGCTACCCCACGGCAACTTCCTAGAAAACCACCCCAAGGCTTCGTCGTCTAGCTCTTGCATAGCAAGTGCCGACATTTGTTCCATTTGAGTGGCGGTGACCCGCGCTTTAGCATCCAACAACAGCTTGGGTGGAATCTGCGCTTTACGTAAGGCACTGGCAGGATCCATGCCATATTTTTGATACGCCAGCACCATAGCCTTGATGAAGGCTATAGGCGTAGTGGCCTTCTTTCCAAACAATAACGGCAAACTGTGTATAACTGTCATAGGTGCCTCCTCTACACCACGGCGTAAACCACTATACAGAGTGGCAGTATTTGCAACCTTTTTGGCATGACCAGACCCACCGGCCACCTTATTATCAATTCATCACCATACCCATTCAAGATCAACTATACGTATTGCACTCACTACTCATACAGTGAGGCAACAGAGACAGCTCAGCACAGGCTTACCCTCCTGTGCTGACACCAATCACCAACAGGAGCATGACACCTGCAAAGGTGTACATGAAAAGCCATGAGTATTTCAGGCCTTAATTTCTTTCTTGGCGACACCATTGAAATGCTGCAAGAGACTGTACGGTCTTTCGCGGCCAAAGAGATCGCCCCTCGTGCTGCTGACATAGATAGGGATAACGAATTCCCAGCCGACCTCTGGCAGAAAATGGGTGATCTAGGCCTATTGGGCATCACCAGTTCTGAAGAGTACGGCGGCACCGATGCCGGTTACTTAGCCCATATTATTGTGATGGAAGAGCTTTCACGTGCCTCGGCCTCGGTAGCTCTATCATACGGCGCACACTCTAACTTGTGTGTAAACCAAATCACTCGCCACGGCACTGCCGAACAAAAAGCCAAATATTTGCCAGGTCTTATTTCTGGTGAGCATATAGGCGCTCTGGCCATGTCCGAGCCTAACGCAGGTTCTGACGTCGTATCCATGAAGCTGCGTGCCGAGAAGAAGGGCGATAAGTTCGTACTGAATGGCAGCAAAATGTGGATCACCAACGGTGGCGATGCCGATACCTTGGTGGTGTACGCCAAAACCGACCCCGCTGCCGGCGCTAAAGGTATTACTGCTTTTATCGTAGAAAAAAGCTTTAAAGGTTTTTCTCACGGTACGCATTTGGACAAGCTGGGCATGCGTGGCTCTAACACCTATCCACTGTTCTTTGATGATTGCGAGATTCCCGAAGAAAACGTGCTAGGTGGTGTGGGCAATGGCGTCAAAGTGTTGATGAGCGGATTGGACTACGAACGCGCCGTACTGTGCGGTGGCCCACTGGGCATCATGGCCGCATGTATGGATGTGGTCGTGCCCTACATTCACGAGCGCAAACAGTTTGATCAACCTATAGGCCAGTTCCAACTGATGCAGGGCAAGATTGCTGACATGTACAGCACATGGCAAGCAAACCGTGCCTATGTCTACGCATTGGGTCGTGCCTGTGACTTAAGCAACCATAGCCGCACTCTGCGTAAAGATGCTGCAGGCGCTATTTTGTACAGCGCTGAAAAAGCCACCTGGATGGCAGGCGAAGCAATTCAAGTTTTGGGTGGTAACGGTTACATCAACGAATACCCCACAGGCCGCCTCTGGCGCGATGCCAAGCTGTATGAAATTGGTGCAGGCACCAGTGAAATCCGACGCATGCTGATTGGCCGCGAATTGTTTGAAGAAACCCGTTAAGAAGGGGGTTGTATGACCAAACTTACCTCCAAGCTGAACACCCGCTCTGACGAGTTCAAAACCAACGCTGAAACCATGCGCACGCTGGTGGATGACTTACGCGCCAAAGCCAAACTGGTGGCCGACGGTTCATCACCCAAAGCGCGTGAAAAACACTTGGCACGCAATAAGCTGCTACCGCGTGATCGCATTGATCATCTGCTAGACAAAGGTTCGGCCTTTTTGGAAATAGGGCAGCTAGCCGCCTACGGTTTGTACGGCGACGAAGTGCCCTCTGCCGGCCTTATTGCTGGCATTGGTCGCATCCACGGCACCGAGTGCATGGTGATTGCGAATGACGCCACAGTCAAAGGGGGAACGTATTTCCCCATGACGGTGAAAAAGCACCTACGCGCACAAGAAATTGCCGAAAAGAACCACCTACCATGCATTTATTTGGTGGACTCTGGCGGCGCGTTCTTGCCTATGCAAGATGAAGTGTTCCCCGATCGTGATCACTTTGGTCGTATTTTCTACAACCAAGCACAAATGTCAGCCAAAGGCATTCCACAGATTGCGGTGGTAATGGGTTCGTGTACCGCTGGTGGCGCTTATGTGCCTGCGATGTCTGACGAAACCATTATTGTCAAAAACCAGGGCACCATCTTTTTGGCAGGCCCGCCGCTGGTTAAAGCGGCTACCGGTGAAGTCGTAAGTGCCGAAGATTTGGGTGGTGCTGATGTGCACACACGCATTTCTGGTGTGGCTGACCATTACGCCGAAGACGATGCGCACGCCTTATATCTCGCGCGCCGCATTGTGCAGAATTTGAATCGTAAAAAACCGCAGTCGCTAGTGCTACAACCTAGCGAAGAGCCGCTGTACGACCCCGAAGAAATCTACGGCATTTTGCCTACCGATAACCGCAAACCCTACGATGTACGCGAAGTAATTGCACGCATTGTAGATGGCTCGCGCTTTGACGAATTTAAGGCGCGCTACGGCAACACCTTAGTCACAGGTTTTGCGCATTTATACGGTCAGCCCGTAGGCATTATTGCCAACAACGGTATTTTGTTCAGTGAGTCTGCACAAAAGGGTGCGCACTTCATTGAGCTATGCGGCCAGCGCAATATCCCTCTGGTGTTCTTGCAGAACATCAGCGGCTTTATGGTAGGGCGCAAATACGAAAGCGGCGGTATTGCTAAAGACGGTGCCAAGATGGTGACGGCCGTGAGTACAGTCGCCGTACCCAAAATCACCATGCTGATTGGTGGCTCGTTTGGTGCTGGTAACTACGGCATGTGCGGTCGCGCTTATGACCCACGCTTCTTGTGGATGTGGCCAAACAGCCGTATCTCGGTGATGGGCGGCGAGCAAGCAGCCAGTGTGCTGTCTACCATCCGTCGCGATCAGTTAGAAGCCAAAGGCGAAAACTGGAGCACTGACGACGAGGCGCAATTCAAAGCTCCCTTGTTGCAGCAATATGAGCACCAAGGCCACCCCTATTATTCCAGCGCCCGCCTATGGGACGACGGCATTGTAGATCCTGCACAAAGCCGCCGTATTTTGGGGTTGTCGCTATCTGCTTCCCTAAACGCCCCCATAGAACCCACCAAATTTGGTCTGTTCAGAATGTAAACGCGCCACTATCAAGAGGTGTAATGATGTTTAGCTTTCTTGAGATTACCCAACACGCTGGTGTCGCGACCGTCTGGATGAATAGACCGGAGCTGCACAACGCGTTTAATGCCCAGCTGATTCACGAGCTGTACACCGCTTTTCAGCAACTGGATAACGATGCTGAGGTACGTGCTGTAGTCTTAGCCGCCAGAGGTAAAAGCTTTTCAGCCGGTGCTGATTTGAACTGGATGAAAAGTGCCGTCAATGCCAGCCAGCAAGACAACCACAACGATGCGTTGGCGCTGTCTAACATGCTGCACACGTTGGCGACGCTACGTAAACCTACCATTGCCCGTGTACAAGGCGCGGCAATTGGTGGAGGCATGGGCCTAGTCAGCGCTTGCGATATTTGCGTTGCTGCTGACACCGCTAAATTTGCTACGTCTGAAGTCAAACTAGGGCTGATTCCTAGTGTGATTAGCCCCTATGTGATTCGTGCTATTGGGCCTCGCCAAGCCCACCGCTATTTCCTAACAGCAGAGATGATTCCTGCTACTACCGCACTGGCGATTGGGCTTGCCCATGAGGTAGTACCCGCCGACCAACTGGATGACAAAATCAACACGCTACTTGCTGCCCTGCAAGCCGGTGGCCCAGAGGCCCAAGCAGCATCCAAAGCGTTGATTCAGTCGGTGAGTTACAGACCCATAGACCAGAGCTTGCTAGAGCTCTGCGCCCGCAACATTGCTGAACTGCGTACCGGCAGCGAAGCTCAGGAAGGCATGGCTGCCTTCCTTGCCAGACGTGCGCCTCAATGGCTGCACAGCAAGGAGTCCTAATATGTTCAATCGTATTCTGATTGCAAACCGTGGCGAGATTGCTTGCCGCATTATCAAAACTGCACGACGCCTAGGCATAGAAACCGTTGCAGTTTATTCCGAAGCAGACCGCAATAGCCGTCACGTGCGTTTGGCTGACCAAGCCATACTGATTGGCCCTGCGGCATCGGCACAAAGCTACCTCAGTATCGAAAAAATCATTGCTGCCGCCAAAACCAGTGGCGCTGAAGCCATTCACCCCGGCTATGGCTTTTTGTCAGAAAACACTGCATTTAGACAAGCATGCGACGATGCAGATATCGTGTTTATTGGCCCTCCTACTGCGGCTATTAAAGCCATGGGCTCTAAATCTGCCGCTAAGAAGCTGATGGAAACGGCCAATGTGCCGCTTACCCCCGGCTACCACGGTGATAACCAAGATGCAGATTTCCTGAAGCAGCAAGCTGATCAAATTGGCTACCCTGTGCTGATTAAGGCCGCGGCAGGCGGTGGCGGTAAAGGGATGCGCTTGGTTGAACGCACTGAAGATTTCGCGGCTTCGCTGGTATCGTGCAAACAAGAAGCCAGTGCCAGCTTTGGCGACGACTTGGTGTTAATTGAGAAATACATCACCCAGCCTCGCCACGTAGAAATACAGATTTTTGCTGACCAACACGGTAACTGTGTACACCTATTTGAACGCGACTGTTCCGTACAGCGTCGTCACCAGAAAATTCTGGAAGAAGCTCCCGCCCCCGGCTTATCCGCTGAACTACGCAACACCATGGGCGAAGCCGCTGTAAAAGCAGCACAGGCGACTGGCTATGTGGGTGCAGGTACCGTGGAATTCATCATGGGGCCGGCGGGCAACTTCTACTTTATGGAGATGAATACTCGTCTGCAAGTAGAGCACCCGGTCACAGAAATGATTACCGGCCAAGACTTGGTGGAATGGCAATTGCGTGTCGCCGCAGGCCAACCTCTGCCGCTTAGCCAAGACCAACTGCACGTTACCGGCCATGCGATTGAAGCCCGTATTTATGCGGAGTCGCCCGATAAAGATTTCATGCCCGCAACCGGTAAATTGCTGCACTACCACCCACCAGCAAACACCCGCTATGTGCGCGTGGACAGCGGCGTGGAAGAGGGTGATGCCATTACTCCTTTCTACGACCCAATGATCGCCAAGCTGATTGTGTGGGACGAAGACCGCGACAATGCTTTAGCAAGAATGCTACAAGCCTTAAAGCACTACGAAGTGGCTGGTGTGCAAACCAATATCCAGTTCTTATCACGCTTGGTGGGCTGCCCCGCCTTTATGCAGGCCGATCTGGACACCGCCTTGATTACCCGCCAGCACGATCACCTGTTCGTGCCACCTACACCTGTACCGGATACTGCTTTTGCCGCCCTAGCCGTGAGCGAATTGCTGCGCGAGGCATCACAGCACAACACTGAGACCTCACCGTGGGCCATCAACGATAACTGGCGCTCGAATCTGGATGCCACACGCTTGTTTGCCTTCCAGCACGACGACCACAACGTCATCGTGAGCACACTCGCCACCCCACAAGGTTGGCGCATTGATGTCAACGGACAGCGCTTTACCGCCGATGGTAACGCCTTGGGCGACCAGAAATTCCGAGTCTGCCTAGATGGACGTTGCCAAGACCTGTCTGTTGTCAGCACTGAGCACCAACGTCATGTGTTCTACGACGGTCAAAGCTGGCTGGTGCACTGCACCCACGATTTGCCACCACAAGTGGCTCAAGAACAAGACGACAAGGGCCTACAAGCGCCCATGCCAGGCATTGTGGTGGCGTTGCTGGCCGAGGCTGGTAGCCATGTCACCCGCAACACCCCTTTACTCACACTGAGCGCCATGAAGATGGAATACACCATCAGCGCCCCCAGTGATGGCGTGATTCGCAAACTACTGTGCGCAGTAGGAGACCAAGTCGATGATGGAGCAGATCTGATCGAATTCGAACCGTCAGCAGCATAACAAAACATAAGCTGAGCAGGCATAAAACAACCCAGGAGACAACACCATGAGTCATGTAATAGGCAGGACTGACACCCCTCTGATTACCTCAACCATAGGGCAATTCTTTGACCAAAGCTGTACCCGCTTTGCCGATAACGAAGCCATTGTCATACACCAAGACAAGGTGAGGCTGACCTACAAAGAACTACAGGAGCAGGTCAACACACTGGCGTGCTCTCTGTTGCGCCTCGGACTGTTACCCGGCGATCGCGTTGGCATTTGGTCGCCCAATAATCTGGAATGGTTACTCATGCAATTTGCCACCGCTAAAGCGGGGCTAATTCTGGTGAACATCAACCAAGCCTATCAACAGGCCGAGTTGGAATATGCCATCAACAAAGTAGGGTGCCGGGCTTTAGTACTGGCCCCTGGTTTCAAATCCAGCAACTACCTGCAGATTTTGTCGGAGCTTAAACCTGCCTTGCAGGGTAAGCCTGACGCGCAAGATAAGCTACCTAGCTTGGAGTTCATTGTGCGTTTGGGCACAGAGCCCACCAACGGCATGATGAACTTTGCTAGTTTAATGGTGCCACCTAGCGCATCCGAACTAGAGCATTTGCACGAACTGGGCGCTACCTTTAGCCCTCGTGACCCGGTGAATATTCAATTCACATCAGGAACTACCGGCGCAGCCAAAGGCGCTACGTTGTGCCATAGCAATATCTTGAATAATGGTTTCTTCGTGGGTGAAACCATTAAGCTCACCCACCATGATCGCGTGTGTATTCCTGTGCCGCTGTACCACTGCTTTGGCATGGTAATGGGCAATATTGGTTGCATGACGCACGGCTCAACAATGGTGTATCCATCTGAGGCTTTTGATGCTGAAAGTGTGCTGGATGCCGTCACCCAAGAGCGCTGCACGGCTCTTTACGGTGTGCCCACCATGTTCATTGCCTTGCTGGATCACCCACACTTCAGTCGTTCGGATTTCAGCAGCTTACGTACTGGCATTATGGCAGGCAGTCCATGCCCCGCCGAGATCATGAAACGCGTGATAGAAAAAATGCACATGAGTGAGGTCACTATTTGCTATGGCATGACTGAAACCTCTCCGGTGTCCTTCCAAAGCCATACCGACGCCCCCGTCGATCGTCGCGTTTCTACTGTGGGCACTATTCATCCACATTGCGAGGTCAAAATTGTGGACTCCGACGGCCACACTGTGCCACGTGGCCATACTGGCGAGCTATGCACTCGCGGCTATTCTGTCATGCTGGGTTACTGGGGCGATGAAGAAAAAACGCTAGAAGTCATTGATGACGAAGGCTGGATGCACACTGGTGATTTGGCCACCATTGATGAGGAGGGCTACTGCAACATCGTTGGCCGTATCAAAGACATGATTATCCGTGGCGGCGAGAACCTGTACCCCCGCGAAATCGAGGAGTTCCTGTACCGCCACCCTGAAATCAAAGATGTGCAGGTAGTGGGTGTGTCAGACCAGAAATTTGGTGAAGAACTGTGCGCATGGGTGATCTTACAAGACAACGTTTCCACCACTGAAGACGACATACGCAACTTCTGCCGTGGTCAGATTTCGCACCATAAGATTCCCCGCTACATACGCTTTGTAGACGAGTTCCCGCTTACCGTAACGGGCAAAGTGCAGAAATTCCGTATTCGCGACCATATGGAGCAAGAGCTGGGCCAACAAACAGCTCAAGACCTGCCGCAACGTACTGGCACTACTGCCTAACCCTTTACTTGTGAGCCACCATGCCCTTTTATGAAATCAACGGAATACGGCCAGTTGTACATCCCACTGCTTACGTGCATCCCGATGCAGTACTCATAGGTGATGTCATTGTGGGTCCCAACTGCTATGTCGCCCCCTTGGCCAGTTTGCGGGGGGATTTTGGCCGGTTGATTTTAGAAGAGGGCAGCAACATTCAGGATTGCTGTGTGATGCACGGCTTTCCGGGAGGCGATACCGTTGTAGAAACCAACGGCCATATAGGCCACGGCGCAATCTTGCACGGCTGTCGCATCAAGGCGCATGCACTGGTAGGCATGAATGCCGTCGTTATGGATAACGCCGTGGTGGGCGAATTCAGCATTATTGCCGCCAGTGCCTTCGTCAAAACAGGCATGATTATTCCAGACAAAGTACTGGTGGCTGGGATGCCCGCCAAAGTCATGCGCGACCTGACTGAAGACGAAATGGCTTGGAAACATAAGGCTACCGGTCGCTATCAACAACTGGTGATAGAAAGCCAGCAAAGCCTACGTCCTTGCACGCCGTTGACCGAGGTTGAGGCACAGCGGCCACGCAACCCAGCCTCTGACGTGGTGCCGTTAGCGACACACCGAGCCAAATCCAAACCCTAAAACTTTTCACCACCATGCAACACGGTAGGCGGCCTACAGCCCTTCCGCCTTCCTGAGCGCCTGACACAAAACCAAAGTACTCAAATTCTGCCCTGACAGCTCTGCAAAAAGCTGCCGGAGCGGACTAGCGACCCTGTAACACTGTTGCACACTCAATCCACGATACGTATCACAACAAACAATTAGTCGTAGAAAAAAGGAGTAGGGAGATGACACAAGCGATGAATCCCAAGGCTATAGGGCCTGGGGTAGTAGACGTATGCCCCATTATCAATGAGGCCAAATTTCAAAAATTCCATTGGCTCACAATTTTCTGGTGTGCCTATATCATTATTTTTGATGGTTATGACCTAGCAGTTCTGGGGGTCATTTTGCCGTCCATCATGAATGAATGGAATTTGAGCGGGGCGGAGGCCGGTTTGCTCGGTAGCTATACCTTGATAGGGATGATGGTAGGAGCGTTATCGCTAAGCGCCCTGTCAGATAAGCTAGGCAAAAAGAAAGTCATCACCATTTGTGTGCTGGTTTTCAGTGTTTTTACGTTCTTATGCGCATTTGCGACCAGCCCTACACAGTTCGGCTGGTATAGGTTTATTGGTGGCGTAGGGCTAGGCGGCGTGATGCCCGTCGTCACCAGCCTCACTAGCGAATATTCCCCCAAACGTAGACGTAGCCTAACGGTTGGCTTGATGTTTAGTGGCTATTCCGTAGGTGGCATGTTGGCCGCCGTACTGGGTATTTGGGTGATCCCCGCCTTTGGATGGCAAGCCATGTTTTACATTGCCATCTTTCCAGTACTACTGCTGCCCCTGATGCTCAAACAGCTACCCGAATCTGCGGCCTATATGGTGCAAACCCAGCAGTGGGAAAAAATAGGTACAACACTTAGCAAGGTCAGCCCTAGCTACCAATACGAACCAGGCACGCAGTTTAGTAACCCCAGCATAACGGCGAACAACAGCAAAGCACGTATAGTCATTCGCGATCTGTTCTTGGAAGGACGCACCCTGAGTACCTTGATGCTGTGGGCCATGTGTTTCATGGCACTGTATGTGGTGTACGGGATGACCTCATGGCTACCACGCCTGATGCTGCAAGCAGGGTATCCATTGGGTTCCAGCCTAAGCTTCTTATTCACGGTGCACTTCGGTACAGTGCTTGGTGCATTAAGCTGCAGTTGGCTCATGGACCGCTTCAGCGGCCGTAATGTGTTGGTGGTTTATCTATTTATTGCCGCCGCAGCGATCGCTGCCCTAGGCTTTGCCACCAACAGCGTGGTGCTCTATACCCTATTGATCATTACCGGGGCAACCACCATTGGTACGCAAATAGGCTTATACGCCTTTATTGTGCGCTTCTACCCTATGACCATGAGCTCTACCGGCATGGGCTGGGCTTTGGGTGTAGGACGTTTGGGAGCCATCATCGGCCCCTTTGCAGTTGGCCTACTGTTTGACCTTAACCTCACTCTGCAACAAAACTTCTTTAGCTTTGCTATTCCTGCCTTGCTTGCAGCGATTTTCATGAGCCTAGTGAGCAACCGCCAAACAGCTTCGTAAACAGAGCAAAACCCTGCGCAAAGTCCCCCAACAAGTTGCCGTTGTATCCAACTTTTGGGGGCTAACCGCAGTAGAGGCCAATAGCACAACACGTCATCAGCCATAGAGTCTCGTGTCATGGCGTACCCATAGGGCAACACCTAAACCCACAAGCATCAAAACAAAAAATAGTAAATACGCCTAAAGTTTTATATATGAACTAGCGTGCCTATATCAATACGATCATACGGACGTATTAGAAGTCCATAGTAGCCTACACATCGCCATTCGTTTTTTACACTTTCTGCGGCTACCTTGTATTGTGCGAGACAATGC
>SRSN01000200.1 GCA_004791645.1 Alcaligenaceae bacterium 429
GAAGTATTTAATATAGGGTTAAGTAGTGGTTTTTCTGGATCCCATTTCAATAGTTTTGGTTTTATTTTTCATAAGTGGATTATGATTTAAATTGCACCAAAATCTGATGGGAAATTTAAGCTCAAGGGGAAAAGATGATTCGTTGTGTAAGGCTCTCAACAGATGAGCATGGTCAATCAAAAATCGAAGAAGGTTTCATAGACTTGCCCGGCGGCGAACGTGGAGATTTGGTGGGCGTACCGACGAATGCAGTGAGCATTTCGTTTAGGGAAACTAGCGAAGGCGGTAGCTTTGACTGGCATACCGCACCCGCTCGCCAATATGTGCTGACCCTCAGTGGTGTGCTGGAGTTTGAAACTCGCACAGGAGAGTGCTTTCAATTAAGCCCTGGCGACGTATTGTTAGCCGAAGACACCGTAGGCGGTGGTCATAAGTGGCGCTTATTAAATAACGATCCGTGGCGTCGTGCGTACGTGATTCTCCCGTTGGGTGAGACCGTACCGTTTGTACCTGCTAAATAAGAAGTTGCTGAACAGGAGTAGTTATGACGAATCAACGCTTGCCCGCTAATGCCGATATAGTGATGATTGGCGCGGGCATCATGAGTGCCACGCTGGGAACATTGCTAAAAGAGCTAGAACCCTCACTGAACATTGTTGTGTTGGAAGCGCTGGAAGACTGCGCACAAGAAAGTTCTGACGGGTGGAATAACGCAGGTACAGGTCACGCGGCCAACTGCGAAATGAATTACACACCCCAGCGCCCAGATGGCAGCGTGGATATTTCCAAAGCCTTGGAAGTCAACACTGAATTCGATTTGTCCCGCCAGTTGTGGACATACCTGATCCGCAAAGGATCCATTCCTGACCCTCGTGCCT
Organism: Alcaligenaceae bacterium 429; assembly: GCA_004791645.1. Classification (GTDB taxonomy): domain Bacteria; phylum Pseudomonadota; class Gammaproteobacteria; order Burkholderiales; family Burkholderiaceae_B; genus Paenalcaligenes. The sequence continues at coordinate 879 of SRSN01000200.1, forward strand.
TTATTCATCCTTGCCCACACATGAGCTTTGTGTGGGGTGACGATAACGTGAAGTACTTGCGCGAACGTTTTAAACAAATGTCAGCGCACCATTGTTATCACGGCATGGAGTACAGCGAAGACCCTAAACAGATTGCTGAATGGGTACCGCTGGTGATGGAAGGCCGTGATCCTAGCGAGCCTATTGCGGCGACGCGCATTATTACGGGGTCTGACGTTGACTATGGTGCGTTGACGCACATTTTGTTTAAAAGCCTAGCCCAAGAAACTGGTGTTTCGGTGAACTACCTCAGCCGTGTGCACGATTTGAAGCGTGTTGCAGATGGCAAGTGGCAGGTAGATGTGCGCAATGCACACAGTGGTGAAAAACAATCGGTGACGGCTAAGTTTGTGTTTATTGGTGCAGGTGGCGGTGCATTAGAGCTGCTGCAAAAATCCGGTATTCCTGAAGGGCACGGTTATGGCGGTTTCCCTGTTAGCGGTATTTGGTTGCGTTGCGACGTCGATGACGTCAGCGAGCGTCATCACGCTAAAGTCTACGGTAAAGCACCGCACGGTTCGCCACCTATGTCAGTACCGCATTTGGATACACGTATTATCGGTGGCAAAAAATCCATTTTGTTCGGGCCTTACGCGGGCTTTTCTTCACGCTTCCTGAAACACGGTTCTTTGCTGGATTTGGCAAAGTCCGTACGTCCAGGCAACGTAGTGCCTATGTTGGATGTGGCCAAGGATAACTGGCAACTGTGCGAGTACTTGGTGTCTCAAGTGCTGCAAAGTGAAGCACACCAATTTGAAATGCTGCGCGAATTCTATCCTGAAGTACGCCCACACCAGTGGACCAAAGCGGTAGCGGGTCAGCGCGTTCAGATCATTAAGCCCACGCACCACCACGATGGCGGCATGCTGGAGTTCGGTACTGAGTTGATCACAGCATCGGATAGCTCTATTGCAGCTTTGCTGGGAGCGTCTCCAGGTGCGTCAACAGCAGCGTTTATTTCCTTGGAGATTCTGCAGAAGTGTTTCGCTGACAAGCTGACTCCTGATGGGTGGCTGAATAAACTGAAGAGCATTATCCCTACCTACGGTATTGACCTGAAAGTGGATGCTGCTGCATGTAAAGCCATTCGTGCCGAAACGGCTGCTGTATTGAAACTGGAAAATATTTAAGGAAGTCCTCCATGAAGATTAAGAATGTTGCCGACTTGTTGACCGAAACCCTAATTGAAGCTGGGGTGAAGCGCATTTATGGCGTGGTGGGGGATAGCTTGAACGGGGTGACTGAGTCCATCCGTCAACGCCCTGAGTTGGAATGGGTAGGTGTGCGTCACGAAGAGGTAGCGGCATTTGCGGCCAGTGGCGAATCACAAGTAACCGGTGAGTTGGCTGTGTGTGCGGGGTCGTGCGGGCCAGGTAACTTGCACTTGATCAACGGTTTGTTTGATGCACACCGTAGCCGTACACCGGTGTTGGCGATTGCAGCACACATTCCCTCTGCGGAAATTGGCAGCGGATACTTCCAAGAAACGCATCCACAAAATCTGTTCCAAGAGTGCAGTCACTACTGCGAAATGGTCTCAGATCCTAAACAGTTGCCTTACGTATTGGATAACGCTATTCGCGCAGCGGTAGGCCAAAAAGGGGTGGCTGTGATCGTCTTGCCGGGTGACGTGGCATTGGCGGCTTCGCCAGTGAGCACAGTAACACCACGTTTGGGTTTGATTCCTCCTGTACCTGAAGTACAGCCTGCGGCGGCCCAAATTGATGCCTTGGCAGAGTTGCTGAATAACTCTGGCCGCGTTGCCTTGTTTACGGGTCGAGGTTGTGCTGGTGCGCACGATGAGTTGCTGAAACTGGCGGATGCACTAAAAAGCCCTATGGTTCATGCCTTGGGTGGTAAAGAGCATGTGGAATACGACAACCCTTACGATGTAGGGATGACTGGTTTTATCGGTTTCTCGTCTGGCTATGCTGCCATGCACGCCTGCGATACCTTGCTGATGTTGGGCACTGATTTTCCCTATAAACAATTCCTGCCTAGCCACGTTAAAGTGGTGCAAGTTGATATACGCCCAGAAAATCTGGGTAGACGTGCGAAGTTGGAGTTGGGTGTGGTGGGCGACGTCAAACTGACTATTCAGCGCCTGCTACCTAAGCTTAAAGCACGTACAGACAATAGTTTCCTGGATTCCGCACGCAAACATTATCAAGAAGCCCGTAAAGGCTTAGATGAGTTGGCGCAGCCAGGTAAACATGGCGTCATACACCCGCAGTATTTAGCACGTATGTTGAGTGAAAAAGCATCTGAAGATGCGATTTTTACTGCCGACGTGGGTACGGCGACTGTGTGGGCAGCCCGCTATCTGAAAATGAATGGCAAACGCCGTTTAGTGGGCTCATTAACACACGGCTCAATGGCCAATGCGATGCCCCAAGCTTTGGGTATCAAGCATGCATTGCCAGAGCGTCAAGTAATTACATTTTCGGGAGACGGTGGCTTGTCCATGCTGATGGGGGATTTAATCAGCCTGAAACAACACAATATTCCGGTGAAAGTAGTAGTTTTCAATAACGGTGTGCTGGGTTTTGTGGCACTGGAAATGAAAGCGGCTGGCTTTGTGAATACAGGGGTTGATCTGGATAATCCAGATTTTTCTGCTGTGGCTCGTGCCGTAGGCATTCATGGGGTGCGCGTAGAGCATCCTGATGATCTTCCTGCAGCGATAGAAGAAGTTCTACAGCACGAGGGGCCTGCTTTGCTAGATGTAGTAACGGCGAAGCAGGAGTTGGTGCTACCTCCTACTATTGGTCTAGAGCAAGTGAAAGGTTTTGGGCTGTGGGGGTTAAGGGCGGTGATGGATGGCCAAATGCACAATGTGTTGGATTTGGCCAAAACCAATCTTTTGGACCGCTAATAATCTGGTGCCAGGCTGGTGTGGTTTGCTGGTTTTTCTGTTCTGTCCACGTCTTGGTTGTTGCAGCAAAAGACGTGGTGCAGGATAAAACAGTTGGTTTTCACCTAGATAATTATTATGGTAAATGAAACCGTCGTTGATCTGTCCCGCTTGCAGTTTGCGGCTACAGCACTTTATCACTTCTTATTTGTTCCTTTAACTTTGGGTCTGTCCATTCTGATCGCTGTGATGGAGACGGTATACGTCACCACAGGGCGTGAAGTCTACAGACGTATGACACAGTTCTGGGCCAAGCTTTTCATGATCAACTTTGCGCTAGGTGTAGCAACAGGGTTGACCATGGAATTTCAGTTTGGGACGAACTGGTCGTTTTACTCCAGCTTTGTAGGGGATGCGTTTGGTACCTTACTGGCGGTAGAGGGCCTAATGGCTTTCTTTATGGAGTCCACCTTCATTGGCTTGATGGTGTTGGGCTGGGATCGCATGTCCAAAGGTAAGCACTTGGTCGTAACCTACTTGGTTGCGCTGGGTTCTAACTTGTCGGCGTTGTGGATTTTGGTGGCCAACAGCTTTATGCAGAGCCCATTGGGAGCCGAGTTCAACCCCATTACCATGCGTATGGAGTTATCCAACTTCTCGGCCATGTTCTTCAACCCCGATGCGCAAGCTAAATTTGTGCATACCGTTTTGGCAGGCTACGTAACCGCTGCTGTATTCGTCTGTGGGGTCAGTGCATTCTATATGCTACGTAATCGTCATATGGATATTGCACGTCGTTCCTTCCGTATTGCAGCCCTGTTCGGGGTGTTGGGTACGGCAGGTGTTCTGACCCTAGGGGATGCCTTGGGCTTGATTGGTGGCCATGCACAGCCTACCAAACTGGCCGCGATGGAAGCCCTATGGAAAGAAGAGAAAGCCCCAATGCCGTTTAACGCCATTGCCTTCCCTTCACAGTCCGAGCAGCGCAACCTTGGCGAAATACAAATCCCAGCCTTGCTTTCTATATTGGTCACACACTCGTTGGATGGTACGGTACCAGCCATCGATCAGTTAGAAGAACAGGCTAAGGTGCGTATCCGTAATGGTATGCCTGCAGTAGAGGCCATGAAGACCTTAAGTGCTAACCCGCTAGATACTGCCGCCTTGGCACAGTTTGAAGCGCATAAAGCAGATATAGGTTATGGCTTACTGGTACAGCGCTATGCTCCAGATGGTGATTTATCCTTAATTACCGAAGAGGATATTGCGAAAGCAGCCAATGACACTATTCCTGAAGTATGGGTGATTTTCTGGTCATTCCGTATCATGGTGGCACTGGGTCTGCTGATGCTGGCGTACTTCGTCGGTGCTTTGGTGCTCACACTATCCAACAAAGTGCAAAACAACCGTTGGTTCTTGCGATGCTCTGTATGGATGATTCCAGTTCCTTTCATCGCGTGTGAAATGGGTTGGATTGTGGCCGAGGTGGGTAGACAGCCATGGACCGTGTACGAAATGCTGCCTACTTGGTTGTCGGCATCCACACATAGTGTCACTTACATGATCGTATCGTTAGCAGGCTTCTTGTTGTTCTACACGATTTTTGCGCTGATCGAGATGTACTTGATGATCCGCAGTATTCGTAAAGGACCGGATGACGAGCCAACGACTCCGGCTACCCAAACCACTGCCGCGACAGCGTCATAATTTAGGGAGTCAACCATGGATGTTTATTACGTACTTCAAATAGTTTGGTGGCTGCTCTTAGGCGTGCTGCTGATGGGGCTAGCGATAATGGTCGGTATGGACATGGGCGTAGGTACACTACTGCGCTTTGTGGGCCGTACTGATGCTGAGCGCCGTGTAGCCCTGAACATTATCGGCCCACACTGGGATGGTAATCAGGTGTGGTTTATTCTGGGTGGTGGTGCGATCTTTGCTGCTTGGCCTCTGGTATATGCAACAGCATTCTCTGACATTTACACTGCGATGC
>SRSN01000201.1 GCA_004791645.1 Alcaligenaceae bacterium 429
GATTTGATCTGTCTGTTCAGCCTGAAAATCCGCTACAGACGGTTTATTGGCAAGGTTACTTTGAAGATTAAACAATTGCGTCACGTCAGCAAGGTGAGTGTTGGACGACACAGCACGATCCTCGGGCACTGCCCAACAAGGGAATAAAGTGTCTATTTTGACGTATTTTTGCTACAAAACCAAATCTAAAAGCAAAAACACCTAAATTTCGTTCATAAAGTTTCTATTATCGCAGACCCAGCGCTCGGGATAAATCCCTCTCTAGCAATCGCGGCTCATTATTCCACGCTGCGGCCAAATCTTCCGCCAAAATTGCGCTCCACGCAAAGCCGTTTGAGCCTAAACCAGAAATAATCCCGAGGTTCTGATCGCCGCCTGCATATAAGGGCAAATGATCTTTAAGTGCCGCCCTATAACCAGCCCAACCACCCTGTATAGAAGCAGATGCCAACCACGTTTTCCAGCGCTGCAAGGTTTCTCGTATTTCGTGGTGACCTTGTTCAGTCACCTGCGCTGGCTCGCCATTCGCACCATAGGTACTACCTGCCGTGCACAGCCCCTCTACCTCAGGCAATAAATAGCCCTCGCCCGCCACTATATAAGTAGGCTTTTTAGCCATTTCTGATGCCACAAAGTAACTAACCTGCCCCGGCAACCGCTCCATTTCTTCAATATAGGGATAGGCTTTATTGGCATGCACACTGTCTGGTAATAACGAAGACAGCTCACCAGCCACACACAACACCACGGCATCGGCATGAAGCACTCCTGCCTCAGCGCTATCTGTATCTACTATGGCACACCAGCCAGTCTCTAAAGCCTCTAACTTCAGTACTTTGGTTGGTAGCAAACCAATATTGGGGTGCGTTAACAGTCGCTCAATCAACTTATCTGGCTGCACCCGCATGGCGCTAGGGAAATACAGCCCTCCGTGCGCAACGTCGCCCCCCACGTGTTGAGACATAACCTCTACATCTAAATACTGTACCCAAGCATCTGGAAAGCCCAACGTCTCTACCGCTTTACGGCCAGCTAGATCTTCATCAGCATCCACAGCTACGCGCACAGTCCCTAAAGGCAAACAATCCATTGCCTCGGCGTGCTGCCATTGTCGCGCAGCCACCAGCATACCTGCACGACTTAATCGCATACGCGGCGCGTCATCCACACTCAGCAATGGGGTCATGGCGATGGCCTTATGCCCCAAGTGTGATGCACCCGCTCCGCTTTTCAGTACAGGGTCCACCACGGTGACACGTATACCCCGGCGCACCAATGCAGCAGCAGTGGCTGCCCCGGCTATTCCGGCACCAATAACCATTACATGTTTAGGAATAGCATTAGGCTGTCGCCCTAATTTCTCGCGCAGCACGCCGCGTATCATTTCACGTTTATGCGCAAACCCCGGTATCTTTTCTATTAGAAAACCAGCATCTCGCAGGTCTCGGCGTACCTGGCCTGCACTACACCAACTCGCCATAGTCGCCCCTTTGGCCGACAAACGTACGAGTTGACCAAACAACCGTCGTGACCACATCTGTGGATTTAAACGCGGAGCAAAGCCGTCCAAGAAGAACGCATCAATTTGCGCATCCAGCAGTTTGGCTTTTTGCTCTATATCGCCAAACACCAATGTCAACGTCACGCGTTCGTTTTCAAAATACAGTCTATGTATGCCCGGCAACAACTCTGGCCACTGTGCCAAAAGCTGTTGCACCAGCGGCTGTAGTTCGGGGCTAGCGTGTTCATGCATACGTGCCAAATCATCACGCTGGAACGGGTGCGCTTCAAACGAGACAAAATGCAAACGCTGGCTACGATCGGAGTCACGCAACCAGCTCAACCACGTCACTAAAAAGTTATTGCCCAACCCAAAGCCCGTCTCACAAATGCTAAAGTGAGTTCGTCCTTGCCAACGCTCAGGCAGCCCATTGCCTGCTAAAAACACATGCTGTGTTTGCGCCAGTGCGCCTGCCGTAGAATGGTACACATCACCATATTGCAAACTCTGTGCTATCCCCTTCTGATTAAAAGAAGGTGTAGCCGGCTGTAGTTTTTGAAATCCGCCCGTCATGTTAATACGTTTTAATACACAATAAATACATGAAACAAACATAGGTTAACGTCTAGCTATGCTCTCTTCTACACGCCTTCCCCTCAGCGATGCGCTCGCAACAGCGGTTCGTGCTGCACATGCGGCAGCCAGCATTTTACAGGCCCACGCTGCACACCGTGATCGTTTGGTCATTGATACCAAAGCCAAGAACGACTTGGTGTCTCAAGCCGATAGAGATGCGGAAATGGCCGCATTGGAAATTCTACGTGAACAAACGCCAGAGTTTGGCATTGTGGCAGAAGAAAGCGGTGGTGACAGCAAAGGGCTGGCCACATGGTACATAGACCCACTGGACGGCACCACTAACTTCTTGCACGGCATTCCTCACTACGCGGTGTCTATCGCGTTGATTGCACACCCCGGTTGCATCGTCGCTGGCGACACCCCAGTTACTTGCGACACGCCTGTGGTCGCTGTGGTGTACGATCCTAACCGTGAAGAGCTCTTTACGGCCATGTACGGCACTGGCGCATGGTTAAACCAACAACGCTTGCGCTGCACAGACACTGACAATCTGGATAACGCGTTGCTGGCTACTGGTTTCCCATTCCGCGACTTCAGCTTTGCCGATCACTATCTACCCACACTGGAAACTGGCATTCGCCGCACACGAGGCATTCGCCGCAACGGTGCCGCCGCACTAGATTTGGCGTGGGTGGCATGCGGACGTTTTGATGGATACTGGGAAATGGGGTTAGCACCTTGGGACGTCGCTGCAGGCACACTAATCGTGCGCGAAGCGGGTGGCATTTGCCAAGACATTTTTCAGCAGCAACCTTGGCCCTCCACCGGACACGTTGTTGCCAGCAACGCCCCACTACACAACGCTTTGCAAGAAATGATCAAACCGTGTTTAGGGTACACACCACAGCGTTAAACAGGGCGAAAAGCCATTAGGCATGCTACCCTATGGGGTTCACAGATTTACTCTTAAAAGGCTTTGTCATGAATCTGCTTGACCCCATTGTTGCCTGGCAAGACGACATCACAGCCATTAGGCGCGACTTGCATGCTCATCCTGAGCTGGCCTACGAAGAACACCGCACGGCAGACACCGTAGCGCACTGGCTAACAGAATGGGGAATAGACATACACAGAGGCCTAGCAGGCACTGGGGTTGTAGGTATCATCAAAGGAAACCTAGGCCCTGGTCCTAGCATTGGTCTGCGCGCCGATATGGATGCGCTAACTGTGCTTGAGCAGAACGACTTTGCCCACGCCAGCCGTCACGACGGCAAAATGCATGCTTGCGGCCATGATGGCCACACTGCAATGCTACTCTCCGCCGCACGCTACTTGGCTTCGCACCGCGAATTCACAGGCACCGTCTATGTGATCTTCCAACCTGCCGAGGAAGGTTTTGCAGGTGCTCGCAAAATGATAGAAGAAGGCTTATTTACTCGCTTCCCTATGGATGCCGTATTTGGCATGCATAACTGGCCTGGTTTGCCTGCTGGCGAGTTCGCTGTGCACAAAGATGCTGTTATGGCTTCTAGCAACACGTTCAGTATACAAATTGACGGTAAAGGCGCACATGGCGGTATGCCACATCTGGGGGTGGACCCCATTACCGCAGCGGCTCAATTAGTCATGAGCTTGCAAACCATCGTTAGCCGCGTCGTAGACCCGCTAGACCCTGCCGTACTCAGCGTCACTCAAATTCATGCCGGTTCTGCTGACAACGTCATCCCCACCTCAGCCGTATTGCGCGGGACGGTACGCACACTCAGCAATGAGGCGTTGGATATCATCGAAACACGCATGCGCGAAATCATTGAACAGAGTTGCGCTGCTATGGGCTGCCAAAGCACATTTGAGTTCGATAGACGCTACCCACCCACCATCAATCACGCCAAAGAAAGTGCTATTTCTGCAGACGTAATTCGTAAGATGGCTGGCGATAATGCGCTGCACCAAGATCTTCCCCCATCTATGGGTGCGGAAGATTTTGCATTCATGCTGCAAGAACGCCCTGGTAGCTATATCTGGATAGGTAATGGTCAAGGCGATCACCGCCTTTCTGGTCACGGTTTAGGCCCCTGCATGTTGCATAACGACAGCTACGATTTCAACGATGAAATCCTTAGCGTCGGTGCTAGCTACTGGGTACGTTTAGCCGAACATTACCTTAAGCCCTAACCCCCATTAACAAATGTTTCACGGCAAGAAATTGCCCAGCCGTTACAATACAGGCTCTACGTATGCCGGAGAGAATCATCGTGCCCAAAGCCTCCCAACCCTGTAGTTTGCCCCCAGATGACAAGCATGCCATCTTGCGTGTGGTGCCCATGCCATCCGACGCCAACATGTATGGCGACGTTTTTGGTGGTTGGATTATGTCGCAAGTGGATATCGCTGGTTCTATCTTGGCTGCACGACGCGCCAATGGCCGCGTAGCGACCGTTGCAGTCAACGCATTTACCTTTACGCAACCGGTATTTGTGGGCGACCTGCTTAGCTTTTATGTAGACATTATCAAAACCGGCCGTACCTCCATTACCGTTTCGGTAGAGGTGTACGCAGAACGCCAACGCCTGCAACATGAAGTCGTCAAAGTAACAGAAGCTACGTTGACGTATGTTGCTACCGATACGAACCGCCGCAGCCGCGAACTTCCCCCTCTAGACTGAAGGTATAGCCTATGACTGGATCTGTTCAAGAGCGCACCAGTCCAGCCGTCCGCCGACTTGACCCGGAGGATGCGCAACTTGCTCTACAAAAACTACAATCCGTATTAAAACGCCAAGAAGTTGTAGAAACCTTGGCGCAGCGTCAGCACGAAGGTTCTGACCGTGAAGACCTACTTGCTAACCTGACACACCGCAGGCACGAGCAAGAAATACGCAGCATCATCAACAATCTGCACCCCGCCGATATTGCGTTCATTCTGGAATCCTTGCCAGAAAACGAACGTCAAATCGTGTGGCAACAAGTTAGTGATGAGTATGATGCTGACATTCTGCTAGAAATTGAAGATTGGGCTCGTGAATCTCTGATCAAAACCATGGAGCCAGCTGACCTGATTGCAGCTGCCGCTAACATGGATGCCGACGAGATCGCGGATCTGGCCCCAGACCTACCCCCAGAGGTTATTGCTGAGGTACAGAAAGGGCTGACCGAATCTGAGCGCGCGCAATTGCTAGAGGCCATGGGCTACCCCGAAGACAGCGTGGGTGCGATCATGGACTTCGACATGGTGCGCGTGCGCGAAGACGTAAGCCTAGAGGTGGTACTGCGTTATTTACGTCGCCTACAAGAATTACCTGACCATACTGACCAGATTTTCGTGGTAGACCGGGACGACCGTCTGTTAGGCACGCTATCCCTAACTCGCATGCTGGTGTCCGATCCAGAAACACTAGTGTCTGACGTTATGGCTGCTGACTACCTGAGTCTGCACCCACTTGACTCTGACGCGGATGCCGCTAACGCGTTTGAACGTTATGACTTGGTGTCCGCCCCAGTAGTGGACGACTATGGCCGTCTAATTGGTCGTGTGACCATTGACGAGGTTGTTGACGTTCTGCAAGAAGACTCCCAAGAGCAAGAA
>SRSN01000202.1 GCA_004791645.1 Alcaligenaceae bacterium 429
CAACACCGTAACCGCGGTCAGCTTCAGCGCTGGCTGGGTTACCGGCCGCATCTTCCGTCCCAGCCGGGGCCTTTACATGCGTATCAGGGGCCAACTCGGAGCCAGGAACATCCACGTTCCAGGTCTTGCCATCAGCGTTAACCGTGGTCGTGTAGTTCTTACCATTGACCGTCACGGTCACGGTATCACCGGCCTTCACATCCTTGCCAACCGTACCGGAAATGGTCACGTCGGACTCGGACTCAGCCTTGTTGATCACGTCATCGCCAGCAATGGTGTTGATCGTGATCTCGGCTTCAGGCAGATCGGTATCGACGCCGTAGCCGCGGTCAGCTTCAGCGCTGGCTGGGTTACCGGCTGCATCTTCGGTTTCTACTTTAGCGTGAACATTACTGTCTTGCGCCAACTCAGAACCCGGTACGTCCACGTTCCAAGTCTTACCATCAGCATTAACAGTGGTCGTGTAGTCCTTACCATTGACCGTCACGGTCACGGTATCGCCTGCCTTGACGTCTTTACCTACGGTACCAGTGATGGTTACGTCGGATTCGGACTCAGCTTTGTTGATCACGTCATCTTCAGCGATCACATTGATCGCGATCTCAGCTTCTGGCAGATCGGTGTCTACGCCGTATGGGCGTTCCGTACTTGCGGAGGCAGGGTTACCTGCGTCATCTTCCGTGGTGACCTTAGCGTAAACCTTAGCATTACCCAACAAAACCGCACCAGCAACGCTCAAACTCCAAGTTTTACCATCAGCGTTAACTGTTGTAGTGAATTCCTTACCGCCAATTGTGATTGTTACCGTATCACCAGCTTTAACGTCTTTACCAACGGTACCTGACAGAACCACATCAGCTTCGGACTCTGCCTTATTAACCACATCATCACCAGCAATGGTGCCAATCGTGATCTCTGCTTCTGGCGGCGTGACGTCTACATCGTATGGACGATCTGTAGTGACAGTCGTGCTGTTGCCAGCATCGTCTGTAGTCGTAACTTTCGCTTCAACTTTGTCGTTGTCCACCAGCTCGGAACCTGGAACATCGACGTTCCAAGTCTTACCGTCTGGATTAACAGTAGTTTCGTACTCTTTACCACCAACAGTAACTGTGACTTTGTCGCCAGGTTTAACGTCTTTACCAACAGTACCGGTAATCGTTACATCGCCATCGGACTCGTCTTTGTTGATGGTGTCGTCACCAGTGATCGGATCAATCGTGATCTCTGCTTCTGGAGGTAAAGTGTCTACAGTGATCTGATCCTCGTCCCCCAAACCAGGAACACCTGTTGTACCTGTATAGCTACCATCAGGTACATGAACAACAATGTCGCCCTCGTAGTTATCAGGTACAACCAGATCAGCAACCCATTTGGTAGGATCTGTTGGATCAGGACGCAGGTTTTCAATGCGACCACCGCCGGACACATTAACATCCGAAGGCTCAAAGCCCACAGGCACTTCGCTAAACTTGAACGTAACAGTGCCATCGTTATTGATGGTGATTTTTAATGTAGGAGTAGTAGGCTCTACTGCATCATCACTACGTCCATACCCGCCCATACGAGGCAATTCGTCTGAAGGACTTAACGGTTTAGGATACGCCAACGCCAATGGCGAGGTAGCCTCTACAATGCTTACCAATCGCGTAAAGCTGCTACCGCCCGCACCATCACCGCCGCCACTGTTTACTGCAGCCGTTGGATCCAACTGCTCAAACGGATCTTCACCTGCTTGCAACGCAGCTAATACACGTGCCGCTTCAGGATCCAACTGTGCTGGTACTGCTTGACTGCTTGGATCTACATCCGCGTTAGCCAAATCATCACTTACTCGCAACTGACGATTTTCACCTACAGTAAAGGGATCCATCCCGTCAGCTTGAAGCTGAACATTTGCCCCACTGTCGGTAACCACCTCAGCATTGGCAGGAACGCGCATACCTGCACGTAACGCCAACAATGACCCGTCTGCTTGGCGAACCCAAGCATTACCAGAAACATTGTTTACTACAACTGTGTCGATAGCCATCTGCTATGCTCCGAGAGATTGCGTTGCACTCTGATATCCACAGCGAACGCAATGAAAGAATTCTATACAAATTGATATAAATTCTAGGAAACACAACACCTTTTGAATATTGGCGTCGACGACAGGTTCAGCGCTATTTATAATTTCTTAACATTCTTTATTCACAGCTTTATACCTGGGTTATACAGATATCTATATATTCCGCACCGCCTACCCTCTTATTCAGCTATGTCCCCCTCTTCTACAGCCCCCCTTCCCAGCTTGATTCTCGTGAGTTCCTGTCTTTTGGGAAGCCCCGTGCGGTATGACGCTTCCCATAAACGCTCTCACCATGATGTTTTACAGCGCTGGATTACCGACGGAAAAGTCATCGCCGTGTGCCCTGAACTAGCAGGCGGTTTACCTGTACCGCGCCCTTCTGCAGAAATTTCTCGTGCTGCTGGAGGCAAAGCCGTATGGCTACAACAAGCACATGTGGTAGATAACCAAGGAGACGACGTCACCCCCGCTTTTGTTACTGGGGCAGAAGAAGCACTGCGTTTAGCTCAGCAATACAACATTCAAATTGCTATCTTGAAAGAAGGCAGCCCTTCCTGTGGATCGTCGCAAATCTACGATGGCTCATTTAGTGGCAACCGAATTCCTGGTGCAGGGGTCACCACCACCTTATTACGCGAAGCTGGCTTACACGTGTTTAGTGAAGAGCAAATTGACCAAGCACACGCCCTGCTACAGCAGCTAGAACGGTCATCTCAAGGCGAGTAGTAGGCCGATACCCGCCCCCCATATCATCCTTCAGATACAAAAAAACGGGCCACCTTTTGAGTAGCCCGTTTTAATTCAACACTTAGCGAATACCGTGTACTTTCAGACTCAACATTAAACGATCTGTTACATGAAGCTTCTCAAAAACAGCGGATAAGTGTGCACGAACCGTGCGCTCACTAATGCCTAGATCATCAGCAATCAACTGATTGGAGTGACCCAATGCAGCACGCTGTGCCACATCAATTTCTCGTGCTGTCAAACCAATATGCCAAACAGGGTTAGTGTTTTCTGGCAATTGATGACCAATAGTGCTCAGCAGTCGGCTTAGCAAACTTTGGCCTACCCACACTTCACCGGCTTGTACGTGTTCCAACACGCGTTCCAACGTAGGGATAGGTGCGTACGCATGAATGTAGCCACGCGCACCAGCGGCCAACACCTGTTGACCTTCCACATCATTAGGCGACGTGCTCGCCACCACACACTGCATACCCGCACTTACATCGGCCCACTGACTGTCTTGCCACAGTTTCAAGGCATGATCGATCACCACTAACTGACGGCCAGACTGTTTCCAACGCTGCAAATCTTCAAGGTTATGACCTCTAGCCAGCATCCAGTGAGATGCTGGTAAAGCACGCCAATGCTGCCAAAGATAATCATCGTTGCTGAGCATTAAAACAGAAACTACTTGCTGCATGCGGCAATTCCCTCGTTCAAAGATCGTGACGGTTCTTGATAACCGCCGCTAATGCCTGTTTTATATAGAACAGGCTCTTGGCACTACCTTAGCGTTCAGTAAACGCGTTGGATCGTGCTCGCAAAATAGGCTTCAACAGATACTGCATAACCGTACGTTTACCTGTCAGGATGTGCACCTCGGCCACCATCCCTGGCAATATGGGGCGTTTGTCTTCACCCACATAAGCCTGATCGGTACGTACTTTGGCAATATAGAAAGCGTTGCCCTTTTCATCGACTATGGTGTCAGCACTGGTTTGCTCTAGTTCACCAGACAAACCTCCATACACGGCAAAGTCATACGCCGTGAACTTCACTTCTGCTTTCTGTCCGGCATGCAAGAAACCAATATCTTTAGGATTAATGCGTACCTCTAACAGCAACGTATCGTCGGATGGCACAATCTCAATAATGTCTTTACCTGGCTGCACCACACCTCCTACGGTGTTGGCGTACAAACTCTTGATCGTGCCACGTACTGGGGAACGCACCTCAGCCAAACGTACACGGTCTACCAGCGCCAACTGACCTTGCTCCAGCGAAGACAACTTGGCACGTGTATCAGCCAACTCGGTACGAGCTTGGTTGCGGAAAGTAATTTCCACTTCGCTCAACCGGCTTTGCGCTTCTTCAATAGAGGCTTCGATCCTGTGAATCTGTGCTGCTGCTGCTTTTTGTTCACCACAATAACGCGCCACATCACGCTGCAAACGTAGCAAGTCCACTTCAGATACCGCACCGCTTTGCAACAAAGGGCGTGTCATCTGTAGCTCACGCGATGTCAGTCCACAACTAGATGCTGCTTGATCCCTGTTCGCTTGTGTCTCACGCAGTTCTTCACGACGTTGACGCAACTGATCGTTAGCCACTTGCAAGTTGGTGCGCAGCTCTTCTGTACGCGACATCCATACATGGCGTTCTGTTTCTGCAATGTTCGGAGCTTTCTCTAATACCTCTTCAGGCATCTTCAATGGCTCACCCGTCGCAATCGCTTCTAAACGCGCGGCCTTCGCCATCAATGCCAAACTTTCCGCTTGGTTTTCACCCAATGAAGAGGAATAACGCGTAGGGTCTATGCGCAGCATAACCTCTCCCTCTTCCACCATCTGACCTGGGCGCACCAGAATTTCTTCCACCACCCCGCCATCCAGACTTTGAATCACCTGCACCTGACGCGACGGCACTACTTTGCCCTCGCCACGTACCACTTCATCAATCCACGCAAACGAGGCCCAAACAACCAGCACGACGATAACGAGCAAGGATATCCAGACCAACAAACGTGATCCTTTCACATCCTGATGCTCCAGCGCCCACTTGGCGTTATCCGCCATGTTGCGCGATGGTGGCGTTAGTTGGTCTTGGCCTAGCTTCTTAAACCACTTACGCATCTTATGCAGCCCTCCGGGCACCACCAATACGACCTTCTTTCAACGCAGTAACGACTTGCTCTTTTGGACCGTCCGCCACAATGCGTCCGTTATCCATCACAATCAAGCGATCTACCAAATCCAACAATGCTGTGCGGTGGGTAACCAGAATCACCGTTTTATCCACACAAATATTTTTTAGACGCGAGCGCAACGCCATTTCGCTTTGGTTATCCATATGGCTGCTAGGCTCATCCAGCAGCAATACTGATGGGCGATTCAATACAGCACGCGCCACAGCGATAGACTGACGCTGACCACCAGACAAGGACTCACCACGCTCGCTGATGATCATGTCGTAACCATCAGGGTGTCTGGATGCAAACTGGTCCACACCAGAAATACGTGCTGCCGCCAACATTTCCTCATCGGATGCATATGGCGCCCCCATCGTGAGGTTGTGTTTCAAAGTGCCGTAAAACAGCACAGGATCTTGCGACACAAAGCCCATTGAACGACGCAAATCGGCAGGGTCAATCTGGCGAATATCAATGCCATCCACCAGCACAGTACCTTCTGTAGGCTGGTACAACCCCAAGATCAGTTTAGACAACGTAGTCTTACCTGAGCCTATACGACCAATGATGCCTACTTTCTCGCCTGGCTTAATAGACAAGCTGAT
>SRSN01000203.1 GCA_004791645.1 Alcaligenaceae bacterium 429
GTCTACAGACTGAAAACGCTGACGTCGTAAACGTGTACCAATACGGGGACCCGGAAAGATCACCATGATCTGGGTTCCCGGAAAATGCGGTCTACTGTTCAATTTGACCCATGCGCCGTGTACCACGGCAATTTCCCTCACAATAGCCAACCCCAAGCCAGCTCCACGGCCTTTATGCGCTTGTGATGGTGCGCGATAAAAAGCCTCAAACACTTGTTGCGCATCTTGCTCTTGAATACCTACACCATTGTCTTCCACGGCTAACGAAGGCGGGTTGGTATTAATGCGTATGGAAAGCTGGTTATTGCCCCCCACACCATAATTCAACGCATTATCGATGAGGTTAGAGAGCAGCTCGCCCAATAAAATGGGGTCAGCATCAATCCATACAGGTTGATCAGGCGCGATTAACTGCAGTTGCATGCCCTTTTCGCGTGCATTCGCCAACCATTCCCCACCGGTATTTCTGGACCATTCGCATAAATCTAGGCGTTCCAAGCTGTCTCTGGGGCTGGTAGAGGCATCGGCCTTAGCAAGTACCAGCAACTGCTCACCCAAACGAATCATACGATCTGAGATGCGTTTAATACGCTCAGCACGCGTACGTACATCCAATGGTAGATCTTGCGCCAACATAAGCTCGGACTCTAATCGCAAGCTACTGAGCGGAGTACGAAACTGGTGAGCAGCGTGGCCTATGAATCGTTTCTGGGCCTGCAGCGTATCATCCAATTGCGCAAGCAGGGTATTCATGTGCAACACCAGTGGCAAGACCTCTTGAGGTACGCCTGACACATTTAAGGGGCTCAGAGTATCGTCTTCATCACGCTCGGTGATCTGTTCTGCTAAGTCATGGATAGCCGCCAAGCCGCTACGCACACCACGTACTAACACCCACGTAAACAACCCCACCAAAATCAGTTGGGTCAGCGCCATCGTCCAAAAAATATCACGCAGCATCCACTCTTCTATCTGCATTTTCCGCGTGAGTACCCAGGTGACGGCCAAATCCAGAATCACCAACATGACAATGGGGGGCATCAAGCGCACCACCAAATGTCGAGCCAAACTATTTTGCTGCCAGAATGCAGGAATGCCTTTTCGTTTTGTCATTGTCATGTGCGCTCCTGATCCACAGCACCGTCAGCTTTTACTACTCGCTTTGCAATTCCAGCGAATACCCAAACCCTCGTACTGTTTGTATTTGCAACGGTAAGCCCTCTAGACGTTTGCGCAGACGGTACACATAGACTTCTACCGCATTCTCACTAAAGTCAGCATCATTCGCAGATAACGATGCCACGATCTGCTGTTTAGTTACCACCTTACCTACTCTAGCCATGAGCATTTCCAACACGGAAAGCTCTCGCACAGATAAAGCCAAACGTTGGTCATGCACGCGTAGCTCGCGGCTCACCATATCAAATAGCAATGGCCCCACTTCCAACACCGATTGCGCTTGCCCTACACTGCGTCTAGCAAAGGCACGTATGCGCGCTGCTAATTCGGCCAGTTCAAAGGGCTTGACCACGTAATCATCTGCGCCCGCATCTAACCCGGCCACCCTATCTTCCAACTCATCACGTGCAGTCAGAATCAATACCGGTACCGTCATACCTTTTTGACGTATGGTACGCAGCCAATCCAAACCACTAATATCTGGCAAATTTAAATCCAGAATCACCAGTTCATACTCCACTGCGGACAATGCACCCAAGCCACCTGTGCCATCTGCCTGCAAATCAACGGCATAGCCTTGGCTCATCAAGTACTCCTGCAATGCAGGCCCTAAACTGACATCATCTTCTATAAGTAATAGACGCATACGCGGATTTCACAGTGATTCGTTGGTACTAGAAAAGAAAAACCCCGCTGAGGCGTAAGCTTCAACGGGGTGAATGCTGCCGCTGCTCTGCGGCTTAACAGCATAACGGATTTTACGGCGTAGCGGTATTACCCGCTGGCTTATCCGTTGCCGCAGCTGGTGCAGAAGTAGCTGCTCCTTGCTCTGCGCCTGGGCGAGTGACAAAGCCCAAACGTACCATCCCAGCCGCTTTGGCTTTGCTCATTACCTGAGCCAAGATTTCATAACGTGTTTCTTGATCTGCACGAATACGAATTTCTGGCTGCGGCTTCTCTTGAGCATAAATAGCCAAGGTTTGCGTTAAGTCTTCCATTGCCACTGGGTCATTGTTTAAGAACAATGCACCATCTAGCGTGACGGCCAAATCCAATGACTTGGCGTCTTTTTCCACAGGCTGAGCAGTAGCCTGTGGCAATTGCACTTTGATGCTATGCGTTAGCAACGGTGCGGTAATCAGAAAAATCACCAGCAGCACCAACATCACGTCGATCAGCGGCACCATATTAATCTCGGCGGCTGTCTGTGATGAGGAACGGCTATCAAAGCTTCCAAAAGACATGATTACTCACCCCCTGCAGGTACAGGTGCTACTGATGCGCCCACGCCTACAGGTTCATCAACGCGTGGTGCTGTACCGATTGGACCACGACCATTGCCATTTGAATCAGGCACTTGCTGGCCTGTAGTCAAGAAGGTAAACAAGTCATGAGCAAAAGCATCCAGCTTAGCCAAGTACACACGGTTTGTACGTACAAAAGCGTTGTACGCCAATACCGCTGGAATCGCTACAGCCAAACCCAAACCAGTCATGATCAGTGCTTCACCCACAGGGCCAGCAATCTTGTTCAATGCCACTTCTTCGGATAGACCGATGTTGATCAGCGCATGGTATACACCCCATACCGTACCGAACAGACCCACAAACGGTGCAGTAGAACCCACAGACGCCAACAGCGTTAAGCCATTTTCCAAGCGAGCGGTTTCTTCATCAATGACTTTACGCATAATGCGCATCACAAATGAGTCTGTAGAGCCTTTTTCTTCCAGTTTCAATGCACCGTAACGCGCATGGTGGTTACGGGAATGAATAGCGTGGCTAGCCAAATGCGCGAATGGCTCGTTAGCGCCATGCGTAGCAATTTCGTTTTCTACTTGTTCCAACGAACTAGCTGCCCAGAACTCACGCAGGAAGTTGTTAGAACGACGTTTTAAGCGGTAGGACACAAAGGCTTTGGCAAAAATCAAATACCAACTCGCCAGTGACATAATCAGCAAAATCACAAATAGGCTTTTACCTACCATGTCACTTTGCGCGATGAAGTGCAGCATACCGGTAGAAGCGGCTTCTTGCGTCATCACTGGAACGTCGCCAGCACCAGCCAAAGCGGGGGCAAGCATTTCTGTTGTTTGAGACAACTCCACAGCCGCACCCGCCAGCGGTTGTGCTGCCTGAGCCGCAGCATCTACTACAGGCTGGGCTACATTCTGTGTCTGTATTGCCGCATCAACAAGGGGTTGAGCATCTGCTGTCGCTGCGCTCACCTGCGCCAGTCCTAGCAGAGCAGCCTCAAGAAGCTCCTGCATCATATTTACGTCCTATAAAACAAAGTCAAATGGGATATCGGCCATAGCACGATATGCCACGCCATTTTCGGTATAAGGTTTGAACTGCGCACGACGTACCGCACTAATAGCGGCTTCATCCAATCGGCTATGCCCTGATGATGTACGTACACTCACATCAATCACCGAACCTTCGGTAGAAATCAGTACACGCACAATCACACGCCCCTGTTCACGACGTCTCTCTGACGCACGTGGGTATACAGGTTGTGGTGGTGGCCCCAAGTAATTCACTTGGCTAATCACTCTAGGTCTATTCGGGTCTACAGTTTGTGCGGCTTGCTGACCACCCGCTTGTGTTGTGCTAGGGGTTTCAGTTGCCACATTACGTGTAGCGGGTGCAGCCGGTTGTTCCGCAGGCTCTGGCCTAGGTGTAGGCTCAGGACGAGGCTGCGGTTTTGGTTTAGGCTTTGGTTTGGGTTTAGGCTGAACAACTGGCTCAGGGATCACCGGGTCTTCCACCACAGGCTCTGGCTCAGGTTCCGGTTCTACTTCTTCTTCCGGCTCGGGTTCAGGCTCTTCTTCTACAATTTCTTCGGGCTCTGGCGGTTGTTCAATTTCCGCTTGTGCCAATTGAGGTTCGCCGGGATCAGGATCAGGGAACTCTAGTAAATCCACACCAACGATTTGTTCCATGGCTGGCTCACCAACCATTTTAGGCTCATCACTCATGAACACGGTGGCCAATACACCTGCATGTAAACCCAGAGCTATAGCGAGCGCTGTGCCTTTGAGGATCCAGCGTGAGCTACCGGTATAAGAGGTGTGAAGCTGCTGCATAATCAATTCAGGAAATGTTAGCCCACAAAGTTGGGGAACCTGCTTAAAAGCAAAACGCCATAGTAACAGTAATGCTAACTATTCTCAATAACAGAATAAAGAAAAGCGAGACAAGTAAACCTCATCTCGCTCAATCAATAATCGTTAGGCCGGGAAAACTTTAAACTTCCTTGGCCTAGCAACCGCTTGCATGCCTTCTTTCAGTGCCAAACCTGCCCAGGTTAACTGATCGAACTCGGCTTCCCACGATTGATCTTGGTGTGGCAATTTTAATTCAGCACGTACCATCCCGCCCAAAGGAATCACACGATCTATCTGTACTGACACCCCTGGTGCTGAGGTGGTATTCAACAAATCAATGTCATGCGGCCGAACAAAACCCACTACATTTCCTTCTTTCTGGGTAGTGCCAAACTCCATAGAGAACTGGCCTAGATCTGGGTCAGCTTTAAAGGTACCAGACTGCACCACACCAGGCAGACGGTTAGCAGCCCCCAAGAACTCATACACAAATGGCGAGGCAGGATGCTCATACACATCTTGCGGATTGCCCTGCTGCTCTACATGACCTTTGTTCAACACCACAATACGGTCAGCTACCTCAATAGCCTCTTCCTGATCGTGTGTCACAAACAACGTACTGATATGTAACTCATCGTGTAATCGTCGTAACCAGCTACGCAACTCTTTACGGACTTTGGCATCTAGCGCACCAAAAGGCTCATCCAACAACAGCACTTTAGGTTCAACGGCCAATGCCCTTGCCAACGCGATACGTTGACGCTGACCACCGGACAAAGCAGCCGGGTATCTATCACCCAACCAGTCCAGTTGCACCAGCTCAAGCAATGCTTTCACACGACGTTTAATCTCGGCTTCATCCAAGCGCTCTTTACGCGGTTTAACTCGCAAGCCAAACGCCACGTTATCAAACACCGTCATGTGTCTGAACAACGCGTAGTGCTGAAACACAAAGCCTACTTGACGCTCACGCGTACCCACAGAAGCCATGTTCTGGCCATTGATTACCACCTGCCCAGCATCCGCATGTTCTAAACCCGCTACGATGCGCAACAACGTCGTCTTACCGCAGCCTGACGGCCCAAGTAAGGCCACCAGCTCGCCATCAGGGAAGTCCAGCGTCACATCGTGCAGCGCTGTAAATGAACCAAACTGTTTGCGTAAATTCCGTACTTCTATACTCATGAGTACATCTCGGTGAGCGTGATGATAAAAGCCAAGTCTATCAAGCCCCTTCATATACAAGAACGAATAAATAAATTTTTGCTTATTAC
>SRSN01000204.1 GCA_004791645.1 Alcaligenaceae bacterium 429
AAAATTACGCCTACATCTTCTAGCTGTTTTTTAAAGGTGGTCGCCACGGACACGGAATCAAATACCGCATCAACTGCCACACCTGCCAAGCGCGCGCGCTCATGCAGAGGCACACCTAGTTTCTCATAGGTACGCAGCAATTCTGGATCGACCTCGTCCAGACTTTTAGGACCATCATTTTTGCTTTTTGGGGCCGCATAATAGCTGATGTCTTGGAAGTCTATAGGCGGATAATTCACCACCGACCACGTCGGCGCCTTCATTTCCAACCATTGGCGATAAGCAGCCAAACGCCATTCGAGCATAAACTCGGGCTCCTGCTTTTTAGCAGAAATCAGGCGGATGGTATCTTCATTTAGCCCCTTAGGGATGATGACAGATTCAATATCCGTCACAAAACCTGCTTCGTATTCTCTATCGAGAAACGTATCGAGGTGTTCGTTGACAGTACTCATTCAAGAAAGCTCCACTTTGGAAGTGCGTGCTGTGAAGGGTGTTTGGTCTTGCAAGACCGTGCGTTTAAGAGGAAATTCTGAGGGCGAAGGCCGAATCATGTCTGCGACGCTGACATCTTCCAGCGTTCGACGTACAATATCGTTGATTCGTTGCCAGTTGCTACGAATGTGGCAATCTGATTCCACATTACAGGCGCCTGGAGTCGCCACACACTCGGTAATACCGAATGGTTGATCGTCCAGAGCATCAATAATCTGCGCAACGCTAATCTCATTAGCTGGCCGCGCGAGCGTATAACCACCACGCGCACCACGAGTACTGATGACCAGCTCATCCTGACTTAGCAGCTTCAACACTTTACTGACTGTAGGTTGCCCCAACCCCAGTAGTGTAGCGAGCTCCGATGCGCTGAATACACGGCTGGGGTCTCCCGCCATGTGGGTCAGAACAAGGGTTCCATAGTCTATAATTTTGCTGATCCGCAGCATATCGCGATCTCTTGCAAGCCTCAAATAAGGATATGGTACTGCTTTGGTACTATATGCGTCAAATCACCTAGGTAGGCAGATCGCAGTTACCCCCACCCGGCACAAGATTTAGCACTTTTAAACAACAGTTTCCCCTACAATAGATGTTTCGTTTACATTTTCTGGCACGCAGCATCTCTCATGGTTTCCCGTCACGTCGATCTCAACACCGCCTTGCAGCTTTGTGCCAAAGGCGACCAACGCGCTTTTGCTGACCTTTACACACAAGAAATGCCCCGCATCATGGCGTATTCCTTGTCTATGTTGGGCAGTCCTTCTGCAGCAGAAAACCTTGCTTGCGAAACATTTGTGCTAGCGTGGAAAAACTCGTTGGGCTTTGACGCATCGCTAGGCAGTGCTCAAGCATGGCTATACAGCATCTTGCGTTACCGTGCTCGTGCGCACCTACAACGCGGAGCCAGCAGTGCGGGAGACTTACCAAACAGCACACCAGGACATCGTTACAGCAGTGGGCTACTGGCCTATTTCCCCCGTTTGGACCAAACCTCCAAACAGGTAGTGCTGATGGCTTATCTGCAAGGTAAAAACTATACAGACATTGCTCAGATAGAAAACACACCTGCCAGTCAATTACGTAGACGTACCCGCTTGGGCATCGCCTTGCTGCGTAAACTGCTGCATGGCCAAAGCACCTCACTGGATGAGCAACAGCTACAAATTGCTGAATACACCTTGGGTTTGCTATCTGATACTGAGCAAAAAACCATACAAGCTTTGTTACAGCATGATGACCAAGCAGCACACGATGCACTAAGCTGGGAACAAGACCTGATTGCTTTGTGTGATTTGTTGCCGCAACAGCAACCACCTTCCGAAACATTATTCGTGCGCATTCAGGAAATGCTGGGGCTAAATCCCATTGCATTGACCGTTGACCAGACATCAGATCACCAGCACTTCCAACCTAAACTGTACCGCGCAGACGTGGCATCGACGTTTGCAATTCCCGCAAAAGAACAAGAAACAGCGGCAGTTGTAGAACCTGAGCCTGAGCCTCAGCCCGACCCCGAAACAGTTGAAGACCTACATCACATCAGCTTTTCTGCACGAGATGACGAGCCTAGCCACGGCAACCATCGCTATGCTGCAGCACCTACTGCTGCCAACAATACACACGATGACTTCTCTCCGGCCCCCACAGAAAGCTTCACCGCTCAGCGTGATGAACCCAGAACAGAAACACGCGCTAAGAAACAGAAGCCAGTAAAAATCAAAAAAACTCTCACGCTGAAACTCCCTAAACCATGGCGCATTGCGGCTATCGCTTTAGCCGTGATTGCCGTGGCATTGATTGTGATTAGTCTTTTGCCTACCAAGCCGCCCATCACCGTCATTGAAATGGCACCACGCTATGGCGCTATCTTGATGGCTCCTGGTCAGTCTTCCACTCCAGGCTGGGTCATGACCTCTGATCCAGAAGGCAACCTACTATTAGAGCCTAAAGTACACACGCAACTGGATACCAATCAAAGTGCCCAACTGTGGACACAGCGCCCTTTTGACCCAAAACCCACTTCGCTAGGGTTAATTGACCCTAACAAACCTGTAGCACTGCCCGTATCCCTCATAGGCACTGTAGAAAACGATCAGGTATTTGAGATCACATTAGAAAATGCCCAAGGCGCAGCAGCCGGACAACCACAGGGTCCGGTGCTCTTTATTGGGCGTATTGTGCGCTTTGGTGAAGTACCGTCCATGCAAGCCACCGGCGCTGCCAGCGAGGCCTCATAAACGGCTAGTGTCGTTTTAGCGATCGCGCTTACGGGCGGTATTATCCTGCTGTTCCAACCAGTCCAACTCCGCCTGCTCAAAACCGGCCTCCAGACGTGCCGGGATATTAAACGGCCCTTTTAGTGTAGGGGCACGAAATTTTTCAGCCATGATTGGATACATAGCAATGGGGTCTACACCCTGCTGTGAACATTGCCAACGGTACCAATAATTACCTAGCGCCACATGCCCTACCTCGTCGCGCAAAATAATATCCAAAATAGCAGCACCTTTTTCATCACCTACTTGGGCTAGCCTATTACGTACGATTGGGCAGGCATCCAAGCCCCTAGCTTCTAAGGTTCTGGGCACTAGGGCTAAGCGCGCTAATAAATCGTCCTCTGTGCGTGCTGCCATATCCCATAGACCATCATGCGCAGGGAAAGCCCCATAATCAAATCCCAACTCACGCAAGTAATCACGCAACAAGTTGAAGTGGTAAACCTCTTCTGCGGCCACATTAAGCCATCCACCATAAAAGGCCTCGGGCATACCCGCGAACCGCCACATAATATCTAACGCCAAATTAATGGCGTTGAATTCAATATGCGCCAACGCGTGCAATAGACCCGCCCTGCCCTCTATCGAACCCAGCCCGCGGTGTGGCACATTTTGAGGTGACACAATGAGTGGCGCATCCGGTCTGCCCGGTACGCCTGCCGGAGCCACATAACACGCAGCGATGTCTACCAAGGGCGCCTGAATGCCTTGTATGTGGCGTACCAGTTCAGATTTATTTTGTGGGTCTGGCTCTAGCAGCGCCGCTAACGCCTGCTGTCGTATACATGTTTTTTGCATAGAAAAAGTCCGGCTAGAAGCCGGACCCTTTTTGTATTCAGAAAAGCATTTTAATGCGTCGTTGCTGTCTTAGTCAGCACGCGATCCAGCGCATTCGCAACGTTTTCCAACTCTTGGCGTAAGCCCTGCAGCTCTACACCACTTAAACGAACTGCCGCTTCGCTATCGTAAGGAACCTCTACGCCATCGCCCAAACGATTACGTGCACCGCTGATAGTGAAACCTTCTTCGTATAGCAGTTTACGAATACGACGAATCAGCAATACTTCGTGGTGCTGGTAGTAGCGTCTATTACCCCTACGCTTTACTGGCTTCAGTTGCATGAACTCCTGTTCCCAGTACCGCAATACATGCGGTTTCACACAACACAACTCGCTTACCTCACCAATAGTGAAATAGCGTTTGGCGGGAATAGGAGGCAGATTTGCCGTATTTTCTACATTCGTCATGATGCGTTCTTAATCAATGCGAGAGACAAAAAGCATGGACCTGCGATCAGGCTTCAACCACCTGTTCTACATCTTCCACTACCGCTTTCAATTTCTGACTGGCATGGAATGTCACCACACGGCGAGCTGAAATAGGAATCACCTCGCCAGTTTTTGGGTTACGACCAGGGCGCGGTGGTTTATTGCGCACCTGGAAATTACCAAACCCAGACAGTTTCACTTCATCACCTTGCTCCAGCGTATTACGGATCTCGGCAAAAAACGTATCAACAATGTCTTTTGCTTCCCGCTTATTCAACCCCACGTGGTCAAATAACAATTCGGTCAGTTCTGCTTTAGTAAGCGTGCTGCTGACATTCATGAATACCTCTCCCCTTCCTTATGCGCGCTGACGTACTTGGTGATTATCAACCAGCGCTTTTAACAACTGTTGCATTGCTTGTTCTACTGTAGCGTCGTCCAGTGTGCTGTCAGGCGATTGTAGCCAGAAACGCATTGCCAAACTCTGCTCTGCAGGGTCTGCTGGATCGCGCCAAATATCAAACAAACGAATATCCTTAACGATAGCAAGATTTTCATGCTGGCGCACGGTTTCTTGCAAGGTATCCACTAAGCTTTGGTAACTAACTTGACTGCTCACCCAGAATGCCAGGTCACGCTGCACTATTGGCTGTCTGGACAACGCTTTAGCTTCAGGCAAATCTTTGTGTGACAAGGCTTCTACATCCACCTCAAACACCACTGGTGCTGTAGCAATATCCATATTTTGCAACCATGCCGGGTGCACTTCACCAATGAAACCTACGGCTTTGCCGTCCATCTCGATACGTGCACTGCGGCCCGGGTGTAATGCTGGATGCTCAGCCGCTACAAAACGCAAGTCTTGAGCTTTAGCGCCAAACAGCGTTTCCAAATCTTTTTTAACGTCAAAGAAATCAACGTGGCGCTTCGCCATCCCCCACTGCTCTGGGAAAGCCTGCCCCCAAGCTGCACCGGCTAAGTGTGTAGGTTGGCAAATACCTGCCACTTCCAAATCACTGCTTTGCACACTGGCATCACGACGAAACACGCGACCCAACTCAAACACACGCACACGCGGTTGACGGTGTTTAGCGTTGTACTCAATATTAGCCAGCAAGCCGCCCAACAGCGAAGAACGCATCACAGCCAGATGGCTAGCAATAGGGTTCAACAAACGCACTGGGTCTTGGTTTCCGTGGTAATTTTTTTCCCACTCTTCTTCTACGAACGAGTAGTTAATGACCTCTTGGAAATCCAATGCAGCCATAGTGGCTCGCAATGCGTGAGGGCCGCGCAAAGATTCCGGTTTCTCGTACATGGCGGCGCGCGCTACAGGCGGCACATCAGGCAGATTTTCAAAACCATAGATACGAGCCACTTCTTCGATCAGATCTTCTTCGATCTGCATATCGAAACGGTAGCTAGGTGGCACAACCGTAAACACCTGATCTTTGCACTGGAACTCGAAGCCCAAGCGCTGGAAAATGCGTGACACAAATTCATCGGACACAGGACAA
>SRSN01000205.1 GCA_004791645.1 Alcaligenaceae bacterium 429
CTCTTTAGCCCAAGCCACCGAGACAGGGTTAGTGACCGGCCCACGCATTTATCCATCTGGTAGAGCCTTATCCCAAACAGGTGGTCATGGCGACTTCCGTGCGCGTAATGATGTAATCGAACCTTGTGCTTGCAGTCATCGTCTAGGTGCCATTGCACGTGTAGTAGACGGTGTAGATAATGTGCGTCTGGCCGTGCGCGAAGAAATACAAAAAGGTGCAACACAAATTAAAGTCATGGCGTCAGGCGGTGTAGCCTCTCCTAATGACCCTATACATTTTTTGGGCTATTCCGAAACTGAATTGCGCGCCATTGTGGAAGAAGCCGCCAACGCAGGCACGTATGTAATGGCTCATGCTTATACCGCCGAAGCCATTACACGTGCTGTGAAATGCGGGGTACGCACCATTGAGCACGGCAACCTACTTGATGAAGAAAGCGCCAAAGTCATGCGTGAACATGATGCCATTTTGGTGCCCACCAACGTGACCTACGACGCCTTGTTTAACGATGGCCCTAAATTTGGTTTCCCAGCCGATCTTAGCCACAAAATTGACGGGGTACGTACCGCCGGATTACACGCCTTGCGCATTGCTCATGACGCAGGCGTCACCATGGCTTTTGGCTCTGACTTACTAGGCCAAACCCATGATCAGCAAGCTAACGAGCTGAAAATACGCGCCCAGATTCTGGGTAATTTGGAAGCCATACGCTCAGCCACCACGAACGCTGCCAAAGTGCTACGTGAAGAAGAGCAACTTGGCGTAGTCAAAGCAGGTGCTTATGCCGACCTGCTTTTTGTAGAAGGTAACCCCTTGGAAAACATTGAGGTACTACTCAACCAAGGCGCCCAACTTAAAGGCATTCTTAAAAACGGGGAATGGATCAAAAACCAGCTATAACCCCGGCCATACCACTCCATTACAGATGATACAAACAAGGAGAAACAGGATGAGACAAAGCCACAAAACACTCTACGCTGCCCTCACTCTAGGCGCAGCCCTTAGCATTGGCAGCTATGCCAACGCCCAAGCCCCCAGCAACGAGTTGCTGATTGGCGGTTTGGTTCCCATCACCGGTGCCGGTTCACCCTACGGCGGCAATATGCTCAAAGCTATGGAAATTGCCGTTGAAGAAGTCAATCAAGCTGGTGGCATGGCAGGTCGCTCACTGCGCCTGATTTCCGAGGACTCACAAACACAGCCTCAAGCCGCCGTACTGGCCGCTAAAAAACTGATTGAAATTAATCACGTACAAGCCATCTTGGGTACGTGGGCTTCGGGTGTCACACTGGCCGTGCTGCCCTTGACGGATGCTGCCAACATTATTGAAATGAACGTATCCGGCGCACCAGCTATTTCTGAGTTGGATAAAAAAGATCTAGTGTGGCGCTATCAAGCTACCAACGACCGCTTTGGCCGTGCGTTTGCGGAGATCGCCGAGAAAAACGGCTACAAACGCCCTGCCACAATGGCATTTAATAATGCGTCAGGTCGCGGCAACACCGATGGCTTCATCAAAGCCTGGAAAGAAAAAGGCGGTGAGGTCCTGACCAACGTAGTCTACGAACCAAACCGTAGTAGCTACCGCTCTGAACTACAACAAGTCCTTGCCACAAACCCCGACGTGATCGTCATGGGATCGTACCTACCCGACACCACCATCATCCTGCGTGAATGGTTCCAATCTGGCGCCGAAAACGCCTGGATTATTCCCGGTTGGGCTGCCAACCCAGAACTGGTACAAGCGCTAGGGGAAGCCGCTACCGAAGGTATTATTTCCGTTGATACGGTTTCCAATACCAACGCTGACAGCTACAAAGACCTAAGCGAACGCTACCGTAAAGCTACCAACACAGAGTTAGCCGATAACGTCTACGCTGCCATGACCTACGACATGGTGATCAGCTTAGCGCTAGCCGCCCAAAAAGCCGGCCCAGACGCCACACCACAGCAAATCAGCGATCAGATTCGTGCCGTATCCAACCCTGAGGGCACTAAGGTGTATTCCTTTGCCGAAGGTAAAGCGCTGCTAGATCAAGGTCAGGAAATTGACTACGAAGGTGCGTCCAGCCGACTGAACTTCGACGAGTACGGTGATTCCAACCCCGACTTTGGCGTGTACGTCATCAAAAAGGGTCAGTTTGACCGTGTAGACACCGTATCCCTTGACTGATAGATCGCCCCGGAGCGTTGTTACACATGTCCAGTATTTTGTTAATTAATCTGGTCATCAACGGGTTGATTGAAGGCATGATCATTGCCTTGCCAGCACTAGCGTTAACGCTAGTGCTGGATATCTCTAAGTTCCCTAACGTTGCGGTGGGTGACACCATGACGGTAGGGGCTTATGCGGCTTTGGCCTTTCAATCCATTGGTGTGCCCTACTTCTTCTTGTCCGTTGGCGGCGCCATGCTGCTGTGCATGCTGATTAGCTTGGCCAGTTACCAACTGATCTTCCGTAAACTAACCCGTGCGCCTATGGTCGTGAACCTGTTGGCTGCCGTAGGTTTAGCGTTTTTCATGCGCAGTATTTTGCAACTTAGCGTGAGCAGCCAACCTCAGGTCTATGACTTCCCCTTAGTGCGTGCATGGAACTTCAATGGCGTACGCATTTTGCCCTCTGACCTCTGGATAGTCTTTACCAGTGCCGTCACCTTGGCGATTGTGTTTGCTATTTTTCGCTACACCAACTTGGGCCGCCGTTTACGCGCCATCGCGGACAATCCAGAACTCGCACGCGCAAGCGCCATTCGCCCCAAATACCTGATCTGGTTCTTGTGGTGCTTATTTGGTGTGCTATCTGCCCTAGGTGGTGTGCTGATTGCCTCTAAGAGCGTACTGCTGCCTGAGTTCGGCTGGGAATTCATTATTCCTGCGTTTTCAGCGGTGATTCTGGGTGGTATTGGTAACCCCGTAGGCGCGGTATTGGGCGCTGTCATCATGGGCGTGGTCCAAGAGCTGTCCGTTGCCTTTGTGGGCCCCAGCTACAAGATTGTTGCGGCTTTTTCCATCCTGATTCTGGTGCTCCTGATTCGCCCTGCTGGCTTATTAGGTTCCGCAGAAAAAACCCGCTAGAGGACTCGCATGGAAGCCTATTTATTATCCATTGGCATCATTGGTGCCATTTACGCCCTGCTTTCCATAGGTTTAAACATCCAATATGGTGAAACAGGCCTGATCAACTTTGGTCACGTTGCCTACTTCGCTATTGGTGCTTATGCCTCGGCAATTTTGTCGCTCGCTGGTATGTCGGTGGGTTTATCCATGGTGCTGGCTGGCTTGATTGCCGCCTTAGCCGCCATTCCCATTGGCTTTGCCGCCCTGCGTTTAAAAGAAGACTACTTTGCCATTGTCACGCTGGGTTTCGCCGAAACTGTACGCTTGGTGATTCAACAAGAAGACTGGCTCACTAACGGTGTGCAAGGCTTAGCCTCTATCCCGCCGTTATTCTCGTTGTCATCCAGCTTGGCGCAAAACCGGCTGTTTGCCGTGGTGATTGCAGCAACCGTGCTGCTTGCGATGGTGGCCGTTTATCTGCTGCAACACAGTAGCTTTGGCCGTATTTTGCGTGCTATTCGCGACAACGAAGTGGCTGTTACTGCCCTAGGCAAAAAAACCTCTACCTTCAAAATCAAAGTTCTGATGTTTGGGTCGTTCTTAGCTGGCTTGGCGGGTGCATTTTATGCGCATTTCATCAGCTACATTTCGCCCGAACAGTTCATCGCCCTGATTACTTTCTATGTCTGGATGTCCATCATTCTGGGTGGCGTAGGCAGCATGCGTGGTGCTTTATTCGGCAGCTTAGTGCTAGTGATGATCCTAGAAGGCTCGCGCTTTATAGGTGACTTCCTGCCCGGTGTGTCCGACGTACAAATTGCACACATACGTTTGGGTGCTATTGGTTTGATTCTGATGGGCTTTAGCCTGTTCCGCCCGCAAGGCCTATTTGGGCGTAAAGACTAGGAGAGCCTCATGCTAAAAGTAGAAAACGTCAGTGTGAGCTATGGCCCTTTTCTGGCGGTCAACAATGCCAGCATGCACGTAAATGCCGGTGAGACCATTGGCTTGGCGGGCACGAACGGTGCGGGCAAAACCACACTGTTCGCCGCCATTGCCGGCCAGCTCACCGCCACCTCTGGCAACATCAGTTTTAATGGGCAAGACATACTGCATCAGCCCACCTATAAACGTGCTGGCTTAGGCTTGTGCCGTACCTTCCAAATTCCGCGTGAATTTGGGAAGCTATCAGTACTAGAAAATCTGTTAGTGGCCGCGCAAGACCGCTCACAAGAAAACATGCTGACGGCGTGGCTACGTCGCGGCACCATGAAAGACACCACCACACAGCGTACCGCCCAAGCCGATCAAATTTTAGACACGCTGGGTATTACCCATGTGCGTGACCTACCGGCCTCACAGCTATCCGGTGGTCAGAAAAAACTACTGGAACTGGCTCGCGTACTCATGCAGCAACCCACGTTGATTTTGCTGGATGAACCCTTTGCGGGCGTGAACCCCGTTCGTATCGGTGAGATGATGGATATTTTTCGCCGCCTTAAAGAACAAGGCATTGCCCTACTCATCGTAGAGCACCACCTACAAGCCCTCAAAAGCTTATGTTCGCGTCTCTACGTGATGGACCAAGGTGTGGTGATTGCCGAAGGTGACCCAGACGACGTACTGAACTCTACAATTGTGCAGGAAGCCTACATGGGAGGTGTGATATGAACGAAGTCCTTACCATTGATGGGCTGGCTGGCGGCTACACCGATGTGGATATTATTCACGGCATAGATCTGTCGGTGAACCCTCAAGAAATCGTCACCATTGCAGGCACCAACGGTGCTGGTAAATCGACATTTCTGAAAGCACTGCTAGGGCTGCTACCCCGCACCAAAGGGTCGGTAAAACTATACGGTCAAGACATCAGCCATTTAGGCACCGAAGCCCGCATCGAACAAGGCTTAGCCTACGTACCACAAGTGACCAACGTCTTTCGCACGCTTAGCGTCTACGAAAACCTGTTGGTGGCGGATAAACGGGTCACGCGCAGCCAAATCGATGAAATGTTGCAGGTATTCCCCGCTCTGAAGACACGCCTCTCTCAACAAGCAGGCACCTTATCTGGCGGGGAGCGCCAACAACTAGCCTTCGCTCGTGCGCTCATACGTTCACCCAAACTCATCATTCTGGATGAACCCACAGCCGCTTTGGCGCCTAAGCTCATTCAGTCTATTTTCGATGTGATTGTGCAGCTTAAGCAGTTAAATGTGGCGGTGTTAATGGTAGAACAACGTGCTCGCCAAGCGCTGGACATCAGTGACCGGGCTTACATTCTGGATCAGGGTAAAGTGGTACTGGCGGGGGCGGCGCATGAACTGCTGAATAACCCGGAAATGGTGGAGCTGTATTTAGGGACGCAGACGCATACCTAAATGGTGCAATTCTGACGTCAGTATTCATTGCAGACGCTGGGGGACTGCGGAAATACTTTTTGTGATTTGGTGTCTCAAATAAAAAAACACTTTCGCAGCCTAAGACTACGGCAGACAGTAG
>SRSN01000206.1 GCA_004791645.1 Alcaligenaceae bacterium 429
ATTTTAAGGAAAGAAAATTGGATATTATTGATAGGCAAATTCTGCAAATGCTACAAGAAGACGCAGATGTGGCTATTAGCGAAATCGCTGCCCGTGTGGGTTTATCCAGTACGCCATGTTGGAAGCGTATACAGAAATTAAAAGAAGAAGGGGTTATTCAGAAACGCGTTGTACTGTGTGACCCTGAAAAATTAGGGTTAAATACGACGGTATTTGTGAAAGTATCCACGAATCATCACAACGAAGAGTGGATTAAGAAATTTGCCTTATCGGTTCAGGATATTCCAGAAATCGTAGAGGCTTATAGAATGAGTGGTGATGTGGATTATTTATTGCGTGTGATCGTCAATGACATTCAAGGTTACGACGCCGTCTATAAGAAGCTGATTCAAGCATGCGATTTGCACGATGTCAGCTCCAGCTTTGCAATGGAAGTAATTAAGTATTCCACCGCATTGCCGGTGCAAGACGGATCAAGCAAAGCCTAAATAGGCTTTGCTGTCATTTACGCAGGCTCTATGTCTGTACTGCTTTCTACGATAGTTTGGTTCTCGGTAGAAAGGTAATGGCAGATACGCCATACGTGGTAAGCGATGCGTTCTAGCCAGCGCATGGAGTCCAGAATATGCAGGGCTTGGGCAGAGTCTCTGTAACCGTTAGCAGTTTCAGTCATGATTTGTGTACGTGCTTGTTGGCGTAACAAACCTAGAGCCTCATTTTGATGGGCCAACACCTGCAACCAGCCCTCTTCAGCTTGTCCTGATACGCCTTGAATGGCGAGTTTCAGTAGGTGGTCTGTGCTGTTTAAAGCCTCTTGAAGAATAGCAGGCACATTTTCTATAGCGGTCAGGCGCACATTAACGGTGCGACCGTAGAGTCTGAGCAAATGATCCAGTACATGCATTTGGGCTAAGTGTGTAGGCACCAACGCATCATGTTCATCGGTTAAGCGTATACCAGCAAAGAACTCCTGTGAGTCTTCTAACGCCTTGTGTAAGCGTTGGCGTTCGGTAGGGCTTAACGGCGATTCAGTAGGCATGGTGCATAGTTGGCGGCCTACGGTAAATAGCTCGTTAGACAGCAACACCAGCGTTTTATGCATAGAGCCTAAGGCCAACTCAGGTACTTGCAATTGCGAGTCATCCAGCTGGCTAGTCAGCGTGTTTTCACGTTCAGGCAGTATGCGTTCTATCAGGCGTGCAAAGCGCGCGGCGTTGGGCAAGAAGATCGCTACACCCACTGCAATAAATAAGGTATTGAAGGCGGCTAGCGCCACAGCACCTGCTTGCAGATGCATGTAGGTTTGCATGGCATCTATAAGCCACAGCAGCAGGGGTAGAATCAGCAGCGCAATTAAGCCACTAGAGAGGTTAAACAGCACGTGAGTCAGTGCGGTACGGCGGGCCAGAATGGAGCCACCAATAGCGGCTAATACCCCAGTCATGGTGGTACCGATGGCAGCACCAATCACCAGAATGGCGGCTTGCTCGAAGCTGATGGCACCTACGTCCAAGGCGGTCAGCGTGGCGGCGACCATTGCGGCGGATGACTGCAGAATCACCGTCATCACCGTACCAATCAGCATGATAAGAATACGATGCCACCAGCTATCCGGTTGCAGCGATTCTAAGTTCAGCATGCTGCTTAAGCCGGTCATACCAGATTGCAGGGTATCAATCCCCACAAACAGCATGCCAAAACCGGCCATGGCTATCCCTAACGCAGGCCAGCGGCCACGGCCTAATAACTTGATAAAAGCCCCAATGCCTATGAGGGGCAGCATATAGAGCCCTAGGCTGACCTTTAGCCCCAATGTGGCGATAATCCAACCAGTACCGGTAGTACCCAAACTCGCGCCCATCACCACGCCTATGGCTTGTGTGAAGCTAATTAAGCCCGCACTGACAAAACCGATCAAGGTAACGGTGGTGGCGGTGGAAGACTGCAGTAAGATGGTAATTAACGCACCGGATGTAAAGGCACGAAATGGCGTTCCTGTAAAACGTGCTAACGCTTGACGTAAAGAATTACCGGCAAATGTCGTCAGACCGTCGGTAAGCATAGACATACCGATCAGGAACAGGCCTATACCGCCTAATAGCTGGAAAAGGGTGCTAGTCATGAAAAAGGAAGGGCAAAAATAAGAAACGGTATGTGGTGATCACCATACCGAATGCGCTCTCACATGGTACGTAGAAAGCAGTGCTGCTGCAAGGTGGCAGGATCAATGGCTGATATAAATAGTAGCGATTAAATTCGCAAAAAACGGGAAAAGAACGGTAGTCTGAAGTGCGGCTTGTTGCGCAATGAGCGCGCGCACCTTTTTCTGCTCAGATTTCTTTTGTATTTTTATATTTTTCTAGTTGGGATTCCGATATGCATCGTTATAAAGCGGCGCTGATCAGGATGACCATGCTTGGCTTGGGCGCCATAGTTCCTTCTTTGCTCTTTGCCATGTTGTCATGGCAATTCAGTCTATACAGTGAAGAACAGAGGTTACGTAGTGTCGATCACCTTATTGTGATGCGCACAGAAGATACCTTGCGAGCCGCCGAAGATGCATTGAAAGCATTGTCAGCGTATCAGGTAGAGCCCTGTTCGCCACTGCATTTGGAGAGGATGCGGCAAGTGGCGGTGAACTCTCCTGCTATTCAGGAAGTAGCGTACACCATGCCCGATGGAAAAAAATGTGTCTTATGGGGGCAAGTAAATGTTTTCATGGGGATACAAGATGTTAGTTTTGGTACGCCCGGTGGACTGGAAGTAACAGCAGGTATAGAGCTAAGCGAGTTGGAAGCAGAGCGGGTGCTTCTACTGCGCTATGGTAATTACGAGGCTATGGTGCGGGAATGGCGGTTTATGGATATGTATCTAACGCGCCCAGCATTGTTAGCATTAGCTACCACAGACGGTACCTTAGTAGCAGCCTCAGCCGCTTTTCCACAAGAGTTGCTTACGCAAGTATTCAGTGTTGAAAACGGTGCGCAATGGCAAGATAAACGCTACATCACTGTCATGGAGCGCTACGGGAATTGGCTAGCAGTGGCAATGGTGCCTAGACAAGGTTTTCTTAGCTATATACAGGAAAACCGCGAAAGCATGATGCCCACTATATTGATGCTCACCATGTTGAGCTTGTTACTCACCCTGTACTTAATGCTAAAGCCACGATCACTTACTGCGGCGTTGCGGCTGGCTTTACGTAGACGTGAGATGGAAGTGTATTATCAGCCCATCATGCATTTAGAAACCGGTGCGTGTGTGGGGGCTGAAGCCTTGATGCGCTGGAAGCGCGGTGATGGCTCATGGATCAGTCCAGAAGAGTTTGTACCTGCGGCAGAAAAAAGCGGTCAAATCATTGAGTTGACCAACTTGTTGGTTGATCGTGTGGTGGTTGAGGCGGGCGATTTTCTGGTGCTGGATCGTAATCTACACATTAGCCTGAATTTGAGTTCGCATGACGTGCGCAGTGGTCGTATTTTGCCTGTGCTACGTGAAAGTTTTCTTGAGCAAGGGGTCAAGGCTGAGCAATTGTGGTTAGAGATCACCGAGCGGGTGAGTATGGACATTGAAGCGGCTAGAGACACATTGAACACGGCGCGCGATGACGGTTTTGTCGTGGCAATTGATGACTTCGGTACAGGGTATTCAAGTTTGCAGTATTTGCAGAGTTTGCCAGTGGATGTGCTCAAAATAGACAAAGCATTTATTCATTCTATTGGTACTGGTGCGGCGTCTAGTGCAGTGGTGTTGCACATCATTAAGATGGCGCAAAGCCTAGGTCTGGTGATGGTGGCTGAAGGGGTGGAAACCCAAGAGCAAGCTGACTACCTACGTGCTAATGGTGTAGATTTTGTGCAGGGTTGGCTGTATTCCAAAGCACTGTGCTGGTCCGATTTTGTGGCGTTCTATAAACGTCACCAGACTACCGGTGGCACTACGCCATGGCCAAAAGAATATGATTATCATCCGTCACGGCCGAAATCGCAGTCTCAGCCTGATGTGTCGGCTGGTCATATGATTGAAGCAGCAGGTGAATAGGGGCTACCGAGGTAATAAAAAAGGGGCTTAAGCCCCTTTTTTATGCGTTGCTACTCTGGCTAAACACCATGTTGTCACGGTGAATCAGCTCGGATGCAGACATGCTACCCAAAATCTCAGCGATTTTATGGCTAGGAGTACGCAAGATGCGTCGGGTGTCAGAGCTGGAGTAGTTGATTAAGCCACGTCCGTATTCCACGCCATGCTCATCTACGCAGGCTACTACGTCGCCACGCTCGAAATCACCCTCAGCATGTATCACACCTATGGGTAGTAAGCTTTTATGGCCGTTGGTCAGCGCTTTGATGGCGCCTTCGTCTAGTGTGACGCGACCACGTACACGCAGGTGGTTCGCCAGCCAGCGTTGGCGCGCTGATTTTACGGGTAGGGTGGCACGTAGTTCTGTACCTATGCATTCGCCTTGAGCCAATCGGTGTAAGACGTTTTCTTCTCTACCAGAGGCAATCACGGTATGGCCACCGCTGTTGGCGGCGCGTTTGGCGGCCAAGATTTTGGTCAACATACCGCCTGTACCAACAGCACTGCCAGCACCGCCCGCCATTTTTTCCAGAGCTGGATCACCAGCTTGAGCCACCGAAATAAACTCGGCGTCTGGGTTACTGCGAGGGTCGGCACTGTAGAGCCCTTTTTGATCGGTCAGGATAATCAGGGATTCCGCTTCAATTAGATTGGTGACCAGAGCACCTAAGGTGTCGTTATCGCCCAGACGAATTTCGTCGGTGACCACGGTATCGTTTTCGTTCACGATAGGTACTACACCCAGCGCTAATAGTGTGTATAGCGTGCTGCGCGCATTCAAATAGCGGTGTCTGTCTGCCAAGTCTTCGTGCGTCAGCAGAATTTGTGCAGTACGGATGCCATGTTTAGCAAACGCCACCTCATAGGCTTGAATCAGCCCCATTTGCCCGACAGCTGCGGCGGCTTGCAGTTCGTGCATCACACTAGGTCGGCGTGTCCAGCCCAGGCGGGCAATACCTTCGGCAATCGCGCCGCTGGATACCAGTACAACTTGTTTGCCTTGACGATGCAGTTCAGCAATTTGTGCCGACCACTGTGCAACGGCATTGCTATCAATACCGCGACCATTATTGGTCACTAGCGACGAGCCTACTTTCACAACCAAGCGTTTGGCCTGGGCAATAACGGAGGTGTTCTCAGACGATACAGACATGGGGACGCAGCAAATAAAGAGGTGATACTACAGTCTAGACTAAAACAGGTACCCGAGTGGGTACCTGTGGATTTTAGCGCTGAATGACGCGAGAGCGTCGCCTTTGCTATTCGTTGTCTACTGCCGGCGGAGGTACGTCAATGTTTTGTCGTTTTTCGTCAAACCTAGGGTCAACATGTACGAAAGTACCCGCTGCTTTTTCTTCCGCTTCTTGCTGTTGACGACGTTGTTCGTCCAGCCAGTTTTGGATGTCGCGAACCAGATCTT
>SRSN01000207.1 GCA_004791645.1 Alcaligenaceae bacterium 429
TTATTAAAAACAGAGCGTAATTACCAATATTGGTAGCGCAAAAAAGAAATGGAGTTTGATTTTGTCAAAAACAAGAATTGCAATACTAGGTGCTGGCCCTAGTGGTCTGGCTCAATTACGTGCGTTTGAAGCATTACGTAAAAAATCCAATATCAGCGAATTCCCTGAAATTGTCTGTTATGAAAAGCAGAATGATATTGGTGGTATGTGGAACTACACATGGCGTACAGGCTTAGATAGAAACGGAGAACCCGTACACGGCAGTATGTATCGCTACTTATGGTCTAACGGCCCTAAAGAGTGCCTAGAATTTGCTGACTATAGTTTTGACCAGCACTTTGGTCAGGCCATCCCCTCCTACCCACCACGTGAAGTGCTTAAAGACTACATCATGGGGCGTTTAGATAAACGGGCCTTGTTTACGTACATGCGCTTTGAGTGTCCAGTACGCTGGGTAACCTTTGACCAGGACACACAACGCTTTAGTGTCACGGTAATGAACCATAAAACGGGTGAGCAAGAAACGGAAGAGTTTGACTATGTTGTCGTAGCAACAGGGCATTTCTCCACCCCTAATATGCCTTACTACAAAGGCTTAGAGCAGTTTCCTGGGCGTGTCTTACACGCACATGACTTCCGTGATGCGTTGGAATTTGAAGGACAAAATATACTGCTGGTAGGCGGTAGCTACTCTGCAGAAGATATAGGCTCACAGTGTTATAAGTACGGCGCTAAATCGGTCACGATTAGCCATCGTGGTGGTTCATTTGGCTATAACTGGCCAGAAGCCGTTAACGAGAAGCCTGGCTTAGAACATATTGAAGGTAACGTTGTGCACTTTAGCGATGGTAGCAGCCAAGCTTTTGATGCCATTGTTATGTGTACCGGATATATCTTTCATTTCCCATTCTTGCCTGACGAACTGCGTTTGGAAACACATAACTGTTTATATCCCGATAATTTATATAAAGGGGTATTTTTCCAAAGTAACCCGAAACTTATTTATCTTGGCATGCAAGATCAATGGTTCACATTCAATATGTTTGATGCGCAAGCTTGGTACGTTCGTGACGTTATCATGGGGAAAATACAGCTACCTAATGAGAATGAACGACGTAAAGATATAGATAGCTGGCTAAAAAATCATAAAAAATTGAATACTGACGCTCAGTCTATTGATTTCCAAGCCAACTACATTGATGACCTCACTGGTGCTACTGACTATCCAAGCTTCCCAGTTCATCAACAAGCTGAATTATTTAAAAAATGGCTAGAAGATAAGAAGTCCGACATTATGGGATTCAGAAATAAATCCTATGCTTCTACTATTACTGGAACTTTAGCCGCTCAATTACCAAAACCGTGGTTAGATATAAAAGACGACTCTCTAGAAGGGTTTATGTCTTTAAAATTTAAAAAAGCCAGTTAATTCTCAACACTAGCTGCAGTGTAGTCTCTTTTACTCCTCCTAAAGACAATCACAACCACAAGAACGAGACGCCCTAAGGCCTCTCGTTCTTTTTTTCCTCGCCCCTGTCGGCCACGGCATAACAGTTCATATATCTGCTTAGATACCTTGCCCCTAGCCACCTTTCTTATCTCTACGACGTGAGAGCTAACCCTCTCTCTGTGATGAACAAAGAGAGCATGAACAGCAGCTGTTTTACGGTTTACATAATTGCACCCATTTATTACAGAATCTCAAATTACGTCAACGTGCTTGTTATTTCCATGACGACTCTCTAGCATGATGAAGTTTCTTATTCGTCAAATTTGAGCCCCCTACATGAGCCAAGAAAGCCGCTTCCAAGTCAACCTTGCAGGCATGATCGACATACTGTCCAACCATTTGTACAGCGACCAAAACGTCTACATCCGTGAACTCTTGCAAAATGGTACTGACGCCATTCGTGCCCGTAAATTGTGGGACAGTAAATTCGATACTGGCGAGATCAATGTAGAGTTGCAACAAGACCAAAACGCTAACAGCAAAACCTTAGTGTTTACTGACAATGGTATTGGCCTGACAGCCGACGAAGTTGAGATATTTTTGGCGACTATTGCCAGCTCCTCCAAAGGCGAGAAGAACTTTGGTGAAAGCAGCGAGCAAAGCTTTATTGGCCGTTTCGGCATAGGCTTATTGTCTTGCTTTGTAGTGACCACTCAGATTCGCTTAGTGACCCACTCAGCCAAAACAGGCACAGTATTAGAGTGGAACGGTAAAGGCGATGGCACTTATGAAATCCGCGAGCTCGCACCAGAATCCCACCCTGAAATCGGTACCACTGTGTACTTAACGTACAAAACAGAGATTGCTGCGGAAACCTATGCTGATCTGCACAACACCCTGCGTGAGTACATGTTCCAGTATGGTGCCTGCTTGGAAGTGCCTATTTACCTTAAAGACCAACACAAACGCTTATGGCTAAACGAGCACAGCAATAAAGTAGGCAGTTTGGCAGACTTACAGGCTTTGAATCACTACGAAGTTTTGCAGTTTGGGCGCACGCTATTTGGTGCAGAAGAAATGCGATCACTGCAAGACTATTTCATCTTGCATAACGACAGTGGCAATACCTTTGCTGTCGCGTATGTAATTCCCTTTGCTGTCAGTACCCACGCACGTAAACTACACCGCGCTTATTTGAATCGCATGTTTGTGAGCGATGCGGTAGAGGAAGTGATGCCAGAGTGGGCATTTTTTACTCGCACTGTCATTTGGACAAAAGAGCTGCAACCTGTTGCATCGCGTGAAGCCTTTTACCAGAATGAAGCGCTAGAACGTGTCAGCCAAGAACTGGGAGCATCGCTGAAACAACAAATCAAAGCGATGCCTGAAAAGCAATTACAGCGCCTGCTCAATACACACTATTTAGCTTTCAAAGCCTTAGCGTGTGAAGACAGTGAGTTGCTGCAGTTCATTTACCCGCACCTGAACTTTCGCACCCTTAATGGTGAAGAAAACCTGCAAACCCTATTATCGCGATCCGAGGTGGTCTATTACACCCAGAGCGTAGATGAGTTCCGCCAAATTGCCGATGTGGCTCGTGCTCAGCAAATGCCCCTGATTAACGGTGGCTACGCTTACGACTCAGCCATCCTCAGACATTTGAATGGAATATTGGGCCACGAGGTATTCAAACTCTTCCAAGCCGAAGACGTAGAATTTGCCTTCCAACCTCTATTCCCTGAAGAAGAACGTGCTTTTGCAGATTTACTCAGTCAGCTCAATGCACGCATGGAAACTTACCAAGTCGAAGCGGTGCTCAACTACTTTAGCCCGCACGATATCCCCATGCTGTACATCTGCAATCAGCAAAAGCAAGCCGAGCGCGAATTAGGACGCGTAGCCGAAGCCAGTAATGATTTGTTTGGTGGCATTTTAGGCAGCTTGCAAGAGGAAAAAGAAAACGCACCGCTGGCGCAGCTCTACCTGAACTTTCACAATGAAGTGGTGCAATCTGTATTTTGCTCAGGGAAAAGCGTAGACACCATTTGCAAGGTGGTTGAGGTGTTGTATGTACAAGCCTTGTTGATGGGGCATTATCCCCTGAAGAAAGACGAGGTCACCTTAATGAACAAAGGCTTACTGCATATCATTAAGGCAATGAAATAAGGCCTATGGCCTACACAACCGAATACACCTCACGATGCTTACCGCTACTGGTTATTCGTCAACACAGTGCGGTTAAAAAACACGCAGCTTTGCAGCAGCCTACGCTTGCAAGCCATTAGACAGAAGGAACACTAGTATGAATGCTCAAGAGTACATGGAAGAAGCCTACGAAGTAGGTGAAAACAGCGTAGAAGGCGTGCGCCTGATTGAACAAGCCATTAAGGCAGCCGATGCCGACAACGATGTAGAAGCCGGCTACGAAGCACGCGAAATGCTCATGGATGCCACCTACACTTTAGGGATGCCTAAAAAGCAACTGTTGGCCTTTGCGTGGATGATCAAACAGTTCGAAGACAAAGAAATCCACATCGATGAAGACGACCTGATGTGGAAATACAAATGGGTAGCCTTAAGCATCGTCGACTTCCCTGAAATTTCCAAAGCGCAAATCGACAACTTACTGGAAGACATGAAGCAGAAGTACCTGGGCTTTCAGTACTCATTAAAGCCCTATTACAAAATCCGCACCATGGTGGCAATGAGTATGGGCGAACCCGAGGACGTGCTACGTTTACGTGCTGAATGGCAAGCGGCCAAACAAGACCATATGAACGATTGCGCCGCCTGCGAAACCAATGACGAAGTACATTTCCAGTTCTACCACAACGATCACCAAGCTGCCGTCACCAAGGGCAAACCGTTGGTCTCTGGCAGACAACGATGTGGCGAGGTCCCACACCTGACCAATGGCATGCTGGCCTTATCCTTCTGGGCGTTAGGTAATAAAGAAGCCGCACAAGAGCGTTTTGAAAGAGGCTACAAACTCACCAAAAATCAGGTTGAATTTTTAAACACCAATGCCGATTTCATCCTGTATTTGATGGCAAGCGACCAATGGCAAGAAGCTGAGAATCTTGCCACTACAGAACTCAAAATTCTCCCCAAAAGTGAAAACAAATTCCGCCAATTCCGCCTCCATGCTGCCGTCGCAGTACTGTTGCAGGCTGCCAAAAAACGCGGTCTGTCTATGGATGTAGGTATGGGGTTAGACGAAGCGCTACAACACGCTCAAGAAGCAGCCAATGCATTCGATACACGCAATGGCAATAACTTTTATCAGCAGCAATTGGCAGCGCAGCTCGCCCAGTATGCGTGAGGGTAAATAGGGGCTGATGAGGCATAAGGCTAATGGTGAAAGTAGCAACTAGCTGCAACTACTTCCGAAAGCCCCCAGCCCCAACCTGTAGACATATATGGGTCGATACTAAGACTTTCTAGTATCGATCCAAGCTCAAACCAACTAACAGAGTCCTGAATTCCTCATGCCGTGGATGCGAAACTCCTTAGGTCATCCAACCGCTGGAATGACAGCCTGAGCCTCGATTTCAATTAACCACTCTGGTAATGCAAGACCGGTAACCACAACCCAGGATGACGCAGGAGGGTTAGTGTTGAAAAAGGTTTTCAGTGCCTCGCTGATTTCCAGTTGATTCTCTGGGTTATTGGCATCCTCTTTGATGTAGATGCGCAGCATTGCAATATGCTCTTTTTTAGCTTGGGTCGCTAACAGTACTTTCTCTATATTTTCAAGACAAACTCGCGTCTGCTCTTTCATACCAGTAGCGATAGTATTTTGATCTTTATCTGTTGCTACTTGGCCTGATAAGAAAAGGTGCTTTCCTTCTTTGGTTAGTACCGCTTGGCTAAATCCATATTGAAGGCTATTGAATACCGAATCAGGGTTCACAGAGATGTGCATTACTCAATCCATTACGTTGCTCAAGAAACAGCTTATTTTCGC
>SRSN01000208.1 GCA_004791645.1 Alcaligenaceae bacterium 429
ATGATAATTATTATCGTTATGTATTTTGAGTGTGATTGTGTGCGGCCATGACCCAGCCTGTGGTGCCAGAGAAAAACTGGCTTCTTCGTTATGCTGAATTATTAGGAGGATGGGTTAAGCGCGCCAACA
The DNA here is from genome assembly GCA_004791645.1 of Alcaligenaceae bacterium 429. GTDB lineage: Bacteria > Pseudomonadota > Gammaproteobacteria > Burkholderiales > Burkholderiaceae_B > Paenalcaligenes. The sequence goes on from SRSN01000208.1 coordinate 130, forward strand.
TTCAGCAGGATGCTGAAGACGCTGTACAAGATGCAGCACTCAAAATGTTGGAAATGGGGTCAGTCACACCCAGAAATTCCACGCACTACTTTCACCGCATCGTCATGAATCAGTCGGTGAGCATCTATAGATCTGAGCAAGTGCGACAAGCGCAGAGTGTGGATGATTTGGCTGAAGAAGCCGTACCTACTTCTGCCAGCGCGCAGGAACACTTTGAGGCAGGCGAATTGATGCGTACCATGCAGCGTGCTTTGGCGTTGTTACCGGAGTCTTGCCAAGAAGCTTTCCGGTTGCGTCAGATAGAAGGGCTAAGCAATATCGAGATTGCCCAGAAAATGGGTGTGTCACTCAATATGGTAGAGCGTTATATGATGCGTACCATCCGACATTTACAAGATCATCTATGAGTGTTTTGATGTCTTGTATTGATAGAGGTGGCAGAGCCCATGAGTGACCGTCTAGACCCCAATACCCTGACAGATGCGCGCGATATTGCCGCGTATTGGTATGAGCGTTTCCGCTCGGGTACGGTAACGCCTGAAGAACAGCAACAGTTTGAGGCATGGTTGAGGCTAGATCCACAGCATAGGACTCAGTATGACCGTATTCAGGCGTTGTGGATGGCTACTGAGCAGGCATTGCAGCCCTGTGCGATACCTCGTGCTAGCAACGCACAGAAACCGGTGAAGCAACCACGGTCTCGCAGAGCATTTTTAGGCTATGGCGTGGCACTGGCGGGAGCAACTGGTGTGGCCGTAGTGGTAGGCCCATGGCAGTGGGGCGGCGCTATTACATACCGAGAGGCCTTTACCACAGCACAAGGTGAGCAGCGTAATGTCATTTTGCCCGATGGTTCCAGCATGATGCTGAATACCAATACGGTGGCCGAAGTGCAGTTCAGTAAAAACAAACGTCTGGTGCAGTTGCGGCAGGGCGAGGCTTTATTTGATGTGCAAACCGTAGAAAATGCGCCATTTGTAGTGCAGATGGCGATGGGTTCTGTGCAGGTGACGGGTACACAGTTCAATATTTATCAAGCGGACCAAGGCTTCACTGTGACGGTGCTGGAAGGCTCCGTGCAGGTACAAACAGGGCCGCGTTGGCATCGTGCGCAACAAGCGTTAGCTGCTGGTAGTGCATTGCGCGTTACAGAAGGAATGCTAACAGCCGTACCGGCCGATGCACATAAAGCGGTGGCATGGAGCGAGGGCAAAGTCGTGTTCAGGGGCACGCCGCTACGCGATGCCATACAAGAGCTCAAACGGTATAGCGATGTGTCTGTACGACTGACTACTGCTCAACTGGGGCAGTTGAAAGTATCGGGTGTGTTCAGAGTGGATGACCCCTATGCTTTCTTAGAGGCGCTGCCTCACATTGTGCCAGTTGGTGTGAAAGAAAATACCCAACAGCGGGTGTTTGAAATCTTCCCATTACGTCGAATTTACAATTAGTAACAAAATAAGAATAAATCTCATTCAGGTTTTGAGAAGGCTAAAGCGTCTGTATGCATGAAGAGGTTGTGTAGACCTCGTATCTGTTTATTGTGCATGCTGCGATAGCAGTCATGCATTCATGCAGCATTAAGGATGCGTAGAATCGTGAGTCGTCATACTGCTAATATTGCCTCGCGCCGCTTGGCATGTGGTTCTGTCTTAAGTTTGAGGTTAGTTACTGCTGCCGTAATGTCGGTAGGGATGATGGGGGTGGCAGCTTCGGTACAAGCGCAAGATGCTGCAGTATCCATTGATATTTCTGCTCGCTCGCTGGATGACTCCTTAATAGAGCTGGGTCGTCAAACGTCGCTACAGTTTTTTTATACCCCCGATGTGGTGGGTGGTATTCAAGTGACACCTGTTAAAGGGGTCATGACTCCAGAACAAGCCTTGCAGCGTATGTTGGCAGGTACACCTGTGCAATATCGTAGGCAAGGTAGAAACGTGACCTTGTCACGCGACTCTGCATCAGCAGCCGGTGAAACTACGCAATTAAGCGCGATACGGGTAGCCGGTAAGGCCGCCACAGATGTAGAGCCTGCGTATGCTGGTGGACAAGTGGCTACGGGTGGGCGTATGGGGTTGCTGGGTAATAAAGACGTCATGGATACGCCTTTTAACGTAGTCAGCTATACCGATCGCTACATACAAGACAAGCAGGCTCAAGAGCTATCTAGCATCATTGCGGCTACTGACCCCGGCGTGTTCAATAATGGTGCATCAGGCATGATTATGGACAGCTTTAGCTTGCGCGGCTTTTCGGTCAGCAACAGCGATATAGCTTTGGGTGGGCTGTATGGGATGGTGCCTTACTGGCGCATCACACCTGAGTTCGTTGAGCGGGTAGAAGTACAAAAGGGCCCAGCAGCGATGCTAAATGGCATGCCTCCCGGTGGGTCGGTAGGCGGTAGCATTAACTTGGTGCCTAAGCGTGCAGGCGATGAGCCTTTGGCGCGCCTAACAGGTACGTATGCCGAGGAGTCCCAGTTCGGTACTCACATAGATTTGGGTAGACGTTTTGGGGATGATAAGCAGTTTGGTGTGCGATTTAATGCTATGTACCGAGATGGTGACGGTGCGGTCAATGGACAGTCTAAGCGTGCAGATTTGGCGTCTTTAGGGTTGGATTGGCGCACCGATCGCGTACGTATTTCCGCAGATTTGTATACCAATAAAGATCATGTTCGTGGGTTGAATCGCGGTATTTCTCTTGACAAAGGTATGGACGTTCCCGAGCCTCCTAAGCCAGATACGCTATTAGCGCCGGATTGGACGTTTTCCACTACTGAAGATAAAGCTGCCTTGCTGCATGCGGAAGTGGATATTACTGATCGCACCATGGCGTATGCCAATTATGGTCGTAGCAAAACTAAATTCAACTCCTTAGCGAGTTCTGTGTATACGGTTTTTAATGAGGAAGGGGATTATAAAAATAATGTCTCTTTCCAGCGCATGATCTATAAGAAAGATTCCGCCGATGCGGGTATACGTACGCAGTTCAATACGGGTTCTATAGGTCATGAACTAGCTTTTAATGCATCCTATTATCATCATGATTACTACTTTGGTTTTCAGCGCAATATGATGCCTACTGATTGGATCACGAATATCTATGATCCAAAGTGGGGGCCAAAAGTAGATACCAGTTTTAGATATGCCAGCTTGCCTAAAAGTGGTGAGGTAACGATCACCAGTTTTGGCGTGGCTGACATGCTGTCTTTTTTTGATGAACGACTGCAGCTAACTGTGGGTATACGTCATCAGAATATTGTCAGCGATACCTATAACACGGTGACTGGGGCACGTTCCGCACGCTATGACGAGGGTGCATACACCCCAACTGTTGCTGTGTTGTACAAAGTCACCGATCAAGTGTCGCTATACGGTAATTACATTCAAGGTTTGAGCCAAGGGGCGACAGCACCCGTGAATGCAGCCAACGCAGGCGAGGTTTTTGCACCGTACAAAACCAAACAGCACGAAGTGGGTGTGAAGTGGGACAGTGGCAGCTTGATTACGACACTGAGTGCCTTTGAAATTAAACGCCCCAGCAGCTACACCGACCCCATCACGAATGTTTTTTCGTTTGATGGTGAGCAGCGTAATCGTGGGTTGGAGTTCGGGTTTATGGGCGAGCCTAGCACCGGCTTGCGTGTGCTAGGCGGTGTGGCCTATACCCAAGCCAAAATGACGCGTACGGCAGGGGGGGTAAATCAGGGGCGCTTTGCTACCTCCACACCGCGTTGGCAAGCCAAAGCCGGTGTGGAATGGGATTTCCCATACCTGAACGGTCTGACCTTAACGGCGAATGCGGTAGCAACATCTAAACAATACATTAATGTGGATAACTCGTTGTCTGTAGCGGGTCGTACTATTTTTGACGTTGGGGCACGCTATAACACCGTGGTCGCGGGTAGAAATGTGACTCTGCGCGCGCAAGTATTAAACGTAGGGAATAAGGCGTATTGGGCTGGCTCATTAAGTAGCGGTTTAGGCGCACCTCGTACCATTATGTTCTCGGCTAGCGTGGACTTCTAAGCGGCATGCAAGCATTGCGTTATTTGCCGCTGATGTCGCGGTGTGTAGCAGCCATCATAGGAGGATATGTGGTGGCTGCTTTGTTTTCTATTGCCATGCTGCGTTTGCCACAAGAGCCTGCCGAGGCGGCTATGTTTGGCATGTTGTATAGCTTTTTAGTGTATGCGGCAGTAGTGATTTGGGTGTTTGCCGTACGTTCAGCAAAACGCGCATGGTTGGGAGTGATTGTTCCGGCGGCAGTGCTGTGGCCTATGGCAAATTGGCCTGATTTGAGAGCAATGCTATGAGCGATGTCATCAAAAAAGTACCGCCCAAACCGCGTGGTATTCGCCAAACCATGTCTGATTTGCATATTTGGACAGGGTTATTGGTGGGATGGGTGCTCTATGCCGTATTTCTAACCGGTACAGCTTCATTTTTCCGTGAAGAAATTTCGCAATACATGCGGCCTGAATTAGCTGTACAGCACCAAGCCGGCGATGTGCCTGCATTAGTGCAGCGCACGGTAGATCGCATACGTGAACAACAACCTGCGCTCACTCAAGTCAGCATTCAGTTGCCCACAGAGCGTAAGCCTACGATCACAGCATCATGGCGGGATCCACAAGCCGGTGGGCGCGGGTTCAAAAGCGTCACGTTGGACCCTATAAGTGGGCAAGAAGTCAGCGCTAGAGCAACGCGTGGCGGGGATTTCTTCTACGCCTTTCACTTCAACTTCCACTATATGTCGGGCTTATGGGCCAGATGGATTATTGGTTTTTGTGCCATGTTCATGCTGGTGGCCATCATTAGTGGAGTGATTACACACAAGAAAATCTTCACAGATTTCTTCACCTTTAGACGCAGAAAAGGCCAGCGTTCGTGGTTGGATGCGCATGCCGCTTTATCGGTATTTGGGCTGCCATTTCACTTCATGATTACGTGGAGTGGTTTAGTCACTCTGATGGTGCTGTATATGCCGTGGGGGCTGCAAAGCTTACCCACTCCAGCCGATAAAGCAGCGGTTACCAGTGAGATGCGTTTTATGCAGCCGGCTGCACCGAAGCCTGCTGGTGTACCCGCAACCTTAGTGGCATTAGCACCATTGGTTGAGCAAGCCGAGCAACGATGGGGGAAATCCACCGTAGGTAGCGTGCAAGTGAGCAACATTAATGATGCCAATGCTCGCGTGTCTATGGTGCAAAGTCAGAC
>SRSN01000020.1 GCA_004791645.1 Alcaligenaceae bacterium 429
GTCTAACCGGAGGCAGTGTTTGGTGGCCAGCCCCAGTTTGCTCCAAGAACACGAGTTTCCAGCCGTTCCTGCCCAGCTTAATGGTATGCCCAGCCTAAGCCTAGGCAGCCCGCAAAATGAGCACAGCTGGACGCTATACGGTCCCGATCAAGCGCAAGCCACAGTGCACCACAACCCTCGCTTTGTCACCACCGACATGACGGCGCTACGAAACTCAGCCTTAGCGGGCGTAGGTATAGTGCAATTGCCTTTATTGATGGTGCGCGAGCATCTGAATACGGGCGCGTTGGTGCGCATCGTGCCGGAATGGGAACCTAAGCCTGAAATCATTCACGCCCTCTTCCCATCACGACGTGGACTATTGCCGTCGGTGCGAGCCTTGCTGGATTACCTAGCCAAACGCTACGAGGAAATAGACGAGGAATAGCCCTCATCGCGCTGTCATCCCCCTATAGCTCAGCTCAGGCTGGGCTATTTTTAGGGCTACTTGCACGTCTCAGCCCACAAGCACATATTTCCGCACAGGTGGCGATAACAGCGTGATTCTCGTGTTTTGTTGTGACCACGGGACATCCTTACACTATTTAACCCTCTTCATGCCTAAGCATTGTTACTCTGCCTCCACCTAAACATGGGCAAGTTTATGTATTCGCGCCCTATGCGAAACGACTAATTAGTCTAAAATTGGCGCGAAACAACAGGAGAGGTTAATGGGTTTTTTTTCTAAATTACTACAACGTTTGACGGGATCATCCTCCCAAAATTCTGCACCTGCGCAGTCGCAACAGAATCGTGCTGACTACGCACATGGCGAGATGGAAAGCTATGATGCTGTCATCACGCGCTATGGCAATTCCACCGAAGTACAGTTTCAAGAGCAAGTTGCTAAAGCCTTGCGCAACAAAGGTATTGCACAAAGTGAGCGTGGCGATTACCAAGCTGCATTGAGCACCTTCAATGACGTTGTGACACGTTTTGGTGAGTCCACTGAACCCGTCTTGCAAGAGTTGTTAGCTAGAACCCTTCTGAGCCGCGCTACGGCACAAGACGAGCACGGCGATCCTCATGCTGAAATGGCTACCTACGACGAAATGGTTCGCCGCTTTGGTGCGTCGGAGACCCCAGTGCTGGCAGGCTTGGCTGCTAGAGCCTTGTTGAATAAAGGCATCACACTAGGCCAATTGGAAGACCCCAAAGCCGAGATGGCTGTCTACGATGAGATCGTAAGTCGTTACGGTGACTCCGATGAGCTGGTGTTGCAGCAATGGGTTGCCCGTGCCTTGATGAACAAAGGTATTACTCAGGGTCAACAAGACGACTCTCAAGCCGAAATCGTTACTTACGACGAACTGTCTAAGCGTTTTGGTGCATCCGATGACGAAGTTCTGCAAGATCAAGTTGCTAGAGCTGTTGTCAACAAAGGCATTACGCAAGGCATGCTGGACGATCACGAAGGCGCTATTGCTACCTTTGATGGTCTGGTTGCTCGTTACGGTTCTTTTGACACAGAAGAGCTGCAAGATCAAATCGGTAAAGCACTGGTAAACAAAGCCGTTGCGCTGGATCAGTTGGGCCGTCATGACGAAGAAATCGCCGTGTACGACGAGATCATTCGCCGCTTTGGTGATTCCACTCTACCGAACATGCAAGAACGTGTAGCGAAATCGTTGCTGAACAAAGGCATTACACAAGCCCAAGCCGATGATTTCCAAGATGCGCTGAAAACCTACGACACCCTGATTAACCGTTACGATGCGTCCGCTTCTATTGACGTGCAAGAACGTATCGCCAGCGCGATGCTGAACAAAGCACTGTTGTACGATCAACGCGATGAGCACGACAAAGAAGTTGAAACCTACGATGAAATTATTCGTCGTTTCAGCAACTCTGAGTCTACTTACATCCAAGAGCGTGTTGGTCGATCCATGATCAACAAAGCCATGGTAATGGATCAAAGCGGCGATCACCGCAAAGAGATGGCGCTGTACGATGAAGTAATCCAACGCTACAGTGGTTCCCCAGAGCAAGCGCTGCAAGAGTTTGTCGCCCGATCCCTGATGAACAGCGGTATTACGCTGGACGATATGGGTGATCTAAAAGGCGCAATTCGCAGCTACGACGAGCTGATCAAACGCTTTGGTGAGTCTACCGACGAGAACCTGCAAGAGTTTGTAGCTAAAGCGCTGGTTAACAAAGGCGCAGTACAAGGTAGACTGGGCTCGGCCTAATCTACGCAACGCTATTGCAAGGTGGGCCTAACGTCCACCCACAAAAAAGGCCAGGAATTTTCCTGGCCTTTTTTTGACTGTAGCCGCTGTGGCTACCTCACCCAAGCTTATTCGCTTTGGTTAATGTCAGCCAATTCGCTCACAACTACGTCGGAGCATTTAGCTTGTTCGCTCAGCCATTTCTGAACAGCTGCACGGTCATCTTCGCTTGGGGAGTCGTAACGGCCAGCAGCCACTACAAAACCGCCGAAGGATGTGCTGTTTACACCGCCACCCAACAACAAGTTACGGTCTTCGATGAAAGCGGTGAAAGATTCCACCAGCGCATCGATTTCTGTTTCGCTTTCCATTGCTAGCGTGCAAGAGAATTCAAATCCCAGTACGACGAATTCACCGGTGTACAGTTTTTTTCTCAAGCGTCTGCTGCGTTGTTTTGCCATCTTTATACCTTTGCCTTAGCAATTTACATGGTATGGGCCATACGGCACTATGCACACACGCCCACTCATCCCGCTATTACACCACACCCGGCAAGCGTAGCGCCATCTTCAAGCCGCCTAGCTCAGAACGCTCGGCCTGTATGCTGCCTTGGTACAACTCCGCCATTTCAGCCACTATATGCAGTCCTAAGCCAGAGCCAGGGGGCTGGTTATCTAACCGCACACCACGCTTAAATGCAGCGATGCTTTCTTCTGCCGATAAGCCTGGGCCATCGTCTTCTACTAAAAACACCACCCATGGCCCCTCTGCATAGGCAGTTACTTGCACCTGTGCACGTGCCCATTTGCACGCGTTATCCAGCAAATTACCCAGCATTTCATGCAGATCTTGCTCTTCCCCTTTAAACGATAAATCCACAGGATTAACCTGCGCCTGAATCGTTAATTGACGCCCTACATATAAACGCTGCATGGTACGCACCAAGGCTGACACAGCAGGCTCCACAGGGGTAAACAATCCGCTAGCCTGCATAGCTGCCGCCGCTCTGGCTCGCGCTAAATGATAGTCAATTTGCCTACGTGCTATAGACACCTGCTCACTGACTAACGCCCCCAATTGCCCTGAGTCGTTATAGGCGGCATTTTCCAAAATACTCAAAGGCGTTTTAATGGCGTGCGCTAAGTTACCTGCTTGAGTACGAGCACGTTGCACGATATCAGTATTTGTGGTGAGTACGGCGTTGAATTCATCCACCAAAGGCTGCACCTCATTGGGGAATTCGCCTTCCAACTGCGACGCTGTACCTTTACGAACCAAGGCAAGTTTCTGACGCAATCTACCCAGTGGGCGCATACCCCCTGCAATCAACGCTACAGACGCTACCCCCATACCCAAGGCTAATGCTCCCAATGCCACACTCAACATGGTTGTAAAGTGCGCCAAGGGTTCATTCAAATTTTCTTGGTCTGCCGCGACAACTAAACGCCAATACTGATGCGCCTCGTCTTCGTCGCTTAAGGTAATACGACGTGACAACACTTCTAGGGTTTTCAAGGTGGGGGAATCGTAGGTGTACAGCATGTCACGCTTACCGTCTTCTGGCTCAGGGCCTGCCGGTAACACCTGATCCCATAGCGAACGTGAACGCAACACCCCAGCTTGTTGGATATTACCTGCTGCATCTAGGCTATCCACCTGCCAATATAAACCTGATAAGGGTTGCTCTAGACGCGGATCACTTAACGCCACCACCAATGCCGGCGTGTCATCCTCCAAGGAAAACGCCCCCGTTAGCTGGTTTAAGTGCAAATTTAATTCATTACGAAATTGCTGCGAAGCGTGCTGCGCAAACAGCTGCTGCAATCCCCCCCCCGCCACCGCCACTGACACTACAATCCAAATCAAACTGCCCACCAACATGCGAAATCGCAGCGATTGTCCACGTTTTGGTTTAGCCGACTGTGCAGACTTAGTTGTCATTATTCGTTGCCAACCTATAGCCCATGCCGCGCACCGTTTCTATAAACCCCTCGGGTAATTTGCGTCGTAAGCGGGCAATAAACACATCAATGGTGTTGGAATCTCGATCACCATCTTGGGCATAAATAGCGTCTATCAGTGCCGAACGAGACACCACCTCGCCGGGTTGGCGCATCAATACTTCCAATACTTTGTATTCGTGACTGGTCAAGCTTAAAGGCTGTTCATTCACTAGAACTCGCCCACTAACAGTGTCCATCACCACTGACCCACACTGCCATTGCGCACTAGCGTGCGCACCTGTTCGTCTATTTAAGGCGCGCAACCGGGCTAATAGCTCCTCCATATGAAAGGGCTTCGTTAAGTAATCATCAGCACCAGCATCAATACCTGCTACTTTTTCATACCAATGATCGCGGGCAGTAAGTATCAAGACAGGCATCGTCAGCCCTTCAGCACGCCAACGCTTCAGCACACTAATGCCATCCATTACCGGCAAACCCAAATCCAATACCACTGCATCGAAGTGCTCAACACTACCCAGATAGTGGCCTTGCTCACCATCGGCAGCGCTATCCACCACATGACCAGCGGCCTGTAGCGCTGTGACTAACTGCGCTTGTAAGGTGGGTTCATCTTCTACAACCAGAATACGCATTTGCCCCTCTGCTGGTATGGATTACTTGCTTTTCACCCTAAGCACGTCGCCTGTGCGGGCATCCAAAATGAGTTTGAGCCGTTGCCCCGATGCTTGCAGTACCTTAATTTCATACACCAACAAGCCGTCTTCATCCTCAAGCTCTACCTCTACCACCTGACCGGGGTAAGCGCTTTCTATAGCATCCAATAGGCTTCGTAGTGGCATGATCTCGCCTGCTTCTACTGCACGGCGTGCCTGTTCATGATCGGAGCGACTGGCATCGGCAGGGCCTACCATCATTGCTAGACCCAAACTACCCGCTAAAAAAAGTGCCGCAATCTTTCTGCTTACTGTGTTCTTCCACATACTTACCTCTGCAAACGCAAAGTGTGACTAGACCCTTTTTATACCGTTTGTAACATGAACAGAACATGAACAAACGCTTCAGAATAGGTTCATACAGGAAGGCGCAAACTACTCAACATGGATTCCACCTTTGCGAATCTTTTCTTCATGTTGACGATTAGGAGTCTACCTTATGAAAACCCGCCACGCTGTTATCACTAGTGTTTTGTGTTCCGCTCTGTTACTGGGCGGTGCTGCTCAAGCACAAACCCAACCTACTACCGCTGCTGCCCCTCAGGCCACTAGCCAACAACAAACCGCGTTGACCATTCGCGATGTTTACGACCGCCTAGAAAAACAAGGCTACAAGAACTTCCGCGAAATTGAACGTGAATACCGCCACTTTGATGTGAAAGCCGATGATGCACAAGGCCAGCGCGTCAAAGTACGTGTAGACATGTACACCGGTGAGATACTGCGCAGCCGCTTTGATGACTAAGCCCCGCTTGCTCAGTCCTACTCAGGGCTGAGCACCCCCACTTTATCTACCCGTTTGGAGAATACACATGATTGGGACACGCAAGGCCTTAGTAGCATTTAGTGGCGCATTTGGCCTCGCCTGGTTATTGGAACTGTTTCTAGCTGCTCCGCTTACTGGAGACAGCCTGTGGATTTTGCGACAGCAATCGCTATACATCACAGGAATACTATCCATTGCCTTTATGTCTCTATCTATGTTTCTCGCTGCCAGGCCTGTGTGGTTAGAAAAGCCCTTAGGTGGCTTAGACCGCATGTATGCCTTGCATAAACAAAGCAGTATTTGGGCCATTATCATGGCCGCCGCACACTGGCTGAGCAAATTAGCGAGTGGCCCTATACGCGATCTTATTGGTACTGAAAACCGCCCTGCTCGCGACATTGTGCTGTACGGCATGGAAAGCCTGCGCGGCATTGCCAAAGACATGGGCGAATGGACGCTGTACCTGATGTTAGGCATGTTGGTACTAAGTCTGTGGAAGCTGTTCCCTTACCGTCCTTGGCGTCTGCTGCACCGTAGTATGCCTGTGCTGTACTTGGTACTGGTGTTCCACACCATTGCACTAAGCCCTATGCGTTACTGGCTGCAACCCTTAGGTGTAATGTTGCTGGTCATGATGATATTAGGTAGTTGGGCCGCCCTGCGTGCCTTGAGCAACAGTATTGGTAAACAGAAAAAACACCAAGGCATGGTGCAATCTGTGACCCAGCACGATGATTTGGTAGAAGTGCAATGTAAAGTGGATAGCAACTGGCAACACCACGCAGGCCAATTCGCATTGGTCACCTTTGATGCTAAAGAGGGTTCACACCCGTTCACGATTTCTAGCGCCTGTATGCCCGGCACTGGTTTAGTCAGCTTTCACATCAAAGCGTTAGGTGACTACACCTCTACCTTGGCAAACTCGGTACAACCGGGACAAACCGTCACCATTGAAGGCCCTTATGGTTGTTTTAACACCCAAGATGCCGACGACCGTTACGAACAAGTATGGGTAGCAGGTGGTATAGGTCTTACCCCTTTCTTAGCCATGTTGCAGCAACGTCAGCAGTACGCTACTGACACACGCACACCGGTACACATGCACTACTGTACTCGTGATGCAGCGCAAGATGCCTTACTGCCTACCTTACAGCAGTTATGCGTGGAAGACGGCCATGTAGAACTGACCCTACACGATGCTGCCTGTAAGCAGCGCTTTAGTGCCCAACAACTGCCTACTTCCTCTGCTTTCCAAGTATGGTTCTGTGGTCCCAAAGGCTTACGTAGCGCTCTGAAAGCCGGTATTGAATCACTGCAACTGCGCTGCAAAGGCTTTCACCACGAAATGTTTGATATGCGCTAAGGCCTTATACGCTGCCCAGCAGCAAGCGCAACGCAAACCCCACTAATACAACGCCCATCCCGCGGTCTACCCAGTAGCCACTGCGGGTAAAGCGCTGTCGTACTTGCTGATTAGAAAACAGCAAACACACCAACACAAACCAAGCGGCATTCACCAAACACATCCACAACCCATACAGCGCTTGTACGGACAAAGGCGTTGTGGCTTGCACTACTGATGTAAACACCGCCAAAAAGAACAACGTCGCTTTAGGGTTTGTGGCATTGGTCATAAAACCAATCCAAAACGAGCGAGACCCACTCTGCCCTGCATCTTCTGGTTTGCAATCCGGGTCTAGCGCATCTGGCGATGCAGGTTTGCTGCGCAAGAAGTTAATCCCCAGATACAGCAAATACGCCCCCCCAATAAACTTGGCTGCGGTCATTAACCACGGCGTGGTATGCATCAATGCACTCACCCCGATTAGGGTGTACAACACATGCACAGAAATACCCGCCCCAATACCTAAGGCTGTAAAAATCCCCGCACGTCGGCCAAAACGCACACTTTGTCTAATCGTAATGGCGAAGTCTGGCCCGGGGGCCAACACCGCCAAGAAGTGAATCAGCGCTAATCCTAAAAATTCCTGCCAATATGTTGCCAACATGCTCAACTCATACCTGTGGGATTCAAGGTGATTATTGTAGCCACCTCTTAGTGCTGCGATAATCATCCAAAATATCAAATAATTATTTCCCCATGAGCACAAATCAATTACTGCCTTTACTGGCTGAAATGGCGATATTTGTTAGGGTGGTAGAGGTAGGCAGTTTTTCTGAAGCCGCTCGCCAGCTAGGTTCTACACCCTCTGCGGTTAGCCGCGCTATTGCCCGGTTAGAAAAAGCGTTGGGTAATCGCTTGCTACAACGCACCACCCGCAAGCTACGCTTAAGTGATACAGGCAAAGCAGTGTACGCCCACTGCCAAGATATGTTGCATGCCGCCCAAGCAGCTATTGAGGTGTCCGGCCATCACCATGAAGAACCATATGGACAATTACGCCTCAGCGTTCCTAAAGCGGTAGGCCATTTCTTAATTCACCCTCATATTCCAGATTTTCTCGCACGTTACCCAAAAGTAGATATTTCCATGCGTTTGGATGACCGCTATGTAGACCTGATTGATGACGAAGTAGACGTTGCCATACGCATCACCAATCAACCCCCACCCGGGCTGATGGGTCGCCCCTTGCTGTCTATCGAACACCTATTGTGCGCCACACCAGAATACTTAGCGCAACATGGCACGCCACAGCACCCGCACGACCTTAAGCAACACAGCTGTATTTATTTGGGGGAAGAACCCAGTGACTCGCGTTGGAAGTTCACTCAAGGCAATAAACAGCTCACCGTACAAGTGCAGGGGCGCTATGCCGCCAACCATACCGGTGTGCGTTTAGACGCCGTACTGCAAAATCTGGGCATAGGTAGCCTACCTTTTTTCACCGCACGACAAGCTTTGGCCACGGGCCGTATTGTGCCTGTACTACCTGAGTGGAATTTCAAAACCAATTACAGCGGCATGGCATGGGCACTGTATCCGCCCACCCGGCATTTACCCTCCAAACTACGGGCATTCTTAGAATTTCTCTCAGATCGCCTAGAGCACTAGTAGCCACCATATAAACTGCCTCATAATAGAGGCTTGGCCTTTTTACACCGCATCTCGATGAAACGTTCCCATATAGAGCAGCTGAAACAGCGTGCTAAACAATTCCACCAGCACCAGCCTCTGCCATTATTGCAAGGTCTGTACAACCTGCAGCGCCTAGGCCGTTCAAACGATGCCTTCACGTATGAAGCCAATGCTATCTTTGTGCAAAATGACCACCGTGTGTATTTGCACTGGGAACACCCTCGTCTGCGTTACATGCGTCTGGTCGAAGAGCTGGCATGGCAACAGTTGCAGCACCAACCTACATTGGAACAAGAGTTGTGGATTGCGGATAACAGCGCAAACTACCGCAACCTAAGCCTGTCATCGCACCAACTCTTAAGCTGGTCACCTGCCTCGCACGAAGCCAGACAAGCCTTCTACCAAGAACTTAGCCAAAAGATTCAAGAAGTGGGTCAAGACACCGACTTCCATATACGCCCTGAACTGCGTAGCTACTGGACTGCACAAGGTCGTGTGGTAGAACTTTGTTGCCCCATAGAGGTGCGTAACATTCAAGACCTACAAGCACTCACTACCTTAGCTAAACAACTGCTACAAGGTGAGCAAAACGTACAAAGCTTGTATGGTGATGCCGACTACACACAAGCTGATTGGGCGCGTGAATTTACATCCCCCTCTTCGGCAGCCACGCCTATAATGCCTGAGTGACTGTTTGATAACGCTGCTCAAGCGTAGATCTGATGGATGAACTCGTGCTGCAAGGCCAGCAAAAATGGCCTAATGTTCCGCATGCTTATGGCTACTTGGCGCTTTCAGCACAGGGCCATTGGCATATTTATGCTACCCCTCATGCTGTACCTGACTTTGCTGCATCAAGCCGCGTTACCTCGCCGGCGTTGCAGCATTTCATTGAGCGCAATTATGCGGCAGATGAACGCGGTTGCTGGTACTTTCAAAATGGCCCACAGCGCGTTTATGTGATGCTGGAAAAAGCACCTTTGTTGCTGCGATTGAATGCAGAGCTACAACTGTGCAGCCATACACACCATCCTATTGAACAGACCTCAGCGTGGTATATCACCGATCTGGGTGAGCTTTATCTACAAAGCCCCGAAGGTTGCGGTCTGATTGCTGGCAGAGATCTGCCTGCGCTGGCAGAACAATTACGTCTTAGCGATGACATCTCTTTGCTGGACTATCTGGAACATCACGATCCCCAAACCCTGCATGGCAAAGCGTTACAGTACCACTGTGCAATGTTAGCCATACCGCAAAGTGCTACGGTGTACTACACTCAGGATCAAGATCTGCCCGGGCTATCCGGCTTTGTTAGGCTCCCTGCCCCCACCCCTATCACAGACCAATCATCATTATGAGCAGCCCCTCTCCCGAATTTTATTTTCCCGTTCCACGCAGTCAAAAGTATTGCAGCCAATGCGCTCATCCCCTGACACAAATGGTGCCTCCTGAGGATAACCGTCTGCGTGATGTATGTGAGAACTGCGGGGCTGTGCATTACCAAAACCCGCGTAACGTAGTAGGTGTGCTGCCTATTTGGGATGGCAAAATTTTGCTGTGCAAACGCGCGATTGAACCGCGCTATGGGTTGTGGACCTTACCTGCAGGCTTTATGGAACTCAATGAAACCACCGCAGAAGGGGCATTGCGGGAAACAGATGAAGAGGCCGGGGCATCGGTAGAGTTAAGCAAACTATACACAGTGATTGATGTACCTCACGCCGAACAAGTGCACTTTTATTACTTGGGTAATTTGCGTAGCCCTGAACTCAATCCTGGGCCAGAAACGCTGGAAACCATGTTTGTCACCCCCGACGAAATCCCTTGGGATGACTTGGCTTTCCGCACGGTACGCACCACCTTAGAACACTACTGCAACGACGTGAAGCGTGGCCGTTTTGATTCTCACTTCTACGCACTGGAAACCCCTTTCCACATACGCTAGTCATGACCACTCTGGCGCTGCTGTCACCCCATAGTCCTTTTCCTCCTGTGGAAGCCGCCTTACCAGGCGGTTTACTGGCGGTGGGTGCAGACTTAAGCTTGCAACGCCTGATTACCGCATATCAACACGGTATTTTTCCATGGTTTAGCGAAGGTGACCCCATATTGTGGTGGAGTCCCGATCCGCGCATGGTACTGGCTACTGAGCACTTCAAGCTGTCGCGTTCCTTAGGTAAAAAGTGTCGGCAAATTGCTAGACAAGAACAAGCACCTAACGCTTCCATACAAGTACATACGGATAGAAGCTTTAGTGACGTCATACGCCATTGCTCGGAAACCCGTGCCGAACAAGGCACGTGGATCACACAAGACATTATGGATGCCTACGAACGTATGCATCACGCTGGGTACGCCCACAGCGTAGAAACCTGGGTAGATGGCCAGTTGGTAGGCGGGTTGTATGGCATTTGCATGGGCCGCTTCTTCTTTGGCGAGTCAATGTTTGCCCTGCAAACGGATGCCAGCAAAATTGCCCTCTATTACTTAGTACAGTTTTTGCGTGCCAATCAGGTGCCCTACATAGATTGCCAACAAGAAACTGCCCACTTGGCTAGCCTAGGTGCTACCGCGATGCCTAGGGCTGATTTTGTACACCTGCTACAACAAGGACAGCGTCATGCCGCACCAACGTGGCATCAAGGACAACTGCTGCACGATGGTGTGCTATGTTCAACAGTCCACTTCTTAGCAGATCAGAGCGCCCTATGATGCATGCGCCAGACCCCACCGTACAACCTTTGCAGTTTTACACCACTGCGCCCTACATCTGCAGTTACCTGCCTAAACGACAAGCACGTTCCAAGGTTGCAGTTCCTGCCGATGCCATTAGCTCCAGCACGTATTCACAATTGGTGGATCAGGGCTTTAGACGTAGTGGCACATTTGTGTATAAACCCAACTGCCAACAATGTAAGGCCTGCACCTCGTTACGCATTGATGTGCATAACTTTAAGGCAGACCGTACTCAGCGCCGTGTGTGGAAACGTCTGCAGCACCTGAGTGTGCAATTGCTGCCACTAGCATGGAACGAAGAGCACTACTTGCTGTATCGCGACTATCAGGCACAACGCCACGACTTGCATCAAGACGACCACGAGGTGCGTGCGCAATATGCCCAGTTTTTATTGTCCAGTCAGGTGGACTCCCGTTTAATTGAGTTCCGTGACCCCGAGACACAAGCGCTAAAAATTGTGGCGCTTTGCGATATGCTCGACCAAGGGCTCTCTGCGGTCTATACTTTTTTTTCGCCAGACTCTACAGAGAGTCTGGGAACTTATGCCATACTTTGGCAAATACATTTATGCCAATCCTTGGGGCTACCTTGGCTATATCTAGGCTACTGGATTGAGCAGAGCCGGAAAATGGCCTACAAGACCCGATTTACTCCCTACCAGCTTTTACAAAACGGGAGTTGGTCGGCCCCCTAACCCTAGTTCTTTGTGCCTATGTCTCTACTATTCAAAAGTTACGCTGCTGTTCGCCCACTTCTGTTTTCCATGGATGCAGAGCAGGCCCACAACTTTACTTTGCAGCGCTTGAGTACTCTGCACCAGAACCCGGTTACTCAACGCTTGCTACCCAAACCACCCGAAGGTAAACCCATTCAACTAATGGGGCTAACCTGTAAAAACCCGGTGGGTTTGGCTGCCGGCTTGGACAAAAATGGCGCGCATATTGATGCGCTGGCGAGCTTGGGCTTTGGTTTTGTAGAGGTGGGCACAGTGACCCCTCTAGCACAGCCTGGCAACCCACAACCACGCCTGTTCCGATTGCCAGAGCGCCAAGCACTGATCAACCGTTTTGGTTTTAACAACGATGGTTTAGATACCTTCTTAAGCAACGTCAAACGCAGCAACTGGCGTAAGCAAGGCGGTATTTTAGGGCTGAATATTGGTAAAAATGCCAGCACACCTATTGAAGCGGCTGTGGATGATTACCTCAAAGGTTTGGTAGGTGTCTACCCTGAAGCGGATTACATCACCGTCAACATCTCGTCGCCCAACACACAAAACCTGCGTGCGCTACAAGCGGCTGACGAACTGAATAGCCTACTACGTGCGTTGTCCGAGAAGCGCAAAGAACTAAGCGATCAACATCAGCGCTACGTACCCATCGCCGTCAAAATCGCTCCTGATTTGAACCAAGAGCAAATTGCCGCTATTGCTGACAGTCTGCGCGAAAACGGTATTGATGGTGTGATTGCTACGAACACCACATTAAGCCGTGAAACCGTAGAAGGCTTACCACACTCAGATGAGCAAGGCGGTTTGTCTGGCCCTCCGGTACATGCCCTGTCATTGTCTGTTATTCGAGGCCTGCGCCGCCAATTAGGCGATGACTTCCCCATTATTGGGGTAGGTGGTATTCAATCTGCACACGATGCCCAAGACAAGCTGGATGCAGGCGCTAATGCCGTGCAGTTGTACACCGGCTTAATCTACCGTGGCCCGGCACTGATTCATGAATGCATTCGTGCCCTGAAAGACTAAAGCTATAGTCCTCATACGTAAAAAGGCAGAGTCGCATAGGCGCTCTGCCTTTTTCTGTGGCTGCTATCTTGCAGGTTCTTTGCGCCCCAGCGACAATACATGCATACCGTATGTAAGGAGAACGCAATGGCCAGACGCACCCGCGCCGAAATGGAAGAAACCCGCCAACAGCTCATCACATCAGCCAGACAAGCTTTTAGTGAACACGGCTATGCCGACACCTCCATGGATGAGTTAACCGCTCAGGCAGGCTTTACTCGCGGTGCGTTATACCATCACTTCGGGGATAAGAAAGGCTTGCTGCAAGCCGTAGTAGAGCAAATAGACGCCGAAATGGATGCACGTCTACATACCATTTCCAGCAGCGCTGACGATGCATGGGAAGGCTTTTGCGCCCGTTGCCGTGGCTATTTAGAAATGGCTTTAGAGCCTGAAATACAGCGTATTGTGCTGCGCGATGCCAAATCGGTTTTAGGTGGTGCCACACCGGAATCTCAACGCCATTGCATCAGTTCTATGCAAGGCTTGATCCAGAACCTGATTACACAAGGTACGGTTGCCAGCGTTGACCCACAAGCACTAGCGTCATTGATTTACGGCAGTTTGGCCGAAGCGGCCTTTTGGATTGCCGACGGTGAAGATGGCAACACTAGACTTAGCCAAAGCATCACGGCACTAGACCTGCTGTTGCGTGGCCTGCGCGCGCACTAGACAAAAAGCAGACAAAAAAAATCCCCCGAACCAGCCGGGGGAAAATATACAACGCAGATGAGGTACTGGCAGTCCTACTGGCTGCCATGCAGCATATTAAGCTGGTGTGGAAGCAGCGCGTGTTGCACGGCTTACAGTTTTCTCTACAGCTTCAGCAGCTTTTTCTGTTGCTTTAACAGCGGCGTTACGTGCAGCAGTGATGTTGGAATCAACCACGTCGCTTACTTGGCGACCAGCTTTAACCATGCTGTCAGCCACGTGAGTGGAGTTCAACACAGCCGTTTTAACCATTGCAAAGAAGCTTTCGCTACCGGCTGGAGCATTTTTCTCGGCTTGCTCAATCAGTTGGCTAACTTGCTGTTGGTTTTGGTTGATTTGAGCTTCTGTCAGGTTGCCCAGATCACGTTGCAGACCGGCAATGATGTCAAACACTTGCTGGCTGTAGTTCAGTGCGCCTTCAGCGGAAGGCTGCAACAAGGTAGTAGCGAAGGAAGATGCTTGCTCTGGGTTTTTCAGGCTAGCAACTTGTTGGCTTTTTTCAGCCAAGTTTTCCAAAGAGGATTTGAACACTGTCAGGTTCAAATCGATCAGCGCTTCAAAACCAGCAAACATGCGATTTTGTGCTGCGACCAAGTTATCCAAATTGGCTTTGCCTGTGGCGATGAATTGCTGTTGTGGGGTGCTCATGTCGTTAACCTCGGTGGAGTAAAGAGTAAGGATACAGCTTACGAGGAAGGCTGACCGTTAACGCTACCCTACGGTTACCTTCATGTTGCAACGCAACATAATGATCATTTTACATCTTACTTTGCTGTGGTCAAGTACATACGACCAAATAGTTGGTTTGCATGCACAACAGAGAGCTTTTTATTATCAGTAGGTTATATAGATATAAAAAAACCGGACTACGTTTTACGGTGTCCGGCTCTTTTTAGTGACCATGTCCCAATGCGTGGGAAATAGTTTTAGCGGTACTCATTAATACCGGTATCCAATCATCACGCATACGCTCTGCAGGGGCTGATAACGACAAACCAGCCAGTAGTTTGCCCGTGTCATCGTAAATGCCTGCTGCTATACAACGCACACCCAATTCCAGCTCTTCGTTATCACGCGCGTAACCGTGACGTCGCACTAAGGCCAGCTCGCGATCTAGATCTTCGATTTGTGTAATGCTGTTGCGTGTGGTGCCAGACAGCCCGGTACGCATCACATAAGCACGTACTTGGCGGCTTTCCCACGTAGACAAAAACAATTTGCCAGTAGACGTTAAGTGCAATGGGGCATGACCACCAATGGCTCTTACCACCTGCATTCCAGAGTTTTCACTCCACGCACGCTCTACATACACAATTTCGTCAGCTTGTTGCAAAGACAGGTTTACCGTTTGTCCGGTAATGCGATGCAATTCGCGCATAGGTTCTAACGCTACAGCACGTACGTCCAACCGCCCTTTTACCAATGAGCCCAATTCCAGCAAGCGCATACCCAAACGGTACAAGCCGCTGTCCACACGCTCCACATAACGCCCCACTACCAAATCATTCAGAATTCGGTGTGCAGTAGAGGTATGCAGGCCTGTAGCCTTAGAAAGATCTTTCAGGGGAACAGGTTCAGATTGGCGTGCCAATTCATCCAGAAGGATCATGGCGCGCTCCAGTACTTGAATGGTGATTACACCTGAGCCAAACGGAGAACTGGAGGAAGGATTAGTAGCTGGTCGTGACATAAGATTATTTGATGCAGCGCAACATTCCCATATTATGGAAATGTATCAACTAAAGCAAGTCATTTTAGGAAGCGGAAAGCTCACCACCCAAACGTTCTACTTCTAGCCGTAAAAACTGCAGGGCTGCCGCCGCCGCTTGAGCTTCGCCTTTTACGCCCAGTTCGATGTGGGGGCGTCCGCCCTCCTCACCTACGCTAGGCAAACTAAAGACTTTAATGCCTGGCCATTGTTGCTCTACTGATTCCAGTGCTGGAGTAATACGCGATTCTGGCAAACTAAAGGCCAAAAAAGAATACTCCATGGTTGGCTGCAAATGCTGCAACGCTTGATAACGCGTATCTAGCGTCCATTTCATCATGGGCCAAGCCATCACAGGAAAACCAGGCATGAAGGTATGGTTCTGTATATAGAAGCCGGGAATCTTATTAAACGAGTTTGGGACAATCTCTGCCCCTTCAGGAAACACACCCATTTGCAAACGTTGTTGGTTTTCAGGGTGGTTAGGGTCTGCACTGCCTTTACCTGCAGCGGCCATTTCTTGGCTACGCTCGTTAATCAGCGCAGCCGCCTCTGGGTGCAGTTGTAGCGGCACCCCTAAGGCGCGCGCAGCAGCTTGTCGTGTTTGGTCATCGGGCGTAGCACCAATACCACCACAGCAAAACACAATGTCAGGGCTTGCAAAACTACGGCGTAGTGTAGCTTCGATGTGATCCGCGTCATCCGAGATAATTTCGGCGCCGTGCAGCTTCATACCGCGTTGCCCAAGCATCTCTACCAAACTAGCGAAATGCTTGTCTTGACGTCGTCCAGAAAGAATTTCATCACCAATAATAATCAGGCGAATTCGTTGTTGCTCTGCCATGCCGTATGCTATCCCATCAATGACAAAATGCCATTATCCTCTAGTTAGGCGCTCTTGAGAACGTAACTGGTGCAATTGCTGCAACGAGAAATGAGAAAAGGCTAACGCCGAGAACACCGGCAGCACTAACCAGGCTGGCGGCAAAAAGTTTAGCAGCGCCATTGCCAGCCCTAACAGCCAGTATTCACGCTTGTTCTTCGCCATAATTTCGTCGCGCTCAGCACCATCCGCATGCTCAACCAACGAGTCCATACGTAGCAAACGGGTAAACAAGAAACTACCCCAAAACAACGGCACTAAGAATCCCAAAAATGGAATGAGCCAAAGTGGCATGGTTAATACCCAACCCACCATAAAAATAATGCCCACACTGATTGCATTCGACACGCTCAACAGCGTGGCATTACTGCTCTCTTGTTTGAGGTCTGGGTAATATTTTTGCTGCACATGGCTTAGCGCCAAGGGCATCACAAAAATAGAGGCAACGATCATTCCCAGCGCACCCGAGGCCGGAAAAATAATTAACACCACGATAATAGGGATCAGGCTCGCGCTTAAGCTAAACCAGCTCAACCACCCTTGTTGCGCAAACCACCCGTCTGTCTGATTCACCCACGCGGAATGATCCATCCAATTACCTACATATAGGCTTAATGGAGTCCACAACGTCCAGATCATAATGATCGCTCCCACCAATGCCACGGCTATAGGCAGCAGCAAAGCTGCCAGCATTTTGGGGTGTAACTGTGAAATAGCGGCTTGTTTTAGGGTAAACAGCACGCGTCCCACGCTAGAAGAAAAAGGTTGTTGCGTCGTCATCAAAACATCTACAAAGGTTGAATGGGGCTATGATAATGCATACTTAGACACTTCTAACCTGTAACGTTCAACAACCGCCATGCATTTTTTACCTGACGACCTACCTGCCCTGCAACAACGTCTACAAGGGCCACACCCAGAGCTGTTGGTAGTGTGTTACTGCGCCGCATGGTGCAAAACCTGTACGGCCTATCAACCACTGTTCACGTCATTGAGTGCACAGTATCCGCAGGCAGTATTTGTATGGGTAGACGTGGAAGAGAATGAAGAACTGCTGGGCGATGCCGATGTAGACGACTTCCCCACTCTGTTAGTGCAAAACAGCGCAGGCACGCTATTTTTTGGCAGCGTACTGCCGCACATAGAGCATTTACAGCGATTGTTAGATCATGCCGCAGAAATGCCCGTGCTCACTGACACGGGCCCTGGGCAGTTTACTGACTTAGTAGCGGCCGCCACCAAGTAACACACCTACCGA
This sequence comes from Alcaligenaceae bacterium 429, assembly GCA_004791645.1. Lineage (GTDB taxonomy): Bacteria > Pseudomonadota > Gammaproteobacteria > Burkholderiales > Burkholderiaceae_B > Paenalcaligenes. The sequence continues at coordinate 17,783 of SRSN01000020.1, forward strand.
ACGCTTACGGGTCTCGCCATTACTAGAACGGGACTCTTGCGTTGCGTCAGCTGCTGCAGATTGTGGCTGATAAGGTTTGGTGAAGAAATCATCCAACGGCGCTTGATTACGGCTATAGCTACGACGACTGTTGCCGCTGCTGTTGCTCTTACCACTGTTGCTACGCTCGCGCGGCTCGGCCAACTGCGGAACTTCTTGTTTAATCTTTCTACCGATCAACTTTTCTATAGCATCTAGCAACTGTTGCTCAGCCGGTGAGTACAACGAAAACGCCTCACCACTCGCCCCAGCACGACCTGTACGACCAATACGGTGCACATAGTCTTCAGCATTAAATGGCAAGTCTACGTTGATCACGCAAGGCACACCGGCCACGTCTAGACCACGCGCTGCTACATCAGTAGCCACCAGCACATCTAACTCTTCTGCTTTAAACGCATCCAATACTTTCATGCGCTCAAGCTGGCTTTTGTTGCCGTGAATAGACTCGGCTTTCAAGCCATCACGTTCCAACTCACGCGCTAGGCGTGCCGCACCCGCTTTGGTGTTGGTGAACGCAATCACTTGCTTCAAGCCTTTGGACTTCACGATATGACTAACCGCCGCGCGCTTTTGCTCGGGGCGTAAGGCATACACCACCTGAGTCACGGTATCAGCGGTAGCGTTACGTGCTGCCACTTCGATGGTGACAGGGTCACGCAAGAAGTTAGAGGCTAGTTTGCGAATTTCAGGGCTAAAGGTAGCCGAGAACAACAAGCTTTGGCGCTGCTTAGGCAACATCTGCACAATACGCAGCAAATCGGGCATAAAGCCCATGTCTAGCATACGGTCAGCCTCATCCAGCACCAAAATGCCGACTTGAGACAAGTTCACCGTTTTTTGTTCAATGTGATCCAACAAGCGCCCTGGTGTGGCCACCAGAACTTCGCACCCACGACGCAGCGTATCTTTCTGAGGTGCTATATCTACACCACCAAACACGACTGCTGAACGCAATGGCGTACCTTTAGTGTACAAACGCACGCTAGCAGCCACTTGGTCAGCTAATTCACGGGTGGGTGTCAGAATCAATGCGCGCACAGGATGACGAGCAGGCGATGCACTGCTATTAGCCAACGGCATCAGTCTATGCAAGATAGGCAGCGAAAATGCTGCCGTTTTACCGGTTCCTGTTTGCGCCGCCCCCATCACGTCTCGGCCATCCATCACAGGAGGCAAAGCTTGTGCTTGTATGGGCGTAGGTTGACTATAGCCAGCGCCTAAAACGGCGGCAAGAATGGCCGGATGTAGGCCAAAGTCAGAAAAAGATTGTGTAACGTCGAAACTTGTGGCTTCTTTCATGGAAAAAGTATAAGACCTGAGTGGCATGTCATCAGGTGAATGCAAGGGCAAGGGAGCATCATCACGACGCCATCCCGTTTACTATATGGGCCCGAGGCAGGCCGGTAATCAGGCAAAGAAGTACTTCAACAGCCAAAACATCACCATACCCGCAATAATCACGACAAGCGTGCTACGCGTACGCAAATAAGCCAGTACCGCAAAGATTGCTGCAATTGCCTTGATATCAATTTCAGGGCCCCCGCCTGCTCGCCAAGGCAGAAGTTCGGGAACAATAATAGCAATCAGCGCTGCCACCGGTGCATAACGCAACGCTCGGCGTACCGAGTCCGGCAATGGTAGGTGGTCACCAATTAACCAATAACCGGAGCGGGTTATTAAGCTGCATACAAACAGCAACCCTATAACCGCTAAAACATACCAATCATACTGCCATTGCGTACTCATGGGGTCGTCCTCTTGCGTTGCAGTTGTTCAACTACCACGCCCGCTATCACGCCACAGATGACGGCAGCAAGCAAGCCCAAGCGCAGTGGCAACAGTTGCCCAGCCCATGCCACAACACCCGCCACCACGAGACAAGCGAAGAGCGGACGCGTCGCTACCAACGGTAATAAAACTGCCAGCAACGCCAACACCGCCGCGAACTCTAACGACCAATCATCAGGAATAAAGGTGCCAAAAAAGATGCCGGCAATAGACGCAACCTGCCAAATCACCCAACCAGGTACTACCGCACCCATCAAATACCACACGTGTTGAGGAATACCGCGCTGGGCACTTTCACCGAAACGCGCCATGAACAACACAAAGCTAATATCGCCGGTTAGATACCCCAACCCTAAACGCTTCTTCCAGCTTAAGTGCCTAAAGAAGGGATACATAGCAGCTGAGAAAATCACAAATCGTATATTCACAATACAGGCCGCCACGAAAACCAGCCATAACGGTGAATGAGACTCGATCAAAGGAAGTGACGTCAACTGCGCAGAGCCGGCATATACCAATACCGTCATCCACGAAGCCATTGCTTCTGTAAGGCCTGATTTCAGCATAGCTACGCCAGTCACAAACCCCCACACGGAGGTAGCGATCATGGTGGGCAGCAAGTCTTGTACCCCTTGCATAAACCACGCCCGCCGCGTTGCATCCGGCCAGTGCCGTTTTATTTTTCTAATTGCTCCCACAACCCTTTCTCTACACGCAGTTTCTATGCTTTCATGTGGATAAATGGTAGCGCAATTCCCCTACACACCCCAGACGCAACCACGGAGTTATGGGATCAAAACAACAAACTGCTCATACACCAAACAGAAACCAAACAGAATCTTACTGAACCGCCTAAGCCCGCATGGGCTTGCTACAATAGACGGCATGGAAAAATCACCTTGTTGATACAGGATCGCACCATGAGCAACACGCAACACCAAAACGACATTATTGAAGTACCTAGCGAAGACCTTCCCGTACATTGCCCAGGTCCACACACACCTTTGTGGAATATGCACCCACGCGTGTTTATTGACACCAGCAAAACTGGCGAAGCTAGCTGTCCTTACTGCGGTACTACGTACAAAGTGATCGGTGATCATTCTCACCACTAAGCTTTTCACGTTCACTGCTGCCTAGCATGACTGCCTGCTTAGGCTCATCTCCATTACGCTTCATCCTGTGACAGCCAAACTCGATCTCTCGCCGTGCCCTCTTCCCGTCTGGTTACCCGGAGGACACCTGCAAACCATTTACAGCGCGTATTGTGCCCAACACCACAATATTGCGTTTGTACGAGAGCGCGTGGACACCCCGGATGGCGACTTCGTTGATTTAGATTGGGCTGGCCCCGGTTTATTTGCCGACCGCCTTGCCGATGGCACCATGGCAGGCAAAGATGCCCATCTGCAAAAAACGGCTGCGCGTCGTTGGCTGCAACCCGAAGATTGGAAAAGCCTAACCCAGCACCACAACCTACAAGCCTTGGTTTTGTTTCACGGCTTGGAAGGCAGCAGTAACAGCCATTACGCTCAGGCTATCGCTCAGTACTTTCGTGCTCGTGGCTGGGTAGTGGTGGTAGCCCACTTCCGTGGCTGTTCCGGATTCCCTAATCGTATGGCGCGCGCCTACTACTCCGGCGACAGCGAAGAGATTGCTTTCATGCTGCAAACCGTACGACAACGCCTACCCCAAGCCAGTTGGCACACCGTAGGGGTATCGTTGGGCGGTAATGCCATGCTTAAGCATTTGGGCGAACACGCTGAACAAACCGATTGGATCAAAGCCAGCGCTGCCGTTTCTGTACCCACAGACTTAGTAGCCTGTGGTGAGCGTTTATCTACGGGATTTGTAGGCCGCTATATTTATTGTCCGTATTTTCTACATAGCATGAAAAGCAAGATTTTTGACAAGTCACGCCGCTTCCCCGGCATGATCGATATCCTGCGCTTAAACCATGCCCGTACACTGCGTGACTTTGATGATGTATACACTGCTCCCATGCATGGTTTTAAACACGCATTGGAATATTGGACCAAGTCATCCAGCAAACAGTTTTTGAATCGCATCCAAATACCCACGCTGGTGCTGAATGCGCGCAACGACCCATTTGTACCGCCTAGCTCCTTGCCTACGCTGCAAGACGTATCTGAACACGTAGTGCTGCACCAGCCATCTCAAGGCGGACACGTAGGCTTCACTACCGGCGCCTTTCCCGGCAACATCAATTGGTTGCCGGCACGATTAGCGCTGTTCTTTGAAACCGGCCAATAAGCTTAAGAGCGGAAACGTTCTAACAACAAACGCTCGGACTCCAAGCGGCTACGCAGCTCCCTAATTTGCACATCCAGTTCAGACTGCTCATAGAAGTCTTTACTGCGTGAGCGTGCTTGCTGCAACTGCTCTACCGCTGTAGGTAGTGCACCAATCATTTGGTAATACTTAGCCATCGCCTTACGTGCAGCAATAGGCTCGCCCAAGCGCTCATAGCCTTCTGCCAGTAATTTTTGGAATTGCGGAATATGCGGCCACTTACGTAAGGCTGTCGTTAAATAATCTACCGCTTGCTGCTCTTGACGCTGTTGCTGCAACGACTGCACATACACCAAAGCCACTGCTTGGCTATCCGGCCATCTTCGGCGCGCCTGATCTGCCAATGTAGCCGCTTGCTGGAATTCACCTTGGCCTTGCGCCAAGTTAATAGCCAATACATCTAGTGCACTAGCCTGATACCGCCCACCATCACGAGCAGCAGCCAAATGCTGTTCAGCAGTAGCAAAATCTCTGCGCTGCCACGCGGCATACGCTAAGCCATACTCGGCAGCCGATCGCTGCACACCACTACCACTTTCAGCCTCGCTACGCATGGCTTGCATGGCATTTTGCAAGTTACTTCCGCTTTTAGCCTGTATTACCCGTAGCGCCGCACGCACATACCAGAAGGCCGGATCTTGGTGGAAGTTCTCTCCGCTCAGCGACGTTATACGACTTTCTATATCAGACAAACGCTGCAATGACAGCGGGTGAGTACTCGCATAGACGTTACGCGGCCCTTCATTCAAGCGCGAGACCTCCATCAAGCGCTTAAACATGTCTGCCATACCGGTAGGGTCGTACCCTGCTTTTTGTAGCATTTGAAAGCCCACACGGTCAGCCTCTTGCTCAGCCTGCCTGGAAAACCCCAGCTGTCTATCTATAGCAGCCGCTTGACCAAAGGTTGCCACACCCATCGCCAAATCTGCACTACCAGATAAGGCGGCCAGCAGCGCTCCCACCATCGCCGCAATCATAATATGACCCGACTGCGAACTTTGTGTCATGCCGCGTGCAATGTGGCGCTGCGCCACGTGGGCAATCTCGTGCCCTATTACGGATGCGAGTTCAGCCTCACTTTTAGAAGCCAATACCAAACCGCTGTTAATCCCTATATAACCACCCGGTAACGCAAACGCGTTGATTTCAGGATCACGTAGCGCAAAGATGGTGATGTTCTGCTGTAAAGAGTCAGGCGCATATTTGGCCAGACGCTGCCCTACTTCACTCAAATACTGCTCAACCATCAAGTCGGCAATATAAGTAGGATCACGCCGTCCTTGCTCCATAATGGCGTCGCCCAGCAGTTTTTCTAATCCGGGGGTCAATTCCGCGCCGGATGCCGCCCCCATGGACGGTATACCCACAGGTTGTGCCTGAACCATGACGGTTGGCTGTACCAACAAGGAAAGCGCCAGCGCTGATGACAGCAAGGTTCGCTTGAAACTCATAACCATTCCTTCCGAGTTAGGAGGCGCTTTTTTTTAGTTGCGCAACAGCGGAGTTTTTACGTAGCGGCAAAGGCAGACGATTACGGCTAGACAAGCGCATAACCGTTGCCAACGCATAGATAACACCGAAGGTTTCTACCAAACCAGCCAATACCCACATGATGATTCCGCCCATGCCTTGGTCTTCCAACGCATTAATAGAGGGGATCGCCCGACCACATAAATCAAAAATGGGGTAGAGATCATTAGCAGAAAAGGTAATCCATACACCCACAATAATTTGTGGCGTCATGGTGATAATGGGCGACAACACCCTACCTACTGGCCGCATAGCTGCAGGTGGGCTTGGACGTCTATCCAAAATCAAATTCCAGTACAGCACACCACTAATCACTACTGACCAATTCATGAAGCGATACAAACGCCAATCAATCATGGAGTAGAACTGGGGAATAGGCAGTAACCAGATGAGAACAAAGAATACGAATAAAAAGGGAATTAGGATGGGGTGTGTGAGCAGACGCTCAGTCACTTTACCTATGCCAGTTTCACGGAAATCGCGCAATTTATAGCGCCATGACATAGGTAGCCCAGCACGCATCACCTGCCCAGGGTAGGCCCCCATGATGATGAGTGGACCTAAGTGGTGCAACACCAAGTGCTGCAAACGGTGGATAAAGAACATGCGCTCAGCATAATAATCCACGCGAGTATGCAGCGAGAGATACAGCATGATCAGGCCTACCCAGAACAACCACTGCCTGAATCTACCTACGTGGTGCACCTTGGCACCACGCCAGAATAGCCATGCGCTGGCGATGAACACCACCACCAGCGTAGGAGAGAATTCCCAAGGGGTAAGCCAGTCAATAACGATCATGAGAGCCCGTATTCAACATAACAGGCTCTAGTTTAATGCATTACTGCGCTGACGCGGTTCCCATTGCACATTCAAAATAGAAGGATGATCGCGCAGTCTGCGGGCTTGCGTCATCAGCTCTGGGCGCATCTCTGGTGGGCAACTGATGGTTACACACGCCTTGGCATTTTCATGCGAAGCATGTTCCACACTTAAGTTGCTCACACGCAGGCCTGCTGCCTGAAAGTCGGTATAAATACGTTTGCGCACAGACGCCATATCTTGACGCATGCACAACACAGACAGCCGCGACTCAGAAGCCGATGCTGGACGAATCACAGGCTGCTGTACACCAGCCCGACGTAAAAAACGATTGAAGATTTTCATCGCCATCTCCCATCTCCCGGCAACGCGAGACGCGCCCAGGATCAAAAACATAGAGGGACAGTAATGACGTGAGATTCTAGTGAGGAATAACACGCCCTTTTGCTTTGTGTAGCACCAGGGCGTGGCTGTGTAGAGAAGGCTCTAGCCTAACGCGCCTGGTTAATAAGTTGCCAGCCAATGCTGGCTGCTACTTTCACCGGGGTCTGGATTCACCACACAGTCCTTATAAAGTTAAGTTGGCAATATTTTAGCCAATCTAGCCCAATGACTCAAGCCGCGACCACATAACGCGCTCTATGCGCAACATCAGTACCACAGGCTGTAAAAAGCCGTTCGGTTTTCGCATTATCAAGGCTTGGCCAGCAGGCATCCGTTACAATGCCAGCACTCTTTGCTTTGACTCAAACGCCATGCACGCCACTGATTACGATCTAGTCATTTGCGGCGCCGGGCCGGTAGGTTGCGCCCTAGCATTACAGCTAGCACAACTGGCTCCCGATCCCAGCCGCATCGCCCTTATCGGCCGCCCCCTGCCTGAGCACAGCACGGTTACGCCTGGAGATCCACGCGCCTTAGCGTTGAATCACGGCAGTGCCATGCTGCTGCAAGGCTTGCAAGCGTGGCCAGACACGGGCTTGGCCACAATGGAAACCGTGCATGTTTCCCAGCAAGGCAGATTAGGCCGAGCGTTGATAGAAGCGTCAGAATTACAGGTACCGTTTTTGGGTGCCGTCATACGCTATGACACCCTTTTGCGCACCTTACATGCCGCTATTGCGCGCAGCCCCATACAGTTCTTACACGCTGACATCGATGCGACAAAAAGTCTGCAGAACGCCAACCTGATCGTGACTAACCAAGGTCAGTTCAGCACCCGCGTACGAGTGCTCTCAGATGGCGTGCGTCCGCAAGGCATGCATAGAAATTACAAACAGCACGGCGTGATTAGCACCCTTCGCAGCCAACTACCAAAAAAAGGGTGGGCGTACGAACGTTTCACCCAAAATGGCCCCTTCGCCCTGCTACCCCACCCAGATGGCGACGATTTGTATGCCTTGGTATGGTGCAACCCACCAGAAATCGCAGCCAATCTTGCGGCCATGCCCGAGGAAGAGTTCAACCGACACGCCCAAGCCGCTTTCGGCTCACGCATGGGAAACTTAAGCGTTGTAGAAAAACGATCGGTGTTTCCATTAAGCATGTACGCAGGCGCTACGTTGCCCGACCACCACACTGTAACCATTGGTAATGCGGCGCAAACCTTGCACCCAGTTGCGGGTCAGGGGTTAAACTTAGGACTGCGCGATGCAGCGCAACTTGCGCAAGTGCTACGCCCTTGGCTAGCCTGCCCCACAAATGATGCTGCACCCGTACTTGCCCACTATGCCAACACGCGACGACAAGACCGATGGCTGACC
>SRSN01000209.1 GCA_004791645.1 Alcaligenaceae bacterium 429
TACATCACCAGATTTCAGGCTGACTTCAGGGATGTCTGCTTTATTGATGAGCAAGCGGTAAGTACCGTTAAAGGTATCAGCGCCCAGCGCAGAGCTAGTTTGAATGGTGTAGGTACCAGGCTCTAGGTATGTTTGGATTTTGGCATCATAGTTGTCGCCGCCATCATCATCCGAGGCAATTTCACGACCAGCACGATCCAGCAGATCCAAGTAAGGGTCAACCTCACCTTGATCGGCTTTCATGTCGATGGTGTAGATGGCTGGCTCTTTCACTTCCAGGGTGAAGCTTTGCTTGCGACCCATGGCAATTTCAGTGATATCCATGCCAGCTTCAACTACGCCACCTACGTAGCTCTTCAGTGGTGTAGCAGTAACGCTGAAGGGGCCATAAGCATTAGCGTCTATACCGCTGACGATTACGTCGTACTTACCACCTGTTTCGGCTTTGAAAGCCAATACAGAGGCTGATGCTTTGGCATCACCTTGTTTGGAGTTGGCGACTAGCATGCCATTTTGCAGCACGCTGATTTGTGCGCGTAATGCACCAGTTACGTCAATTTTGTAGAACAAACCGGCTTCAGCGTCCAAGGTGTAAGGAACGCTGCGTACGCCGTTGCTCAAGTTAACCAAACTTGTGCTGTTGATTTCACCTGGGTGGGCTTTATCTAAGGCCAGTACTGGGAAAGCAGACTGAGAGACTGCAGGGTTTTGGTCTTGTTGATAATAGTAAGCGGTACCACCACCAGCGATAACCGCCCCGATAATGGCGGCAAAGATAGTCGAGAGCTTCATGTGTATAGGGATCTCTAAGTAGTATAAGTGGCTTCATTGTACTAGGGCATTCCCTAAACAAGGCGTTGTATTGTTAAGAAGGGTGAATCCAGTGCCTTACTGTGTAATTAAATGTAAATACGTATAGTCAAACCGTTGTTAGCGGCGAAGAAAATGATCGCTAGACGGACATAGCCAAATGCACGGCGTACAGAGTGATGGCGTGGGTTGGGTTATCTGGAGTTTGTACCAAGTAGGCATAAAAAAAGCTGCTCCGTAGAGCAGCTTTTTCATCTTGACGTCTCAAACGTTTATTTACGTTTTACGCTTAAGCTGTAGTCACGGTTGCGAGAAGCTTCGCTCAGTGCCATAGCTTGGATTTGGTACTGACCTGGCTCCAGCGACATTTCAATGCGGGAGTTGGTGTTGCCGTTGCTGTAATCAATGTCATCGTTTTCAGCAATGGTGTAACCGTTTTGGTTCAGAGACAGCGATGTATCGAAAACAGGGGAAGCCATATCGATAACATAGGTGCCAGCTTGAGTAATGTTCAGGCTGTAGTTGATACGGGTAACGCCCGACAGCATTACAGCCTGACGGCTATCGCCTACACGAATGGCGCCACCACCAGCGTTAGCCGGTACGGAACTCGCAGCCAATGTCAGGTCAAATACACCGCCTTGTTGGCTTTCAATGCCGATAGTGTGGGTACCTGCTTCCAATACAGCACGTAGTGTGTACACACCACGGCTTTGGTAGTTGATGCTAGCGCCGTCTACGGTGACGTCTGGGTCAAAGCCCAATGCGCGCACATCAAGGTTAACCAACATGGTTTCTGGCAGTTCAAAGCTGAACTCTTGTGCTTGGCCGTTATGCAAACCTGTTTGCTTTGCACCATCGGTGTTCAAGGTTGCGCCAGATTCCAGCGTGATTTCGCTGGTTAAGGCTTCTTTAGCGATAATCAAACGGTAAGTACCTTGGAAGGTGTCAGCGCCTACAGCAGAACTAGTTTGGATAGTGTAAGTGCCGGCTTCCAAATACGCTTGAATCTTGGCGTCGTAGTTATCGCCACCGTCATCGTCAGCAACCAATTCTTGACCGTTTTTATCCAACAGAGTCAGATAAGGATCCAGTCGGCCTTGGTCGGCTTTCATGTCGATGGTGTAAATCGCGTTTTCTTCTACTTCCAGAGTGAAACTTTGCTGACGGCCCATAGCAATTTCGGTAATGTCCATACCGGCTTTAACTATGCCACCTACGTAGCTTTTCAATGGTGTTGCAGTAACACTGAATGGGCCGTAGGCATTGGAGTCTAAGCCGCTTACTACTACGTCGTATTTGCCAGCGGTTTCGGCTTTAAAGGCCAATACAGCAGGCGCTGTAGCTGTGTTAGAGCTACTGCTGCAGTCATTGCAACTGCTGCTGTTTGTCGTGGAGCTGGCAATCAGCAGACCATTTTGCAGCACGCTGATTTGGGCACGCAACGCACCAGCTACAGCAATTTTGTAGAACTGGCCGGCTTCAGCAGTCAATGTGAACGGTACGCTACGTACACCATTGCTCAAGTTGACCAAGCTGGTGCTGTTGATTTCACCGGCTTTAGCTGTGTCCAACGGCAAAGCAGTAAAAGCTGCTTGCTGTGCTGTGCCTTGGTGTTGCTGGTAGTAGTAAGCAGTACCACCACCAGCGATGGCTGCGCCAAGAATGGCTGCAAAAATAGTCGAGAGCTTCATTATGTCAAGGTTCTCTGAGTAGTAAGAAAGTGCGCATATTGTACTCAGGCATTGGCAAAAAAATATAATGAATTGTTAGGAATATAGAAAACTTTTTGAGTGCTTAGGCGCTGGGGGTCATGCCAGCGAAGCCCATCAGTAATCTCATAAGCCCAGCCACTGCGCCTAAGCTGGCAATACTGCATACCCAAATAAGGACTAGCCAGCCTAAGCGTTGCAGTAATGTTCCGGAAGTGTTGGTACTCGTTGTGTCATTCATTAGTGATACCCATCCTGTGTTTTGCCGCGAAATACGTAGTAAGACCATGCTGAGTAGCACAAAATAATGGGGATAATCAGCAACGCACCTACTAAGGTAAAGCCCAAGCTTTGTACTGGTGCGGCAGCTTCATAAATAGTGAGATCTGGCGGAATAATATGGGGCCATACGCTGATCACAAAGCCGGTGTAGCCTAGGAATATCAATAGTAATGACCAGACAAATGGACCAGCATGCGGAACACCACGCAGGCAGCGGAAAATAGCGAAACAGGCCAGCAACACTAAAAACGGTACGGGTAGGAAGAACCAGAGGTTAGGAAAGCTAAACCAGCGCTCGGCAATGTCGGGGTGACGCAAGGGTGTCCAGACGCTGACTATAGCGATAGAGGCTAGTAATGCCAGCGTAATAGGGCGGGTGATGCGTATCATGTTTTGCTGTAGCGGGCCGCTGGTTTTCAAGATTAACCACGTGACTCCCAACAAGGCATAGGCAATGAGCGTGCCGATGCCCGTGAAGATAGAGAATGGGGTAATCCATCCGGCGACGGCGTAGCTGCTGTCATCCAGTGGGATACCGTCAATAAAAGCCCCCAAGGTCACACCTTGGAAAAAAGTGGCCACAATGGAGCCCAGCATGAAGGCTTTGTCCCAAAAGGCTTTGTGTGCTTCATCGGCTTTAAATCGGAACTCAAATGAAACGCCGCGCCAAATTAGGCCTGCCAGCATCAACAGCAGCGGTATATACAGCGCGCTTAATACTACGGCGTATGCCTTAGGAAAGGCCGCCATTAAACCTGCACCGCCCAGCACTAACCAGGTTTCATTACCATCCCAAACGGGGGCGACACTATTCACCATGGTATCGCGATGTTGGCGATCGGGAATAAAAGCAAACAAGATGCCTATGCCCAAGTCAAAGCCATCGGTAATCACGTACATCATGATGCCGAAGCCAATGATCAATAACCAGATCAAGGGTAAATCTATGCCCATGACTACTCCTTGTTATGTGTAGAGGGTGCTGAGTGTGCGGACGATGCGCCTGTTGTGGCAAGGTGGCTCGCGCGCAGTGGTTTTATAGGTGTTTCTTTTTGTGTGGAAGGGTCATCAGGGCCATGGCTAATCAGGCGCAGCATATAGAGAATACCTAGCCCAAACACCGCCATATACATCACGACCAGAACTACTAAGGTGACCGACATGGTGGCAGTAGAGTGCGTGGACACCGCATCTTTGGTACGCATCAGGCCATAGACTATCCAAGGCTGTCGGCCTATTTCAGTGGTGTACCAACCGGCAAGTAAGGCGATTAGCCCAGATGGCCCCATCCATAGCGCAAAGCGCTGTAACGCTTTTGATTGAAAGGCTTTGCGACGCCATAAGGCCGTGGCGCTCCACAGTGCCAAGAGCAGCATCAATAGACCCAGACCCACCATGATGCGGAAAGTCCAGAACACGACGGCAGCCGGAGGTCTATCGGCAGCGGGAAATTCTTTTAAACCAGGGTATTGGCCATCCCATTTATGGGTAAGAATTAAGCCGCCCAAGTTGGGAATAGAGAGGGCGTAACGCGTGGTTTCGGTTTCCATGTCTGGTAAACCAAATAGGATTAGCGGAACCCCTTCACCGGGTTTGTTTTCCCAGTGACCTTCAATTGCGGCAATTTTGGCAGGCTGATGTTTCAGCGTATTCAGACCATGTAAGTCACCTACGAAGATCTGTACTGGGATCGTGGCCAACAGCATCCACATTGCCATGGAGAACATGGTGCGTATAGCAGGTTCTTGTTTGCCTTTAAGCAGATGCCATGCAGCAGAAGCCCCTACCAACAAGGCCGTACAGATAAAGGCAGCCAATACCATGTGGGCCAAACGGTACGGGAAAGAAGGGTTGAAAATGATCGCAATCCAATCGGTAGGGATGACCACGTTATTCACGATTTCGTAGCCTTGAGGGGTTTGCATCCAGCTATTAGAGGCCAGAATCCATGTGGCAGAAATCAGCGTGCCAATGGCAACCATGATGGTGGCAAACCAGTGCAATCTGGGGCCTACTTTATTCCAGCCAAACAGCATGACCCCTAAGAAACCAGCCTCTAGGAAAAAGGCGGTGAGCACCTCATAGGTCAGTAGTGGGCCAGTGATGCTACCGGCAAACTCAGAGTAAAAGCTCCAGTTAGTGCCGAATTGGTAGGCCATGACTAAGCCAGACACCACGCCCATACCGAAGTTAACGGCAAAGACTTTGGACCAGAAGTGGTAGAGCGTTTGATAAACCGGATTTTTTTTCCATAACCACATGCCTTCCAGTACAGCGAGGTACGAAGCCAATCCTATGGTGATCGCGGGGAAAATAATATGAAAGCTTATGGTAAAGCCGAACTGAATGCGGGCCAGTTCTAGTGCATCTAGGCCGAACATGCGCAGACCTCCGAGTACAGCCAATGGAAGAAGGGGCTGCCGCATACCAGTGTGAGTTCAGCAACAACCCATGAAAGCTGTAAACCATACAAGATTTATATTGTATGCATACATAGCATTAATTTGTACGCGTAATTATTTTCTACGTG
>SRSN01000210.1 GCA_004791645.1 Alcaligenaceae bacterium 429
TGCCAAGAGGCCGTGCGCCAAGGGCTGCAATCGCTTATACAGCTTTTCAAGCAGTATCCCCCCTTTAGTAATTTGTCAGCAGAGGAAATGCTGCAGTTGTTAAAGCGTGGGCAGTTGGTGTTTTATGCGAAAGGCGATGTAATTGCATCGCCTGCACAAGGCATGTGTGAGCAGTTGTGGATAGTGCGTCAGGGGATGGTACGTATCGCCAGTGTGGAGCATGATGCTGCCGGGCAATGCTTAGAAAAACAGGTGATAGGGATGCTAGGGGTGGCAGACTGCTTTCCTCTGGGGGCGCTGATGGGGGAAAGGCCTACTAGCCGTTTGTATGTGGCAGCAGAAGATGTGTTCTGTGTGCAGGTAGATAAAACCGATTTTCTGCATGTGCTGCACCAGTCTGAAAGCTTGCGTCATTTTGTGTTTAAAGGGGTGAGCAGCTTATTTGGGCAACTGTATGAGCAAACGCGTACCAGTGCTTACGAGCGTAATGCGGTAGGAGCAAACCTTAATGCACCACTCGATACACTACTATCCCGCGAACCCATTACCTGCACTCCCGAACTGCCACTACGAGAAGTAGTGCGACACATGCATGAGCAGGGTATCAGCAGCATTGTGGTCATGGAAGATGAGCATCCTGCAGGTATTTTTACCTTACGTGATTTGCGTAGAATCGTAGCGCAAGGAGGCAACTTAGAGCAGCCTGTATCGCAGGTGATGAGTGCTCAACTGATTGCGTTGGGTCTGGATGCTACGGTGTTTGATGTGGCGCTGCTGATGGCCAAACACCGTATAGGCCACGTATGCATCATCGAGAACGGCCGATTGTACGGTGTGGTGTCGGAGCGTGATGTATTTGCGTTGCAGCGGGTAGATTTGGTCAGCGTATCGCGCAGGCTCTATCATGCAGCAACGGTAGATGAGCTAGCGGCTGTTTATCGCAGCGTGCAGCCTGTGCTGACGACGATGCAAGCCCATGGCGCCGATGCCATACAACTAATGGAGCTTATTAGCGGACTACGCGATCACTGCATTAGCAGGGCGATTGCGCTGTGTTTACCAGACCATCCTGCTGTTGATTTTTCGTTTGATTGGGTAGTGTTTGGTGCGGGTGCTAGAGGGGAGCAGTGGCTATTTAGCAAGCAGCAAAGTGGCATTGTATTTGAGGCAGAGAATACCGCGCAGGGTGTAGAAAGGCAGAAAAAACTGTTGCCATTAGCAGCGCAGGTGATAGAGGTATTACAACTGTGCGGCATGCAATTATGCCAAAGTGAGAAACTGGCGAGCCTTCCAGAATATTGTCAGTCTGTGCAAGGATGGCAGCAACACATGACAACATGGCTAGAGTCGGGGTCCGCCAGAGACTTATCTAAGCAGCAATCGTTGTTGGATCAGCGCTGTGTGTGGGGCAGTGGTTTGGCTTGGGAGCAATGGCATAGCCAGTGGTTGCAACGATTGCAAGAGCATGGTGATGCGCTACGACGATTGAAGAAAACAGTGTTGCGCTATAGATTGCCCTCGGCCGAGCAGTTACAGCAGTTTCTGGAAAGTAAGCAGTTTGTGGTGGCAGACCAAGATTTTCGTAAACAAGGTTTACGCGTACTCACACAAGCAGTACGTGTGCTAGCGCTAGAGCACGGCTGTAATGATACGAACACCTTAAAACGGCTTAGTTGTTTGGTACAGCATCAGCTGATACCGCTGGCATCGGCACATGCATTGCGTCAGGCCTTTAATTATTTGCACCTACTCAAGCATCAGCAAGAACTGAAAAACGAATTGGAGCCAGATGAGTCCACTAAGCTCACACCTTTAGAAAAGCGACTGTTCCGTGAAGCATTGCGGCAGATTATGCCTTTGCGTAAAGCACTAGAACAATGACTACTACACGCGTCAAAAAGTTTTTACAGCGGTATTTGAAAAAGGCAGAAGCAACGCCAGATGTTGCGCTGCCGTGGCTAAGCCCGTGGGAGCAGCCTTTGCTAGGCACACGATATTTTGTATTGGACCTAGAGTCTGATGGTTTGCAGCGCAAAAATAATCGTATTTTGTCGGTAGGGGCTATAGCGGTAGTAGAGCAATCGTTGTGCTACGGCGAGGCTTTCTATCATGTACTGCAACATACAGGTACGTTGCAGGCAGATGCAATGTTAATTCATGGGTTGTCGCCTAGTGCGCTACAGCAGGGTGATAACACAGCAGAAGTATTGCAGGCGCTCTGTGAGCATGGGCAGCAGAGCGTATGGGTGGGTTTTCATGCGGGGTTTGATGCCTTGTTATTGCAGCAGACCTTTGAGTCTGCGCTGAAGTGGCCCTATGAGCCGCAGAGCCTGAATGTGGCAGAGTATTTGCCTGCGCTATTTCCGGATAAAGCTAGTGCACAGCATAGTCTGGATGACTGGGTGGAGCACTTTGCGTTGCAAGGCATAGAGCGTCATAACGCATTGGGTGATGCCATGGTCACTGCGGAGCTACTGCTGATTGCTTTGCGTAAAGCATCTCAACTAGGGTTAACGACATGGGGTGAGGTGCGACAGCTACGCCAGCAACAGCAAAAGAAGCGTGGCTATTAATGAATGGCTAGAGGCTTATAAACCGGCCAAGCCTCTGGCCATACGCAGCATGGCGCTGTAACCAGAGTCAAAAAAGCGCATTAAGAATGGCGTGATCTGTGGGACTACCACGGTTAACAACGATAATCCTACTAACAAGCTAATGGGGAAGCCCACAGCAAATACAGTAAGTTGCTGTGCTGTACGGTTCAAAATTCCAAATGCTAAGTTAATCGTCAGCAACACGATAATCAGAGGCAGGGCGAGTAGTAGCCCGCTGATCATGAGTTGGGCACTCCACTCTAAAAGCACTCCCCATCCGTTACTGTTCAGACTGCCTGGTTGTATGGGCAAGATCTCAAAGGTTCTAAACAGTACTTGCAGCATAATCAGGTGGCCGTTTAGGGCTAAAAAAACCAGCATGGCGACTAGGTTTAGAAAGCGCGATAGTACTGCGGTATTGGAGCCTGTGGCGGGGTCAAAAAATGAGGCAAAGGACAAGCCCATTTGCAGGCCGATGAACTCACCAGCGGTTTGCACAGCAGCAAACACAATACGCATGATTAAGCCTAATGCTACGCCTATTAAGATTTGCTGTATGCCTAGCAGCAAAGCGGGGTAGGAGCCTGTAGGCAGTGTTGGCATAGTCGGTAAGCTGGGCGCAATGACTATCGCCATGAGTGCGGCTAAGCCTATTTTTACTTTTTTGGGCACCGACGATTCACTAAACAGCGGTGCTGTGGCAACTAGCCCTAATAGCCTAAAGAAAGGCCATATGAAGCTATTGAGCCAAAGGTAAGCTTGTTCAGTAGTGAACTGGATCATGTAGAAGCGCTACTGCACCAAGCCTGGTATAGAGGAAAACAGGCTTTGTATGTAGTCCACTAAGGTACTGATTAGCCAAGGGCCTAGCAGCACAATGGTAATGCCTACCGCTAGTAGCTTAGGAATGAATGACAGAGTCATTTCATTGATCTGTGTAGCGGCTTGGAAAATACTGATGGCCAAACCTACGGTTAGCGTGACTAACAACAGAGGGCCTGCGATGGTCAGTGCTATTTTCAGCGCCATGTAGGTCATGGTCATGACGGTTTCAGGAGTCATGCTCTTTACCTCAAATATAGAAGCTACGTGCTAGAGAGCCCAGCAGCAAGTTCCAACCGTCTGCTAGCACAAAAAGCATGAGCTTAAACGGTAGCGAGATGGTGACTGGCGGCACCATCATCATCCCTAGCGACATCAACACACTGGCAATCACCAAGTCTATGATGAGAAAGGGGATGAAAATCGTGAAGCCTATTTGAAAAGCGGTTTTCAGTTCACTGGTGATAAACGCTGGTGCTAAGACACGCAACGGCACATCTGTAGGGGATTCCAGATTACTGACCCCGGCCATTTCGCTAAACAGTTTCAGGTCGGTTTCACGTGTTTGGTGCAGCATGAAGGTTTTCAGAGGCTGGCTACCGCGTTCTAAGGCTTCCGGAAAGGAAATCTCGGCGCGGGATAGCGGCGCATAGGCTTGTTCGTGTATTTGCTCGAACACTGGCCCCATCGTAAAGAAGGTCAGAAACAGTGCCAGGCCAATTAACACCATATTAGGTGGGGCACTACCCGTACCCATGGCGTTACGCAGCAAGCCCAGCACAATCACAATACGTGTGAAGCCTGTCATCAATAACAGGATGGCTGGCAAGAATGACATCATGGTCAGTAAAGCCAAGGTTTCTAGGCTTAATGACCAGCGTTGTCCACCGTCGTCAGTGGGGGTAGTGGTAAAGGCGGGTAGGCTGGCTTGTGCCCAGACATCCAGCGGATACAGATACAGCAGCATAGCGATCAAAGCACAGCCCGACAGTAGCCAAAAACGGCGTAGAGGCAGGCGATCAGCCAGCTGATTAAGAGGTTGGATTCTGCTCATGTTGGTGTTGTTGCAGATGGTGTTGAAAACTCTCTGGTGTCGCAGCGGAGGATTCAAAACGGTGCAACAAATTGATCTGCTGAGGTGTGACACCCAACAATAGTTTTTGGCCTTCACTTTCTACCAGTAGCACATGCATACGTGGCCCTACACCCTGTTTGTCTAGTATGGTAATCAAGGGTTTTTTACCAGTAGGGCGTAAGAGCTTGGTGCGTTTGGCCAGCCACCCGCCTACTACGATCAGTAGAATGACTGCAATCAGGCTTGCGCTGATTCGTAGTAGGTCGGCTTCGTTCATGGTGCTTATCTACGCGTATTCAAGCGTTGGATACGGTCGGAAGGGGTAATGATATCGGTTACGCGAATACCGTATTTTTCATCCACCACCACGACTTCGCCTTGGGCGATTAAGTAGCCATTCACGAAAATATCCATAGGCTCACCGGCTAGGCCATCTAGCTCTACAACGGAACCTTGCCCCAGTTGCAGGATGTTTTTGATGGTCAAGCGGGTGCGGCCCAGCTCTACAGACAATTGAACTGGGATATCCATGATCATGTCTATATCACTGTGGCTGCTACCGGCAGCACTGCTCAGTGGCGGGAAAATCGCGTTAGATTTAGGTGCACCGCTTTCTTGCTCTAGCGAAGGAGGGGCAGCAGCAGTTTGCTCCGCTAATGCGGAAGCCCCATCGTCATTCAGATTTTTCAGACCGG
>SRSN01000211.1 GCA_004791645.1 Alcaligenaceae bacterium 429
GTATTATTGTTTTATGAAAGAAAATCAAGTAATCAAATCTTTATCTGCACTGGCTCATGAGGCACGTCTACGTGTATTTCGTGCTCTAGTAGTGGCCGGTCCAGATGGTCTAACACCTAGCACATTAGCAGAACAGTTAGATATTGCTCCGACGGCACTGTCCTTTCACTTGAAAGAGTTAGCTAATGCAGAACTGGTGAATCAAGAGCGCCAAGGTAGGAATATTTTTTATAGGGCAGCATTTCCTACTATGACTGCGCTATTGGCATACCTTACAGAAAACTGTTGCCAAGGTGAGGTGGTCTGCATGCCTGGAGCGCCAGAGTGCTCTAGCTCCGTAGATGAGTAAGTCGTCACTATAAACGTCTAAAGCTTGGGACTAGCTCGTAATGTTGATAGCAATTTTTATTTTTATTTTTACGTTAGCTCTAGTAATTGGGCAGCCTAGAGGGTTGGGAATAGGTTGGGGGGCATTGATAGGAGCCGCTCTAGCATTGTCATTTGGGGTTGTTCAGTGGGCTGATATCCCTGTGGTTTGGAATATTGTATGGAATGCAACGGCTACTTTTGTTGCGGTTATTATCATCAGCCTGATCTTGGATGAGGCTGGTTTCTTTGAATGGGCAGCGCTCCATTTTGCACGATGGGGGAGTGGAAGCGGGCTCAGGCTTTTCGCGTTAATTATCATCTTAGGTGCTGCTGTAGCCGCATTGTTTGCAAATGATGGTGCTGCATTGATCTTGACCCCAATTGTGATGGCGATGCTTGTGGCAATGGGGTTTTCTGCTGCGGCAACTTTGGCTTTTGTGATGGCGGCAGGGTTTATTGCGGATACAGCCAGTTTGCCCCTCATTGTCTCCAATTTGGTCAACATAGTATCAGCAGACTTTTTCAACATTGGTTTCAATGATTATGCGTCGGTGATGGTGCCGGTCAATATTGTCTCAGTATTGGCTAGTCTTTTTGTATTGATCCTGTTTTTTAGGAGAGATATTCCGCGCACCTATAACGTCATGCAGTTGAAGCAACCAGTGGCTGCGATTAAAGACATGACCACCTTTAAAGCAGGCTGGGTAGTGCTTGTGTTGCTGCTGGTCGGGTTCTTTGGTTTGGAGCCGTTAGGAGTGCCTGTGAGCGCTGTGGCTGCTGCTGGAGCAGTGCTTTTGCTTGCTGTGGCGTCACGAGGGCCAGTCATTAGTATAAGAAAAATATTACATGAAGCTCCGTGGCAAATTGTGGTGTTCTCACTGGGGATGTATCTAGTGGTATACGGCTTGCGGAATGCGGGTTTGACCGACTATATCGCCGTGATGTTAAACAAGTTTGCGGAAGGTGGAGTATGGGGAGCCGCAATGGGTACAGGCGTATTGTCAGCACTATTGTCCTCAATTATGAATAACATGCCGACGGTATTAACAGGGGCGTTGTCGATTGATGCCTCCTCAGCGACAGGGGTTGTTAAAGAGGCCATGGTGTACGCAAACGTGATTGGTAGTGACTTAGGGCCGAAATTTACCCCTATAGGTAGCTTAGCTACTTTGTTATGGCTGCATGTGTTATCCAAAAAAGGGACGACCATTGGGTGGGGGTATTACTTCAAAGTTGGTTCAATCCTAACGGTTCCTGTGCTGCTCATTACCTTAGCAGCATTGGCTGTGCGCCTTGGCGCTGTATCTTAAGTTTCAAGCAGGGAGTAGATAGATGACGCAGATAACGATTTACCACAATCCGGCGTGTGGAACCTCAAGGAATGTGCTGGCGATGATTCGGAATAGTGGAGAGGAGCCGCAGGTGGTTGAGTACCTAAAGACGCCACCGGATAGAAGTACTCTGGTGTCACTTCTCACAGCCATGGGGGTTACGGCGAGGGATGTGTTACGACGAAAAGGAACTCCATACGATGAGTTGGGTCTGGATGACCCCAAGTGGACAGACGATGAGCTAATAGATTTGATGTTAGAGCACCCTGTGTTAATTAATCGCCCGATTGTAGTTACAGGGTTAGGTACGCAATTATGTCGTCCATCAGAAACTGTGTTGGATATTCTTCCTCGGCCGCAGCAAGCTGCTTTTACCAAAGAGGATGGCGAGGTTGTTATTGATGAGAAAGGGTGCCGTGTTGTTTAGTGCTGATTTACCAAATATTGATGAGCAGGCTTTTACTGCTCCGGACTTAGGGCGTTTATTCCCAAAAGATCATGCTTTGCACCCACCGCGTATTTTGTTGCTATACGGCTCAGTGAGGGAGCGATCATATAGCAGGTTAGTCACGGAGGAGGCCGCACGCATACTCAAGCAGCTGGGAGCTGATAGCAAAGTTTTTGATCCTAAAGGTTTACCTCAGCCTGACGGTGTTGCTGATGATCATCCCAAAGTCAAAGAGTTGCGTGAGTTGGTTCAGTGGTCCGAGGGAATGGTTTGGACTTCGCCAGAGCGTCATGGGGCGATGACGAGTGTTTTGAAATCTCAAATTGATTGGATACCACTGTCAATTGGTGCTGTTAGACCAACGCAGGGGAAGACATTGGCCGTTATGCAAGTTTCCGGTGGTTCGCAATCTTTTAACGCCGTTAATCAAATGCGGGTACTTGGCCGTTGGATGCGTATGATCACTATTCCTAATCAGTCTTCAGTGGCCAAAGCGTATTTGGAGTTTGATGATGAGGGCAGAATGAAACCGTCGTCATACTACGAGCGGATCGTTGATGTGATGGAAGAGTTAATGAAATTCACACTGCTCACACGTGACTGTGCTGACTATTTAGTCGACCGTTATAGCGAAAGAAGAGAGAGTGCAGAAGAGTTGTCTAAACGAGTGAACCAGCGCAGTATTTAGATTGTTCCCATGCATCTTCATCGTACGCACGTCACAATAATTTTGGGTATAGCGCAGACGCTCTCATGGGCGTCTTCTTATTATCTATTGGCAGTTCTTGCCGAGCCTATAAGCAGAACAGTTGATATTTCCTATTCGTTTGTATTCGGTGCTTTTTCTATAGCATTGCTCGTGGCAGCAGTGGTTGGACCTGTGGCTGGACGCCTTATAGACCGTTTTGGTGGACGGCCTGTTTTGATGGCGAGTAGTTTTATCTTTGCTGCAGGATTGCTTTTGCTGAGTCAGGCAACAGAAGCGTTTCATGTCTTTTTTGCATGGGCAGTCATGGGTGTGGCGATGGGGGGTGGTCTCTATGAGGCTGCTTTTTCTGCTGTGGTGTATTTATACGGCCAAAAGGCGCGCTCAGTTATTACTGGCATTACGTTATTTGCAGGTTTTGCTAGTACGGTTGGGTGGCCTCTCTCCGGTTATTTAGAAGGGGTTTATGGGTGGGAAACAGTTTGTGTTGTATGGGCCGTGTTGCACTTATTGATTGGTTTTCCACTTAATGCGTTGCTATGTAAAGCGGCGCGGGAAAGAGAAGAGAGCCGAGTTGGACAAGATGATGTGGCTGTAAAACAGTTAGTTGAAAAAGGTACAGATGCTGATGCAGAAGGGCGGAATCGTCGTAGAAATGCTTGGTTAATGGCGTATGTATTTGCCGTTTCATGGTTTATTAGTACAGCAATGGCTGCACACCTACCGCAAGTTCTTCAAGCTAGCGGTGCTTTATTGGTGGCAGCAATTGCGGCTGCTGCGCTTGTGGGGCCAGCACAGGTTGCTGGCAGAATACTTGAGTACAGCTTTTTGAAACGTGCACATCCTTTGCTTTCTGCTCGTTTAGCAATTTTGGCTCACCCAATCGCCGCATTATGTTTGGGAGTATTTGGGGCCTCAGCAATTTACGTATTTACCATTTTCCATGGACTAGGTAATGGGATTCTTACTATAGCTATTGGTACGTTGCCCTTAAAGGTTTTTGGTGCTGAGGGCTATGGCCAACGGCAGGGGTGGTTGATGGCACCAGCTAGAGTAGTCCAAGCAGGGTCTCCCTTTCTTTTTGGTTTGGCGCTGGCTAACTGGGGGAGCTATGCATTGTTGCTATCAGCTCTTCTAGCCTTAAGTGCGTTTATGGCTTTATGGGCAATGCGTGTAAACACACGACAGTGACATAGGGGGAAACATGAGTTTTTATGATGTGATTATTGTTGGTGCAGGGCAGTCTGCTCTATCCGTAGCTTATTTTCTACGCCGGACAAAGCATTCAGTATTGCTACTCGATGCTGAAGAGGCAGGGGGAGGTGCGTGGCAGCATGGTTGGGATTCGCTTAAATTGTTTTCGCCAGCCTCATGGAGCTCTATTGCTGGTTGGCCTATGCCAGATCCTGGTGAAATATACCCGAGTAGAGATCATGTCATTGAATACCTAAGAGCGTATGAGCAACGGTACGAGTTTGAAATAGAAAGACCCGTATTGGTTGATTCTATTGAGAGAGAGGGTGATGGTTTTTTTGTGAAGGCCGGAGTAAAAAAATGGCAGGCTCGGGTTGTGGTCTGTGCGACAGGTACATGGAGAAACCCATATATACCTGAACTAGAAGGTAGAGAGGGCTTTTTGGGTCACCAGATTCATTCGGCTCACTATAAGACTCCCGAGGTTTTTAGAGATAAAGATGTTGTGGTTGTCGGAGGGGGTAACTCGGGTGCGCAAGTGCTAGCTGAGGTTTCGTTGATGGCAGCATCTACAACATGGGTAACCTCAAAACCACCTGCTTTTTTACCTGATGATGTGGATGGACGGGTGCTGTTTGAGCGGGCAACGGCACGCTGGAGAGCACAACAGGAAGGACGTGATCCCATTGACCTACCTGGTGGGTTTGGTGATGTGGTAATGCTGCCTCCCGTGGTTGATGCGCGGGAGCGAGGCGTTCTGAATGCAGTTGCCCCCTTTGAGAGATTCACCGCTGACGGGGTGTTGTGGCCGGATGGAACTGAGCAGAAAGTTGATGCTGTTATATGGTGTACGGGTTTTAAACCAGCCTTGCAGCCATTAGAGAAGCTCGGAATCGTCTGGGAAAATAAGGTGGAGGTAGATGGAACCCATTCGAGTTCAATTCCAGGGCTCTGGTTGGTAGGCTACGGAGAGTGGACCGGTGCAGCCTCTGCAACATTGGTCGGAGTAATGAGGACTGCACGCAGTACTGCAAGTGAAATAGATACTTATTTGGTAGCCTAAAAAATAACGACGATAAGGCTATAGGGATAGGCTAGAGAGCTACCGCTTAGTTGATGAGACTGGTAGTGCTG
>SRSN01000212.1 GCA_004791645.1 Alcaligenaceae bacterium 429
GTGTCGCGCATAGAAGAGGCTGTAGACCGTGTAAGGTCCAGATAAGCCATGGATATAGTGCTGCAAGTTCTGCTATTCATGGTCATTGGTGCTGGCATTGGCTTTATTGGCGGTGTTTTAGGTATTGGCGGTGGGTTGCTCGCCATTCCATTGCTGGTGTTGCTACAGAACATGGATCAGCAATTAGCGCAGGGCACAGCATTGATTATGGTGTTGCCCGCCGTCATCTTGACCATACGAAAATATAACCAATATGCACGTATAGACAGAGGTTCCGCGATAGCGGGGGCGGCCAGTGCGAGTCTGTTTACATGGGTAGGGGCCTTTTTTGCATTGAGTTTGCCCTCATCTACCCTGCGTTTGATCTATGCCATGTTTGTGTTGGCGGTGGCGCTATACTATTTTCAACAGAGTGCTGCGTTACGGCGTCGTCGCGCACCGGCGACTAAGCAAGCGGCCGACTACCCTCGATGGATATTTGCCGTAGTGGGTGTATTGGCAGGGCTTGCAGGCGGTATTTTTGGTGTGGGTGGTTCAGTGATTGCGGTCCCTGTGCTCACACGGTTTTTGAAACTCTCACAATTCAATGCACAAGCACTGGGTTTGACCATGGTGCTGCCAGGGCTGATGGTGGCACTACTAACGTATGCGTCCCATGGACAGGTAGATTGGAGCATCGGTATTCCCATGGCGCTGGGTAGCATTTGTTTAGTACCGGTAGGTGTACGGTTGGCGCATGGTATGCCTGAGCCTAGGCTAAAGCTGATTTTTGCCTGCATGCTATTGTTAATCATGGTGCTTTTGCTTCTAAAGATTTGATATGACATTGCTGGATTCACGTACCTTCCATGTGCATCATGGGCAGTATCACACTTTGTATGCCAACCCTTTGGGGCGGGTATTCGACGAAACATTATTCGATCCTGAAAATCCCGATTTGCGTGCAGAAAAAGTGAGCAAAGGTGGGCGTCAGGCGGCATGGTTTATTGATCTGCCTATAGATATGCAGGGCGTGCTGCGTTTTTATAGACGTGGTGGGCTAGTGGGCAAAGTGGTGCAACAACGCTATGCGTGGATGGGTGCAGGCAATACGCGTTCATGGGCTGAGTTCGTGGTCATGCAGTATTTGCAGTCACGTATTCCCCAACATGTACCCATGCCATTGGCGGCTATGTATCAGCGTTTTGGGTGGTCTTACGAGGCCGCTATTATTGTGGAACGTGTGCCTAATGTGCAGCCGTTGGCAACATGCCTAGAGAAGGCTGATCCACAGGCAGTGGCTAAAGCCATTTTGGCAATGCACGAGGTTGGTGTATGGCACGCCGATCTCAATGCTTACAATATCTTAGTCGATGCGTTTGACCAGATTTGGCTTATAGATTTTGACCGAGCCAGACGCGTCAGCATGGACGATAAAAAGCGGCAAGGAAACCTGCTGCGCCTACAGCGATCACTGCATAAAGTGTGCGGTCCAGCTGGGGGCTTATGGTGGGAAGAATTAAATCGGGCTTATCTGCAACAATGGCCAAATAAACGATGACCTTGCCATAGTAAAACCGCTATCATCACGGTTTTTGGTTTGTACGTTTTCAAAAGGGGTTCGCCAATGAACTTCGGTTACGCAAAACACACCCTGTTGGGTGCCGCGCTGGTTTTTTCAGCTACTTCTGTTTTGGCCCAAGAAAAAGTTGTGAATGTGTACAACTGGGCAGAATACACGGCTCCAGATACCTTATCGGGTTTTGAAGAAAAAACCGGTATTAAGGTTCGATATGATGTGTATGACAGTAATGATACGTTGCAAGCCAAACTGCTAACAGGTAAATCCGGCTATGACGTAGTGGTGCCTTCTACCCACTACGCAGCACGTCAAATTGAAGGTGGGTTGTTCCAAAAACTGGACAAAAGCAAGTTGCCCAACTGGGAGCACTTGGACCCCGATATCATGGCTGTGCTGGCCGATGTAGACCCTGGTAATGAATACTTGATCCCATGGGGCTACGGCACCAACGGCTTGGGCTATAACGTCGACAAAGTACGTGAGATTTTTGGCGATGACGTAGACCTGGGCAACTGGGATATGTTGTTCAAGCCTGAAAACGCCGAAAAGCTGAAAGCCTGCGGTATTTCTGTGCTGGATGAAGCGGCGCAGGTGTTTCCAGCAGTACTGCATTACTTGGGCAAAGATCCCAACAGTTCAGACCCAGAAGACTACAAAGAGGCGTTGGCGCTGTTGAAGCAAATACGTCCGTACATCCGTCAGTTCAGTTCCTCAGGTTTTATTGATGAGCTGGCAACGGGTGATCTGTGTATGGTGTATGCCTTTTCTGGCGACGTCATGATTGCGGCCAACCGTGCTAAAGAGGCCGGTAAAACCTACAAAGTGGATTACTACATTCCTGAGGGTGGCGCACCGGTGTGGTTTGACACCATGGCTATTCCTAAGGATGCCGCTAACGTAGAAGCTGCACACGCGTTCATCAACTACATTGAAACGCCTGAAGTGCATGCGGCAATCACGAACACCATGTTCTACCCCAATGCGAACAAATCAGCGCGTGAGTTTGTGGTGAAAGAAGTGGCGGACAACGTCATGATTTACCCACCAGCCGATGTCGCACAAACCTTGTTTGTGATTAAGCCTCAACCACTGCCTGTACAGCGTTTGCAAACGCGTATGTGGGCGGAACTGAAATCAGGACGCTAGCCCGATGTTGGAGAACCGTTCAGCCGCATCGTGGGCGGGAGCAGAGGATGAGTTCGTAAAAGTAGAAAACGTCGTCAAAATTTTTGGCGATACCGTGGCTGTGAAATCCGTCAATTTGTCGGTGCAGCGTCACGAGTTTTTTGCTTTATTGGGAAGCTCAGGCTGTGGGAAGTCCACGTTGCTGCGTATGTTGGCAGGCTTTGAGGAAGTAACCTCTGGCCGCATTTATCTTGATAACGAAGACATCACCGACTTGCCGCCTTATAAGCGCCCGGTCAACATGATGTTCCAGTCTTATGCGTTGTTTCCCCATATGACGGTGGAAGCGAACGTAGCCTTTGGTTTGAAGCAAGAGGGTGTGCCTAAGCATGAAATCCATGAGCGCGTGTTTGAAGCGCTAGATTTGGTGCAAATGGCCGGTTATGCACGTCGTAAACCGCATCAGTTATCGGGTGGTCAACAACAGCGTGTAGCACTAGCCCGTAGTTTGGTGAAGCGCCCTAAATTGCTGCTGCTAGACGAGCCTATGTCGGCGCTAGATAAACAGATTCGTACCAAAACGCAGGTAGAGCTGGTCAAAATTCTAGAACAAGTGGGTGTAACCTGCATTATGGTGACCCACGATCAAGAAGAAGCCATGACTATGGCGCACCGTATTGCCGTGATGACAGCGGGTCAGATAGAGCAGTGTGGTACGCCATATGATGTCTATGCCTTTCCCAACTCACGTTTTGTGGCGGGCTTTATTGGCTCTACGAATTTGTTCACAGGTGAAATCGTTGTAGATGAGCCTGATCATGTAGAAATAGGCAGTGATGAGTTGTCCCGCGTGCTGCATGTGAACCACGGTATTAGTGAGCCGCTAGGTATGGAAGTATATGTATCCATACGCCCAGAGCAGATATCAGTGTCTCATGTACAACCTGAGCAGGAGAAAAACTGGGGCCACGGCGTGGTCAGTCATATGGCCTGGATGGGCAGCTATGTGCGCTACCAGGTACGCCTAGATTCAGGCAAGGTTGTGGAATCTCACATGCCTAGTTTGACGCTAGCACAGGCTGATGCTCCCGGCGTGGAAGACGAGGTTTACGTCAGTTGGTCTGACGACAGCGCTATTGTGTTGCCATCATGAAACTCTTTAGTTGGCGTCGCTACATGCCATCAGGCAGGTCGTTAGTGATAGGCCTGCCTTTTGTCTGGCTATTCTTATTTTTATTCATTCCGTTTTTGCTGGTATTTAAGATCAGTTTTGCTGACCTTAAATTTGGTGTGCCGCCTTATACGCCACTGGCAGAAATGCAAGACGATACCTTATCGCTGTTGCTGCACTTGCGCAGTTACGTGCTGTTGTTTAGCGATAACTTGTATCTGGATACCTATTTTAGCTCAGTCAAAATAGCCGCTGTCTCTACTTTTTTCTGTGTATTGATTGGCTATCCTATGGCGTATTACATCGCCAGAGCAAAGCCCGGTATTCGACACTATTTATTGTTAGCAGTGATTTTGCCATTCTGGACATCGCTATTACTGCGGGTTTACGCATGGGTAGGGCTGCTACGTACTGATGGCGTAATCAATAACGTGTTGATGTGGCTAGGAGTTATTGACAGCCCCTTAACGCTATACCGCACTGAGCTAGCGGTATACATAGGGCTGGTCTATGCCTATCTACCATTTTTTATCCTGCCTTTGTACGCAAGTTTGGTGAAGCTGGATGTGCGCTTGTTAGAGGCCGCATCCGATTTAGGTGCGCGTCCCTGGTCTACCTTTTTGCATGTGACCTTGCCGCTTTCTATGCCGGGTGTCATAGCGGGTGCCATGCTGGTCTTTATTCCCTCTGTAGGGGAGTACGTGATCCCTGAAATGCTAGGTGGTGCTGACACCTTGATGATGGGGCGCATTATGTGGAATGAGTTCTTCAATAATGCGGATTGGCCGATGGCGGCAGCAGTGACGTGCGTCATGGTGTTGCTGTTGATCATCCCGTTGGTGCTGTTCCAGTACAGCCAGATACGCAACCTACAGAATGAGAGGAAATAGCTATGGTGCGTCCTAATCCCTGGTTGCGTGGCATTACTCTGTTCATCGGGTTTGGCTTTTTGTACCTGCCCATTTTGTTTTTGATGGTGTTTTCATTTAATGACTCCACCTTGATGACCTCGTGGTCAGGTTTTTCATTGCGCTGGTACAAGTCGCTAATGAATGACCACGCGTTATTGGATGCGGCCAAGCTGTCTTTTCTTATTGCTGGCATGACCGCTACGGCAGCGGTTATTTTGGGTACGTGGGCAGGCTATGTGTTGGCACGCATGGGCAAGTTTCGTGGTTTTGCCATGTATGTGGGCATGCTAAGCGCGCCCTTGGTCATTCCTGAAGTGGTGCTAGGCATTTCGCTGCTGTTGATGTTTGTGGAGTTTTCAAAGCTCTTTGGCTGGCCAGAGAGCAACGGT
>SRSN01000213.1 GCA_004791645.1 Alcaligenaceae bacterium 429
GATCGAGGACACCGCCCTGTCTTTGCTGCGTCAGCGTCAAGCTGGCTAAGCAAAAAACGAGCAAATCACCCTACCCCGAAAAGCCTCAAGGTTCACGCCTTGGGGCTTTTTAGTTTTACACTATAGGCTCTTTGCTACGCACACCTTTAGGCAGTTAGATTTATGGACTGGATGACCCTCATGCTGTACAGCGTAACCGTTGCGGTTGTTACGGTTACGCCCGGCCCCACCATGTTATTGGCGCTGAATAACGGTGCTCGTGGTGGCATGCGTACAGCGGCCTGCGGCATTGCAGGTGCAGCCTTGTCTGATTTAATTCTGATCTCTGCCGTAGGTTTTGGGCTAGGCGCTGTGCTGCAAGCATCTGAGCTGTTGTTTAGCATAGTGAAGTATGCGGGTGCCGCCTACTTGTTGTACTTAGCGTGGATGTTCTGGCACGCCCCCGTACAACTGGTGAATGCCTCTACCGCTGAACTGCAACTTCCCCCCAGCGGTCGCACTGCCTTCATACGTTCGTTGTTAGTGGCCTTATCCAACCCTAAAGGCTTGCTGTTTTTCTCGGCCTTTTTGCCGCAATTCATTCAGCCTAATGGCAGCGCTTTTCAGCAGTACGCAACGCTTGCTGTCGTCACTGCTCTGATTGATATTGCCTTGATGACACTCTACGCATTCAGTGGCAAACAAGCCATGCGAGCGTTATCTGGCAATGCGTTACGTTGGTTAAACAGAGGGTGTGCAGGCTTATTGGCCGGTTTGGGTGTAGCACTGGGTTTTTATCGCCGACACGATTAAGTCTGATTATTGAATACCCGGTACGCCCTTACGGATGGCGCTAGAGAAGTCCTCTCCGGTTTGATCGGCCTGTAACGCTCGCTCGTTAATGTAGCCTGCTTGCTGCAAGGCTTCATACGACACATTAGGCGTTAAGCCGTTTTGCTCTTGCACATATTCGGCCACATGCCCCGATGCCAGCAAGCGGTAATCCATAGGCAACGGAGCGATCACCTTTGCCAACTCATAAATCACGGTGGTGCAATTACTGGTCAGGGTGTTGTAGAACTCTGGCTGCTGCTCTAGTTCTTGGGCCTTAGCCACATAGGCTAAAAACAAATGCTGCAATGCTGGCTTATCTAATTGCACCCTATAGATATAGACGTCTTCTCCGCGTGCATTACTACGGGTACGCACAATATCACTTTCTTCTGCGGCTACTAACACCTGCTCATACTGACGGAAAAAGCCCTTCCACGCCGAAAACTGCTCATGGCTTTCTTTGCGTATTTCTAGAGAAAAGGTCAGGTAGCGGCCATCAGCAAAGCCAAAAGACACTAAAGTATGGGCGATATGCGGCCCCATCCAATACGACAGAATCAGATCGGCACTTTGCAGCTGATCTAGCGGGTATTCACGTGATTCCCAACTAGCGGTGTAATCGTCTTCGGTGCGCCAAGTGAAATTACGCACGTTATCCAGGTGTACGGTATTACCGTCTACACGAGCTTCCAACAACCTAGCCACATCGTCTGCCCAAACACGATCATGTGATGGTGTTTGGCTAAACCACCAGCCCGCAGCTAGTGCGAATAGCAACGCTATCCACGGTAAACACCCTATGCGACGCAATTTACTGAACATCGCTGCGTAAAGTAATTTCAGCGATTTCAGATGGACGACCTAAGCGTAAGGGAAAGCCTGACCACAGACCTGCCCCATTACCTACGTACAACTGTCGCCCCCCAACACCCACTTGGTACAAGCCCGACACAAAGCCTTCGTTTGCCATACGTACCACTTGGTCTATACCCAAAATGTGGCCACCATGTGTATGACCTGACAATTGCAGGCTTACCCCTTTGGGTTCGTTACGCAGAATATTACCTGGTCTGTGATCCAGCAAAATCACGGGTACTCCTTCAGGGGCATTGGCTAAGGCCTTAGTAATATCGGGCCCAACCTGTCCAAAGTTAGCACTGATGGTATCGGGCACACCAGCTAACACCAACTGAGCACCGTCTTTATTCAGTACCACATGCTCATTTTCTAGCATGCGTATGCCTAGCTCATTAAACACGCGCATCCAGCGTTTGAAATACGCATAGTATTCGTGATTGCCAGCGACGGCATACACCCCATCTTTGGCGTGTAAATCACCCAACGGAGGATAATCGTTTTGACGAGCTTCGGGTGTACCGTCAATCAAATCACCCGAAATCACGATCAAATCCGGTGACAATGCATTCGTGCGCTCTACCACCTGCTGCGCCCACGGCCCTTGCAACAACTTGCTTAAGTGCAAGTCTGTTAGATGCACTACCTTGTAGCCATCGAACTCTTTAGCCAAACCGGGAATGGTAATTTCCAAGCGTTTTACCTGCGGCACACTCACCGCCTGCCATACCCCAATCACCGCCAGCACGCACGCTAACACGCCTAAGCCATGTGCTACCGGCATGCTGCGCCATAGTGCTCGTCCTTTAGAACGAGACACCACAAACAGCAACAACCCTACTACATCACGCAGCAGCAAGAAACATGCAAATAAAATGACGGCACCTAAACAAGCACCTAAAACCCACAGAGCTTGAGGCGCAATTTCAGGGGATGCAATGCTGCCACCAAATAGATATTTCACAATCCTATGCTGCAAGACTATCAGTACAGGCACGGCGCTAAGTAGCACTCGCCATGGCCATGCCAACTTGAGTCTCCACACGTAGCGCCAAAGTAAATACAGCCCAATCAGACCTGCAGCATTCAGAATCACGTTACAACACTTCCTATTCGGATTGGTACACCAGCGGCACACGTTTCACATTACACATCAGCTCGTAAGAGATGGTGCCTGCTGCATTTGCCACGGCATTCACATCCACTTGCTTACCCCAGAGCTCCACCTTACTGCCTATGCCTGCGTCCGGCAAATGGGTCAGATCGACGGTTAACATATCCATCGATACACGCCCTATCAGTCGTGATGGTTGACCATCAATACTGACAGGCGTGCCATTAGGTGCTCGGCGTGGATAGCCATCGGCATAGCCTACAGCGACCAACCCCACACGTACTAGTTCTTCTGCCACAAACGTACCGCCATAGCCCAAGGCCTCGCCGGGTAATAAGGTACGAACAGCAAACACTTCACTCTGTAAGCTCATAACAGGCTGCAGCTCGTGTTCAAAAGGCGTAGGGTCAGCACCGTACAGCAAAATACCGGCACGCCCCCAACCTTGCCTGGCTTCAGGCCATTCCAATATCCCTGCTGAATTGCAAATACTGCGTCCGCCCGCCAAGCCCTCCACTGCCGCTTCAAATACAGCCAACTGTGTTTCTGTAGTTCCGCTATCGGGTTCATCTGCCCGTGCAAAGTGCGTCATGAACGTGATGTCCATCACTTTGCCCGTCACCAGCAAACGCTTATAAATATCCGCCACCATGTCTGGCCTGAACCCCACGCGATGCATGCCGCTATCCACTTTCAGCCACACGCGTAATCCATGCACGTCCCCCAACTGCTCGATCATGCGTACTTGGGCTTCGTGATGTACCACAGTCCACAATTGATGGGCCTGTACCAGCTCTAGTTCATCGGCATGAAAAACACCTTCCAACAACACGATGGGCTGGGTAATACCCGCCTCGCGCAGTGTCAGTGCCTCGGCTAGAAAAGCGACGGCAAACCCATCGGCTATATCGGCTAATGCGCGGGCACACTCTACCGAGCCGTGACCGTAAGCATTGGCTTTTAATACAGCCAGCGTAGGACCATCCTGCAAGCAGCGAGCCAGCAGGTAGTTATGGCGCAAAGCGCCCAAATCAATAATTGCTTGAGAAGGACGAGTCATAATGAATCAGACAGAAGTGTGATAGCGGTTAATCGCCAAACCATCCGTAGGGATTTCCGGCTTCTGGCCTGCAATCAGGTCGGCAATAAGCTTGCCTGATCCGCATGCCATGGTCCAGCCCAAAGTGCCGTGACCAGTATTCAAATACAGATTAGGGTAACGCGTTGCTCCTATGATAGGAGTACTGTCTGGCGTCATGGGTCGCAGCCCTGTCCAGAATGTGGCTTTAGGCACATCGCCTCCTGGGAACAACTCATTGACCACCAATTCCAACGTGGCTCGTCGGCGCGGATCTAGCCGTGTGTTGTAGCCTGCCAGTTCGGCCATGCCACCTACACGTATGCGTTGATCAAAGCGCGTTAGCGCAATTTTATAACTTTCATCCAACACTGTGGACTGTGGTGCTAAGGCAGGATTCACTAATGGCACAGTCAAGGAATAGCCCTTGACGGGATACACCGGTAGGTCTATATCCAATTGCTGCAAGGTCTGCCGTGAGTAGCTACCAAAGGCCAAAACGTATTTATCAGCCTTCAGCACCTTGCCGCCTACCCGCACACCAGCGATTTGCCCTTGCTCAATCACAAAGCCATCCATGCTTTGCCCAAGTAAGAATTCCACACCCAATGCACGCGCTTTCTCAGCCAGTGCTTGGGTGAATAGGTGACAGTCACCCGTTTCATCATTAGGTAAGCGCAAACCGCCGGTGAGTTTTTCTTTGGCCTGTGCCAACGCAGGTTCGTACTGGCACAGCCCTTCTCTGTCTAGCAACTGGTACGGCACACCGCATTGCTCTAATACCGTGATATCACTTTGCACACCGTCCAATTGCGCTTGTGTACGGAACAACTGTATCGTGCCCCCCGTACGTTGCTCATACTGAATATTGGTATCAACACGTAATTGTTGCAGGCAATCACGACTGTACTCCGCCACACGCATCATGCGTTCTTTATTCACGCTGTAACACTCTGGGGAACAGTTACGCAACATTTGCAGCATCCAACGTAGTTGGAACAAGCTGCCATCTACACGTATGGCCAACGGTGCATGCTTTTGAAATAACCACTTCAGCGCTTTGGTAGGAATACCCGGCGCTGCCCACGGTGTGGAATAACCGGGAGACACTTGGCCCGCATTGGCAAAACTGGTTTCATCCGCCACCCCTGGCTGCCTGTCTATCAGCGTCACCTCCATTCCGGCCTGACGCAAGTAGTAGGCGCTGGTGACACCCACCACGCCACCACCCAAAACAATGACATTCATTACTGTCTCCACCATCTATAAGTATTTTTACTATTTTAAGT
>SRSN01000214.1 GCA_004791645.1 Alcaligenaceae bacterium 429
ATTAAATATATTGTTTTCAGTGAATCCTTACCATGACCACACCTTCCATCCATTTATCGCCAGAAAAGATGCGTGAGCACGCGGGCAAAGCATGTGCATTGCTCAAAACTTTAGGCAATGAAGATCGCTTGATGTTGCTGTGCCAGATTGCCTTTGAGCAATTGAATGTAGGGCAGTTAGAGGCGAGAACTGGCATACATCAGCCTACCTTATCGCAGCAGTTAGCTGTGCTGCGGCAAGAGGGCGTAGTAGAGACAGAAAAGATAGGCAAATACGTGTACTACCGTTTGGCTGATCCCAGCACGATGCGGTTAATGCAAACCTTGTGGGACATTTATTGCGGTCCTGCCGAGGTGACTACTCCGGTTGATTAATCAGCGTGTCAGTGACGATGACCGCTGTATTTTGTAAAAGAGGAAAACAGGAACATGACAGTGGAATTTAAAAAACTGACGCAGGATATTGCGGCTAATTTGGGTGAGTTGGGTAAGAGTATTCCGCAGGTGATCAAAGGCTTTAATGAGCTGAACAAAGCCGGCAGTGCAGCGGGGGTGTTGGATGCAAAAACCAAAGAATTGATTGCATTGGCCATAGGTGTGGCCGTGCGTTGTGATGGCTGTATAGGCTTTCACAGTAAGGCATTGGTGAAGTTAGGGGCGACGGAAGCAGAAGTACACGAGGCCCTAGGTGTAGCGGTGTACATGGGCGGTGGCCCATCGGTGATGTATGCTGCCAATGCGGTGGCAGCATACAAGGAATTTAGCGATACAGAGCCTGCCGCGTGACGCGGTGTCAGGCTGTTTTATAGCCCAGTGATTTTTTTGACGGCGTCTTCGTGCAAGGACTCATTGAGTTGATCCACAATGATTGCCCAGGCGCCGTCACTTTTGAGCTGTTCTGCTAGAAATTGACGCTGTCCTTCATCCCAATACGGAGCATCAGAAATGTAGGTATCTGCTGGCAATTGATGCGTAATAATGAAGTCGGCAATGGCTTGTTCACTGGCATCTAGCCCTAGTTGCAGAAACAAATTGGTCATGCGGGGCGTAGTGGAAGTCATGGTCAGCTCCAAAGAAATACATGAAATAAATAGTCTACCGTTGATCACTGATTTGGGGCTATTTCTACGTGATTTCCTGATATAAAACAGAAAAATAGTGGTAAACCCTAATTTTTGAAATGGGAAGACGCGTTAAAATTTTCAGCTGGGTGTCAGCTGCAATCCGGCAGTGAGACAGGTTCACAAGCGTTGGTCGGGCCGCCACGCAAAGTATCAAAGACAATGAACCAGAATACACCCATCCTGCCTAAAGCTCAGGTGCTGACCGAGCGTGCCTTTTCTACAGTAAGTCGTTTCCTCCACATTGAAGCCGTTAGTGGCATGGTGCTGTTGCTTGCAGCGGC
Source organism: Alcaligenaceae bacterium 429 (assembly GCA_004791645.1). Classification (GTDB taxonomy): domain Bacteria; phylum Pseudomonadota; class Gammaproteobacteria; order Burkholderiales; family Burkholderiaceae_B; genus Paenalcaligenes. The sequence continues at coordinate 1,405 of SRSN01000214.1, forward strand.
CGTGGCATTGATTTGGGCGAACTCGCCGTGGGCTGATAGCTACCATGCGTTGTGGCATACCTCGTTTTCCATTGGCTTGGGCGAATACGTTTTTGACCGCCCGTTGCACTTCTGGATTAACGATGCCTTGATGACTCTGTTCTTCTTGGTGGTGGGGATGGAGATACGCCGTGAAATGCACGAAGGTTCGTTGAGCGATATACGCCAAGCGATGTTGCCTATTGCAGCCGCTTTTGGTGGTGTGGCTGCACCAGCCTTGATTTATGTGGCGTTCAATAGCCAATCACCGCAGAGTCACGGTTGGGCTGTGCCTACCGCGACAGATATTGCTTTTGCGGTAGGGGTGTTGGCCTTGTTGGGACGTTCTATTCCGTCTAATATCCGCGTGTTTTTGCTGGCGTTGGCCATCATTGATGACATCGTTGCGGTACTGATTATTGCTTTCTTCTATTCCGGCGGTTTGGATTACAGCGGCTTTTTGGTGGTAGCGCTGGGTATAGCGATGGTATTAGGGTTACAGCACGTTGGTATTGGTAGTGCCTATGCTTACGTGATTCCAGGGTTAATTATTTGGGGCGGTGTGCTGATGACAGGCGCGCACCCTACCTTGGCGGGTGTGGTGTTGGGCTTGATGACTCCCGTACTGCCTAGCCGTCGTCTTGAGCGTCCTATGCAAACCTTAGAGCGTGTGGTGCAAGACCTGCGTAAACGTAGAGACTCTGTTGAACCCGAAGAACTTGCTCATGCATTGAGCGATGTACGCCGTGCACAACGCGATATGTTGGCACCTGTGACTCGCGTGCAAATGGCGTTGCACACATGGGTAGCGTTTGGGGTGATGCCACTGTTTGCATTGGCTAATGCGGGTGTGAACTTTGATGGTATAGACCTAAGTCAAGATGGCGCAAACTGGGTGATGGTTGGGGTGATAGCCGCCTTGGTACTGGGTAAACCTATAGGCATCATGGGTGTGAGCTGGCTGATGGTGGCATTGAAGCTCTGTAAGCTGCCTGAAGGCGTGAGCTGGTCTGGTATTGCATTGATTGGCTTGCTGGCAGGTATTGGTTTTACCATGTCCATCTTTATCGCTATGCTGGCGTTTGTAGATGAAAGCTTACTGGGTGCCGCCAAGTTGGGTGTGCTGACCGCTTCACTGTTGGCTGCCATCTTGGGCTTAAGTATGGGGGCTGTCGTTGTGCGTAGTGTTAAACGTAATGCCGCTCAGGCATGACGCCTACGTCTTCTAGTTCTACACAACAGGGTTGGCATGCGCTAACCCTGGATAATTTCTCACAAACAGTTATGCAGGCTGAGCTTGCCGTGGTGTATTTTTCAGCACCGTGGTGCCAGCCTTGTCATCAATTACGCCCAGCAGTGCAATCCTTTGCGCAGCAGCATCCTGAGCTAGCCTATTACGGTGAAGTGGATGTGTCAGCGTCTTCAGCGATTAGCCAACGTTATGGCATACGTTCTGTGCCGGTAATAGTGATATTTAAGCAGGGCAGTGTAGTGGCCCAACTGCCGGGTCAGCTAGCTGTGCTATCCACGTTGGAGCGACTGTTGCACGAGCAACGTCACGCGTTGTAGTTTTTCGTGCTGCCATTCAAAAACATTGCACTATGCAGGCGATAAGCACTGTGTAGTGTGCTACCTTACTTCAATGGTTTTTTCTTTCTAAGGTTGAAGTATGGATCTCCCCGTCAATACGTTTAAGCAGCGTTTACGTACCGAACAACAAGTGGGTGTGTGGGTAGGTTTGCCCAATAACACTGCTGCAGAAATTGCGGCAACCGCTGGCTTTGATTGGTTGGTGTTGGATGGCGAGCATGCCCCTAACGATGTGCGTTCATTGTTGCCATTGCTGCAGGCGGTTGCGCCTTACGATACGCATCCAGTGATACGTCCGCCTGTGGGCGATGTGGCATTGATTAAGCAGATGTTGGATATTGGTGTGCAAACTTTGCTGGTACCTATGGTGGATACACCAGAGCAGGCAACCTTAATGGCGCAAGCCATGCGTTATCCACCGCAAGGTATACGCGGTGTTGGTGCGGCATTGGCACGTGCTTCCCGCTGGAATGCCATTGAAAACTACGCTGAGCTAGCCAATGATCAAATGTGTTTGTTGGTGCAGGTAGAAAGCCTAGAAGGGCTGAAAAATATAGAAGCGATTGCGGCGGTAGAAGGCGTAGACGGTATCTTCATTGGCCCTGCTGATTTATCAGCCGCTATGGGGCACTTAGGGAACCCTGGTCACCCAGATGTGCAAGAAGCGATTGATACAGCTATTGCACGTATTAAAGGTGCGGGGAAAGCCGCTGGTATTTTGTCAGTGAGCGAAGAGTACGCTCAACACTATCTAGACTTAGGTTGTGAGTTTGTAGCAGTAGGCTTAGATACGTCAGTGCTGGCTTCTGGTTTGCGCAGCATGGCAGCTCGCTACAAAGGTGGCGCAGCTGTGACTAAAACAGCTTCTGGCCCCGGTTACTAATACGTCATTAGCAGACACAAAAAAGCGCCGCAATTGCGGCGCTTTTGGCATGCAAGAGACTAGGCGAATTATTCGCTCAGTTTCAGTGCGCCTTTCATCATAGCCCAGTGGCCAGGGAAAGAGCAGAAGAATGTGTAGTCTTCGCCAGCAGCCAGTTTAGCTACGTCGAACGTTACGGATGTGGTCTCGCCACCACCCACTACGTCTGTGTGAGCGATAACGCGCTCGTCACCAGCTTTAACGTAGTTGTTGTCGATACCTGCTGACATGCCTTCAGTGGCTGCAGCTTGGAAATCGGCTGTTTTTGTCAGTACCCAGTTGTGGCCCATTGCTGCTTTAGGCATGGAACCAACGTGTTTCAGGTTTACGGTGAACTCGGTGCAGGTTTTATCTACAACGATTTCCTGCATGTTGAACTGCATGGCATCATTGCCTTCAATAGTGATGTCACATTGTGCAGCGTAAACAGGCAAACTAGCAGCGGTCAACAAAGCTGCAGCAATATATTTGATAGACATAAGTCACAATCTCCATGCTTAAAACAAGAAAAAGGCAGACGCAAAATGGCGTGTACCATGTCATGAAATCAGATAGAGCTATTGAAACACGCTCTTCCCTCAAGTGTAATTGACAGCGGTCAATGATCAATACAGAAGCCAACTATATTTAAGGGGTTTTTAATAGGTTTTACCGATCAAGGTTCAACCAAAGGCTTTCTTTTACTTCTTCCATGACCACGTGGCTTTGCGATTCTGCCGCGACAGGCAAGCGTTTTAGTATATCACCGAGTAAACGACGGTACTCACGCATGCCGCTGAGTCTGGCTTTAATTAGATAGTCAAAACTTCCAGAAACTAAATGGCATTCTTGTACATCAGGAATCAAAGAAAGTTCTTGTTTTACTTTATCAAAAATTTCTTCTGATTTAGACGCTAATTTAATTTCTACAAATACCAACATGGGCTTATCTAAGGCCGCAGCAGACAGTTTGGCGTGGTAGCCGGTAATGATTTTATCGCGCTCCATGCGCTTCACACGCTCGGTACAGGGCGAAGGCGACAGGCCTACTCGCTCTGCTAGTTCCGTCATGGGAATACGGCCCTCACGCTGCAGTATATGCAGGATTTTTTTATCGATTCTGTCTAACTGGTGCATTTCACTTTTAAAGAAGAATGGTGTGATTTTTTATAGTGATTAACACTGCTTTAAGGCTAAATTTTAGCCGTATTAACTATAAGTCATTACTTAAAAT
>SRSN01000215.1 GCA_004791645.1 Alcaligenaceae bacterium 429
CGTAGTGTACATACTCATTGGGTGAGCCTGTCTTGGCGGCAATAGAAGATATATTCACAATATTGCCGGCCAGCTGATGTTGTAGCCAGTAGCGTATAGCGTGTTGGCTCATCAACATGGTGCTGATGACATTCACGTCAAATACATGGCGTAGCGTGGCCTCATCGGTAAGGTGAAAGGGCTGTATTGGGCTGGTGATCCCCACATTGTTGACTAACCCATACAAGGGGGAAAGCTGCTGTGCGCTGTGAAATACACGCGCCATATCGCTAGGCACATTACTATCGGCTTGTACGGAAACAGCTTTACCTGAGTGAGCATGGCAGTGCTCGACTAGAGCCACCGCTTTGTCACGTTGTTGTTGGTATGTGAAGCACACGTCATAGCCTGCTTGCGTGCAGAGCTTAACGATTTCAGCACCAATGCCGCGTGAGCCTCCCGTCACAATAATGCTTTGTTCTAGGCGTGTTTGCATGAGTGTCTCGTGGTATTTATTAATATGTGAATACGTGTAGAACGTAGCATTGATCATAGCCTAACCAAGGCTAAGCCTTGTAATGACTAGGGAAAAACCAGAGTAAAAACCCTAGATGTAGTTGAACTAAATACAGCAATGTTTATCCAACTACTTCTTACGATTTTTTTGGAGTACAAGCCTTATGTCGCTACAGAATGTTTTGCAGCAATTGATGCAATCCGCTCAGGCTTATACCAAATCAGCTACCACCCCTAAAAATGACGAGGCTTCTTCTAATCCTTTTTCGGTGAAGAGCTTTGCGGGTGGGGCATTGTCAGGTGGTGCATTGGCACTGCTATTGGGTAATAAGAAGTTTAGAAAAGTAGGTGGTAAAGTAGCTATGTATGGTGGCGTGGCCGCGATTGGCGCGTTAGCCTACCGTGCTTATGGTGATTGGAAGCAGAAAGGTGGTCAGCCTGCTGAGGCATCAGCGCCGACTACACCTAGCCAGTTTGCGCAACTACCCGCCCCCGTGTTAGAGCATCAAAGCCGTTTGGTGTTGGCAGCTATGATTTCTGCAGCCAAAGCAGATGGTCATATCAATCAAGAAGAACAAGCATTATTGGATACTGAGTTTGCAAAACTACCCGCAGGGGCAGCAGAGCAACAATGGATTACGGCGCAGTTGGAAGGCCCTGCTGACCCTTCTGCGATTGCGAAATTAGCAACTACTCCTGAAGAAAAAGCTGAGGTGTATTTAGTCAGTGTGTTAATCACCTCCGCCGATTCTTTTATGGAAAAAGCCTATTTGGACGAACTGTCCAGACAGCTACAGTTAGAGCCAGGTTTGAAAGAGCATTTGGAGCAAACCGCTTTGCAAGTGACCGCGTAACGACGAATGCATAGCGGACTGTGAGGGCAAGGAAGTAATTTCCTTGTCCTCTTTTTTATTGTCGAAGCAAGGTGATGTGTTACCAAGAGCAACTAGAGAGGTTGTGAGGCATGTGTATAAAAACTGCTCAGGTTGTGGCAAAGCCTTATGATTCGCGGTTTGGCGCTAGCTGTTAAAACGGTATCCCCAGCCTTATCAACAGTAGCGGTGGATAACCTTGTGGTATCTACTAGCTAGATTCGTTACTTTGTTAATGCAACACTAATACGTTGTTCTGCAATAAATTGCGCCAGTGTTTTTTAATTTTGAATACAGAGTAAAGGTTAAATCATGCTTCTAACGCCCGAACACGAAATGGTTCGAGATTCCATTCGTGAGTTTGTACACCAGAAAATTACCCCTTTTGCCGCACAGTGGGATCGTGATCATACCTTCCCTAAATCAGCGCTGGATGGGTTAGGGGCATTAGGGGCATTAGGGGTGGCCATTCCAGAAGAGCTGGGTGGCGCTGGTATGGACTACATGACCTTGGTGTTGGTACTGGAAGAAATCGCGGCTGGCGATGGTTCCACCTCTACCATTGTGTCTGTTCAAAATTCGTTAGTGTGTGGCATACCGTATAAGTATGGGTCAGACGAACAAAAAAGAACGTGGCTCAGACCTTTAGCCAGCGGTCAAAAACTAGGATGTTTTTGTTTGACTGAACCTCAAGCGGGTTCTGATGCTTCCGCTTTGCTGACTACCGCAGTGAAGGACGGCGATAGCTGGGTCTTGAATGGCGTAAAGCAGTTTATTACGTCGGGAAAAAATGCAGACGTGGCGATTGTTTTTGCGGTCACTGATAAAACAGCCGGTAAAAAGGGTATTTCTTGCTTTTTAGTGCCTACTTCTACGCCCGGCTATATAGTGTCTAGCATTGAAGAGAAAATGGGCCAAAATGCCTCGGATACTGCCCAGATAGTCTTTGAGAACTGTCGCGTACCGTTAGATGCTTTGGTGGGTAAGGAAGGCGATGGCTATCGTATTGCACTGTCGAATTTAGAAGAAGGCAGAATAGGTATTGCCGCCCAATCTGTTGGCATGGCACGTGCAGCACTTGAGGCCGCTACAGCCTATGCACGCGAACGTATCACCTTTGGTAAGCCTATCATCGAGCATCAAGCGGTTAATTTCCGTTTGGCTGATATGGCGATCCAGTTGGATGCTGCACGGTTAATGGTATGGCGTGCAGCCCAGCTTAAAGATGCTGGCAGACCATGTTTAACTGAAGCCTCCATGGCGAAAGTCTTTGCGTCTGAGGCAGCGGCAAAAATATGTTCAGACGCGATACAAGTTCATGGCGGTAGTGGTTACACCAAAAGCTATGCCGTAGAACGAATCTATCGTGATGTGCGGGTATCGCAGATCTACGAGGGAGCAAACGATATTCAACGTATGCTCATAGGTAGATCATTGATGAGTGCGCGTTAAGGCACAACGAGGGGATATAATTCCAGCTTTCTAGAATATAGCTATTACGTCTACGGTGACGTAGGCGTGAGCTTTGGGTAAAAAAATACAATGAAAAATAAGTACGGGCAGTTATCTACGCTAGTCTATGAAACCGATAAGCCTGTAGGCGTGTCTTTTGGTGATGTGGCGTATTACCTAGAACGTTTGCGTGACGTGAATGGCCCTATCTTGGAACCTGGCGTGGGTAACGGTAGGTTTCTTGTCCCATTGTTGCAAGCCAATAAAACAGTGGTGGGCTACGATGCCTCACCACACATGCTAGAGGTCGCTCGTTCTACATTGCAGCAGTACCAGCTAACTGCCGAATTAGTGCAGAGTGATTTTGCAAGCTACCAGTCAGCGCCGCGCTTTGATGCCATCGTTATCCCCGCAGGTACCTTCCAGCTTATAGACTCTTTTGAGACAGCATGTACGGTGCTGGGTAATTTCTATCAGCAATTGAACGTAGGCGGTAGATTAATGCTAGATCTGGATGCGGCTCAAGCTATCTTCACTAGCCAGCCATCGATGCGTAAATGGCAGGTGGGCGAGGGCAGTATCGTGACACTTTCTAGCACACCGTTGAACGTAGATTACGCCAATCAAGTCAGTACAGAGCTGCACCGTTACGAGTTATGGGAAAACGGCCAATTGCAACGTACTGAGCTGGAAGAGTTCGTGTTGCGTTGGTGGAGCCCAAGCGAAATCAGCATGGCGCTGCAGTTAGCGGGTTTCACGAATGTAGTGGTGTCAGGTGGCTACGAGTATGGTCGAGCCCCGCAAAGCAGTGATGAGCTGATCAGTGTGGAAGGGACAAAAAACTAGGCCACACGCGCTAGGTGAGTGTGGCCTATGTTTGCACGGGTGCTTGTACAGACAAGCACCGTGGGGCGATTAGCCTTGGGCTTCTGTGCCCATTTTGGCTTGCAGGTAGTTTTGCAAACCTACTTGCTTGATCAGGTTCAGTTGTTTTTCCAACCAGTATGTGTGGTCTTCTTCAGTGTCGCGCAACTGAGCCAGCAAAATATCGCGGCTGTTGAAGTCACCTAGGCTTTCGCACAGAGCCATCGCGGCTTTCAGGTTATCGCGCACGCTGTATTCGGTTTCTAGATCCTTTTGCAGCATCTGTTCTACGGTATCGCCAGGAGTGAAGGCGTGAGGGCGCATGTCAGCTTTGCCACCCAAGAACAGAATACGGCGCAAAATCGCATCGGCGTGTTGCGTTTCTTCTTCCATCTCATGGTTAATACGCTCGTAGAGCTTCAGGAAACCCTGATCCTCGTACTGACGTGAGTGCACAAAATACTGATCACGAGCCGCCAGCTCGCCACGCAGCAGTTCATTCAAACATGCGATGATTTCCGGGTGGCCTTGCATATACGCTCCAAAACAATGATTTATTTGACAATACTAGCAGTATAGATTGATCCGCCGGATTGAGGAAACACAGGGCAGGGTGAAGGTGTGACGAATCGTTGATAAGAAACAAAGGTGTTGGAATTATTTACAAGGGCAATATAGCCTTGTTATGCCATAGTCTATGGCGTTGAAGGAGTAGTAATAATGCCAGCAAAAAGGCCTCCGTTTAGGAGGCCTTTTTGCATTGGTCTCTACATCTAGAGACAAGTTGTAGCGTGGTGAACACGAGTGTACTAGCTGATTTCTTCGCCGTCATCGCTCATTTTTTTCAGTAGATAAATGATGGCGACTTGTTCTGCTGGGTTGAGCCGTTCAACGGTTAATTGACTGATCCGTTGGGCTTTAGGGATCAGGGATTGAATCAAGGTCAGGCCTTCCGCGCTTAGGCTAATAATCACTTTGCGTTTGTCGTCATCACTGGTGGATAGCAGTACCAGCCCACGAGCTTTAAGCCTGTTAATAATGCCTCGGATAGTGGCTTGGTCTACTGCTGTTGCTTCTACCAGTTCTATTTGCGAGCTGGGGCCTCGGTCGTACAGCGCGCACAGCGTAACGAACTGTATGGCGGTGAGTTGTGGGTCGCCAATATTGTTCTGAAAAATTGCAGTATGCCGTTGCGTAGCCCGACGTAATAGGTGGCCAATTTGCTCTGTAACGTCATAGTCAGCGCGGGTATCTATAGATTGATTTTCTTCTGCCATCTGCATTTTTTTGGTGTTGGAGTGAGACAGAGACTAAGTATAGCGCGTTGCCTAGGGGTGTGCTAACACAAGCTGTAAGAAGTGTGTGCGCTTCAAAAAATGTAGTTTTATTAGAGAAAACCCCTAATATCATTTGATGT
>SRSN01000216.1 GCA_004791645.1 Alcaligenaceae bacterium 429
AAACAGAACAAAAACCATGGATACAACCTTGTCTTCACATGCCGAGAACACAGCCCAGCGCTACCACGCGCCTGCGTTGGAAAAGGGTTTAGACATACTGGAAGTGCTGAGCCAAAGCCCCCACGGTTATACGCTCAGTGAGCTAAGCCACGTCTTAAATAGAGGGGTGAATGAGATCTTCAGGATGGTGAGTACGTTGCACCAGCGCGGCTACATACAAGTCAGCGATAGTGACCGTTACGTCCTCACCCTGAAACTGTTTGAGCTGTCTCACCAACAAGAGCCCGCCAAATCCATCATCAAAGAAGCGCTACCCTTATTAACAGAGCTAGCCGAGCGCAGTATGCAGTCGTGTCACTTGGCTCTATACCAAAACGGCAGAGTGATTATTGTGGCGCAGCAGGACAGCCCTGAACGCTGGTCTTTTGGGTTGAAGATGGGCGCACTGATTGGCTTAACCGATACCTCATCTGGTCACGTGCTCTTGGCTTTTGCCGATGAGGTGACACGGGTACGCATGCTGAACCACCACATACGTATTGATGGTGAAAATCAAATGGACCCTGGCCAACTGTTTGATTTACTACACACCATACGTCAACAAGGCTATGCCACCATGCCTAGCGCCCAAATTGATGGCGTCACTAATATCGCTATGCCTGTATTAGGTTTAGAAAACAAAGTGCTAGCAGCAATTAACGTGCCCCATGTGTCGCGTATTGATGGCCTGCAACGCCCCACGGCGACACAAATCGCCTCCATTTTGGCCGATATTAGTCTGCGCCTATCGCAGCGTATGGGCTATAGTGGCCCCCATTGTTACACTCCCTGATCCGCCGAGCAGTTCTATGCCTGATGTTTTCTCGTTGTATGTTTCCGCACTAAGTTCTATTGCACCCTTGGTCATGTGCGGCGGGGTAGGTTTTATTTGGGGTAAAAGTAAACTCCGCTTCGACATTGCTTTTATCTCTACGCTGGTCACTCTGGTGGGTGTACCTGCACTGATTTTCCATACGCTCTACACCACCGCCATTGATACAGCCGCCTTGGTGGACATTGGTTTATCTAGCGTGGTCGCCTTAGGCCTTGCTGCTGCACTTTGCGCTGCCACTCTGAAACTGTTCAAGAAACCTATACGGGCCAACATACAGTTGGCTACCTTCCCCAACTCGGGCAATCTGGGTCTACCTCTGTCTACGCTAGCCTTTGGCTCTCTAGGGTTATCAGCAGCCTTGGTGTTCTTCGCCATCTGTACCTTCCTACACAACACGTTAGGCGTGCGTACGCTGACCGACAAACAAAGCAGCAGCAAGGGCACACAATTTATTGTGATCAGCGCGGCCTTACTTGCCATCATTGCGAAAGGTTTGTCTGTACCAGTACCCGAATGGACACTGAACGGCCTGGGTTTAATAGGCAGTATTACCGTTCCGCTGATGCTGTTTAGTCTGGGTTATTCGCTGGCCAATATTTCGTCAGAAGGCATGCAAAGTGGTAGTTTTATGGCCATCTTGCGCTTAGCTGCTGGCTGTATCGGTGCTGTGCTCGCCTGCTGGTTACTGGGCACACCTGGGTTATTAGCCGCCATCATTATTCTGCAAATGACCATGCCCTGCGCGGTGTTGAGCTATATGTATGTGTCGCATTTTCAGCCCGATCAAAAACACATCGCGGCCAGTGCGGTACTGGTGTCTACAATCATTTTCTTGCTGGCGTCACCACTATTTATTGCCGCCTTGCAGCACTTCTATCTTTAATCTGCCAGTACCAGACCCTCACGACGGGGGTCTGCGCCACCATATAAGCCATTTTTGGTGATCACAATGCCTTGCAAGCCACTGGTGAAGGGCAAGATATTCACCTGATGCCCTTTGGCACGTAAAGCATCGGCCACACTCACCACGGCCGTACCTTCTTCCAACTCTGTCGCTCCATTACGGCTACCGTAGTGAGGTAACGCAATGGCGGCTTGTATATCCAACCCCCAATCCAATACACCTACCAAGGTTTGTGCCACGTAGTTAATGATGGCACTGCCACCTGGTGATCCTGTAATCAGATACGGTTTTCCAGCATCAAACACCATCACAGGCGCCATACTACTGCGCGGCCGCTTACCCGCTTCTACACGGTTTGCAACTGGCCTACCTTGCGCATCAGTGGGCAAACTAGAGAAGTCTGTGAGTTGATTATTCAACAAGAAACCACGCACCAAGATTTTGCTGCCAAAGGCGGCTTCTACGCTGGTGGTCATGGTCACTAAGTTGCCAAAAGCATCTGCCGCCACCAAATGGCTGGTGGAGGGAAGCTCGTATGCATGGTCTTTACCCAAGCTGGCTAACAACGCCATAGGATCGCCCGGCTCAGCCTTGCCCATGCTGGAGTCAGGTTGTATCAACGCACTGCGCTGTCGCAGGTAGGCAGGGCTTAGTAGCCCTTTGACAGGCATATCCACATACGCTGGATCCGCCACATAGAAATCACGATCGGCATAGGCCAATCGGCCCGCTTCCGAGAAATAATGCACAGCCTCTACACCCTGTGGCGCAAACTCCTGCATGGGAAATTGCTGTAGCACCCCTAATAGCTGCAGCACAGTCAGCCCGCCAGAGCTAGGTGGTGGCATACCGCACACGGTATAGCGGCGATACGGCCCACACAAAGGCTCACGCTCTACCGCAGCATAGCTTTGCAAATCAGCAAGGCTTAAGTCACCTGGTTTTGGGTGATTTCTAACCGAACTCACCATCTCTTCGGCGATGTCCCCCTCATAAAATGCCTGTACACCATCTTGAGCAATACGAGTCAGAGTATCTGCCAACGCTACGTTTTTCAGCCTATGACCCACTGGCCAAGGTTGGCCCTGTGCATCCAGAAAATAAGCGGCTGCCGCAGGTTGCTCACGCAACGCCTGTTGGTTATCCGTAATCAAGGTATGCAAACGTGGGCTAACACTAAACCCCTCCGCCGCCAGTTGTATAGCTGGTTCAAACAAGGTCGCCCACGGTAAACGGCCATGCTGTTGATGCGCCATTTCTAACGCACGCAACACGCCTGGCGTGCCAACGGACAACCCACTGTTTACTGCCTGTGTATACGATAAAGGTTGGCCTTGCTGCAAGAAACGGTCAGGCATCGCTACCGCAGGCGCTGTTTCACGTCCATCATAGGTTTGAAGTTGCGCCTCTGCACCATCGTAGTGCAGCAAAAATGCGCCTCCTCCTATGCCTGACGACTGCGGCTCTACCAGCGTCAGCATGGCTTGCGCCGCGATAATGGCATCTATAGCGCTACCACCTTGCTCTAGCATGGCATAACCTGCCTGTGTCGCGAGCGGGTTAGCTGTCGCAAACATCTGGCGCTGTCCATGCACCAGTTTCTGCGTAGTCTGTGCGCTGGCTGCCTCAGGCGCCGTATCTGCTGCCGTCAACGTAGTGGAAGGCTGTGTGGCACACCCTAGCAATGTTGCAGTCGCTATCGCTAGCGCCATCAAACGCCAGAGTTGATTGTTAGCCTTCATCACTACTCCTTAACGGGCGGATTATTGGAATGCTGTCTCCAAGAAGCTGCGCAGTTTACGCGAATGTAAACGCTCACTCGGCATTTCTCGCACCATCTCTAAGGCACGTATACCAATATGCAAATGCTGGCCTACCTGCTTACTGTAGAACGCATTGGCCATACCCGGCAGTTTTAATTCACCATGCAACGGCTTATCGGATACACAAAGCAGCGTGCCATAGGGGATGCGGAACCTAAAGCCATTCGCCGAAATGGTGGCGGATTCCATGTCCAACGCAATCGCACGCGATTGAGACAACTTCAATACTGGCTCATGGTGATCACGCAGTTCCCAGTTACGGTTATCAATGGAAGCCACCGTCCCCGTGCGCATAATGCGTTTTAATTCCCACCCTGACAAACCAGCCACTTCGGCTACTGCTTGCTCCAAGGGCACTTGAATTTCTGCCAGTGGAGGAATAGGAACCCACAACGGTAAGTCGTCATCCAACACCTTGTCTTGGCGCACATAACCATGTGCCAAGACGTAATCGCCTAAACGCTGTGATGTGCGTAGTCCGGCACAATGCCCCAGCATCAGCCACGCTGACGGGCGCAGCACCGCTACGTGGTCAGTAATGGTTTTAGCGTTAGATGGTCCCACGCCAATATTAATTAGGGTGATACCTGTATGGTCATCACGCATCAAATGGTATGACGGCATTTGCGGCTGGCGCGAGGCATGCGCACCCTCTACTACGCCACCGGCACGGGTAATACGATTGCCCGGCTCTACCAGTGCGGTATAACCGCTATTAGGATCATCCAACGTAGACTGCGCCCATTTGCAGAACTCATCCACATAAAACTGGTAGTTGGTGAACAGCACAAATTTCTGGAAATACTCGGGGCGCGTCGCGGTGTAGTGCTGCAAACGGTGCAACGAGTAATCAATGCGCGGAGCCGTAAACGGTGCTAACGGCAGCTCTTCGCCCGGCTTACCTACCCATGTGCCATTCACAATGGCATCGTCCATGACCTCTAAATCTGGCACGTCAAAGTGGTCGCGCAAAGTATGCGCGGACGACTCTGGATACACCGCTTGTACCGAGTTCTCTCCGGCTAAGCAAAAATGCAGCGGTATAGGTTGTTCGGATTCTGCAATCTCTACGGGTACGCCGTGATTCTTCAGCAGCAAGCGAATCTGGTCACGCAAGTAATCAAAATACAGCTCAGGTCTAGTCACTGTCGTCGCATAAGCACCAGGCTCTACCACGTAACCGTAAGCTAAGCGGCTATCTACCTCTTGGAAGGTGTCTACACGTATGCGTATTTGGGGATAGCAGGCGCGATATCTCACACCTTGGGTGAAGCCCTGCGCCATGCACATTCTGAATTGTTCTCGTATGAATGCCGTGTTGCGTCTATAAATTTCGACCAACCGCCATACGGCTGCCTCGGCATCCCAAAATTCTTCAGCCCCGATGACTGGGGGGGTAACCACTTTTACATCGTATTGCACAGATTCACGCATGATGTCCACAGCCTCAAACAAAAGTCCAGTGTATACAGGATTTATGACAATAGAGAAAACCC
>SRSN01000217.1 GCA_004791645.1 Alcaligenaceae bacterium 429
CGATTATTTGTCACTTGTGACAAAGACTTCTCCAGATAAACAATAGCGACTAGGTCGCTTCAGTTCGAGCGCGTTTTTTTCGTCGTGGCAACTTGAATTCACTGACCAATACGCCCAATACGATCAGTGCGCCACCTAGGATGGCAACAGCAGGCAGTCTATCGCCCGCAATTCGCCCTACTATGCCAGCCCATACAGGTTCGCTGGCATAAATCAGGGTGGCCCGTGTGGGCGTCACCGTGCGCTGCGCCCAGTTCATGGTGTACTGAATCACCATGCTACTTAAGCCCAACCCTATGGCTGCCACCAACCATACCCATGAAAATTCAGGTATGGACTCGCCGGCAATGGGCATACAGAGAAATGACAGCACGCCTGCTACCCCTGTCTGCACCACTGTGATGCGTTGCACATTAACCTTAACGGCAAAATAACTGATCAATATCACTTCTACAGCAATGGCAAAGGCGCTAATCAACGTAGCAATTTCACCTGCGCTTAGGTTAAAACCAGCGGTTGTAGGCCCCGCCAGCAACACCAAACCTATAAAGGCCAGTGTGACCCCAATCAAAGTCATAAGGCTTGGTGCTTTACGCCATACCAGCCATTGCAGCAACGGCACTATAGGCACATAAAGAGCCGTGATAAAGCCCGACATGCTGCTGCTTACTGTTTGTAGGCCGTAGGTTTGCAAACCATAGCCTGCAAAAATACTGGCTCCTATCACCGTACCAGCCAACAATTCTATGCGTGTAATGCCGCGCATTGCGCGTCTGAATACCACCCAGCCTATAAGCCCTGCCGTCACAAAGCGCAGCCCCACAAAAAACAGCGGGCCGCTGTATTGCATGGCTGTGTGTATGATCAGAAAAGTCGTTCCCCACAACATGGTCACCGCGACCAGAGCCAATTCCTGCTTACTCAACGAAAACATGCTGGGGACTTATAGAAAGAAGAAAAATGTACATAAGACTATAAGCTGCTATCTTATAGTATTCATTGCTGACTGCGCACTACGTAGACAGATAACAATGATCACTCCTTTCTTTTTGCGTTTTATACACACCACATCATGCAACACAAGGTCTTGGCTATTTTACAAATGGGCGACCCACCGCTGGATATACAGCAAAAACTGGGCGTGCAATCGGATTGGATGATTGCGGCCTTGCCCGACACCCCAATTACCGTAAAAGTGCTGTATCCAGCGTCCGGCGATACCTTACCTGAACCCAATTTGCTGGCAGGCGCTATTTTGACAGGCTCTACGTCGATGGTGACTGACCGCGAAGCATGGAGCGAATACACTGCCGACTGGATACGACTTGCCATAGACCAACAGTTGCCTTTACTAGGCATTTGCTACGGCCACCAATTGATGTCTCATGCGTTGGGCGGCGTGGTGGACTATCACCCTGCTGGCCGAGAGATAGGCCAATTACCTATACAACTGCATGATGAAGCTAAAGCAGATCCACTATTGGCTGACTTGCCGTCAACATTTATGGCTAACCTCACGCACGAACAAAGCGTGTTGCAACCTCCTGAGCAAGCAACGGTACTGGCCTCATCTGAGCACGATGCTCACCAGATTTTGCGCTACAGCCCCTATGCCTTATCGCTGCAATTTCACCCCGAGTTTTCCAACGAGGTGATGAGCTATTTCTTGAGCCGACGCGAGGCATTGTTCAGCACTGAAGGCTACGATATTCCTGCCATGTGTGCAGCCTTAGAGGCTACCCCCGTAGCACGTAAAATTCTGCATGATTTCGTTGATCTGTGTGCAGCGGCTACACCCGCTACCGTTAACACTGCCGCCAACGCTAGCTAAATGCTCCCCAGCTACGGGACACAGCAAAAAGAAGGCCAACTGCAGTCATGGTTGGCCTACGCCAGAAAAATAGCCTCTGCTCTTTTGCGTACATATAAAAAATGGCTGAGCCTTGTCAGGTTCAGCCATTTTTGTGCCCTAGTGCTATCGCATTAACGCAGCAGCGGCACACCAGTTTTAGACTGGATTTCCTCGAAGCTTACGCCTTCAGCCAATTCAACCAGCTTCAGACCTTCGGGAGTCACATCCATCACGCCCAAATCGGTAATGATGCGGTCTACCACGCCCACGCCGGTCAAAGGCAATGTGCACTCTGGCAGAATTTTCATATCGGTAGTGCCGTCTTTTTTACGTGCTACGTGCTCCATCAGCACGATTACACGTTTCACACCAGCAACCAAATCCATCGCGCCGCCCATACCTTTCACCATTTTGCCTGGAATCATCCAGTTGGCTAAGTCACCGGCTGCAGTTACCTGCATAGCGCCCAAGATAGACAAGTTCACTTTGCCGCCGCGAATCATGGCAAAGCTTTGATCGCTACCAAAAATGGACGAACCTGGCAGTGTGGTCACGGTTTGTTTACCCGCGTTGATCAGGTCGGCATCCACTTCGTCTTCGGTAGGGAATGGGCCAATACCCAGCATACCGTTTTCGCTTTGCAGCCAAACTTCAATGCCTTCTGGTACATGGTTAGCCACCAGCGTAGGAATACCAATACCTAGGTTCACATAGAAACCATCTTGCAACTCTTTGGCAGCACGAGCTGCCATTTGATCTTTGGTCCATGCCATGACTATCAAGCTCCTGCCTTGGTGGTAATGGTGCGCTGTTCAATGCGCTTCTCGGGATTAGGGTTATGCACGATGCGATGCACATAAATGCCGGGCAAATGCACATCATCAGGCGCCAACTCGCCAACTTCCACGATTTCTTCCACTTCCACAATGGTGATTTTGCCTGCGGTAGCTGCCGCTGGGTTGAAGTTACGTGCGGTGTAACGGAAACGCAGGTTCCCGGACTTATCTGCTTTATGGGCTTTAATCAGCGCCACATCAGCCACCAAAGCCTCTTCCATCACGTAGGTTTCACCATTGAATTCACGCAGTTCTTTACCTTCTGCTACTAAGGTACCTACGCCAGTTTTAGTGAAGAAAGCAGGAATACCAGCACCACCAGCACGCAGCTTTTCAGCCAACGTACCTTGGGGAGTAAATTCAAGTTCCAGTTCGCCGGATAAATACTGGCGTTCGAACTCCTTGTTTTCCCCTACGTAAGAAGAAATCATCTTCTTGATTTGTCGGGTCTCTAATAGTTTGCCCAGACCGAAACCATCCACACCTGCATTATTGGAAATGGCAGTCAGATTTTTCACACCAGAGTCACGCAGCGCATCAATCAATGCTTCAGGAATGCCACACAGGCCAAAGCCGCCTACAGCCAGAGTCTGGCCGTCTGCTACTACGCCTTTCAGAGCTTCCGCCGCCGAAGGATAGAGTTTGTTCAAGGTAAGTCCTCCGTCAATAATTATTCATCAAGTCTATCCTGCCACACTTTACGGATAATGGTAGGTAGACTTGGCAGCTTAAGGTGCTTGCTATGATAATTTACCAAGATGCACTACGTAAGCGCATACGTAGTTTTTCGTACAGGAGTCGCTTTGTCAATGCTGGAAGATTACCGGTCAGCCTTTGAAATGGCCCCCATCGGTCTTGTTATCTCACGTCATCGCACCATTGTTGAATGTAATCAGCGGGTATGTGAAATTTTTCAGACCACCCGTGATGCCCTAATGGGACAATCATTTCTCACGCTATACCCCACGGTAGATGAGTTTGAACGTCTGGGGCTACGTATCCCCCCCATTATGAATGCCACCGGCCTGTATTCTGATAGTCGCATCATGAAGCGTGCTAACGGGCAGTTCTTCTGGTGCCATGTATCGGGGCGTTCTTTTGATCGTGACAAGCCGCACGACGCAGGCATTTGGAGCTTTGAAGACATTAGCGAACAACGCCCTATTACCGAGCACCAACTTACTGCAAGAGAACGCGAAGTCGCTGCCCGAGTACTAGAAGGCAAGAGCGCCAAAGTCATCGGTAAAGAGCTGGGCATAAGCCACCGCACGGTAGAAATTCACCGTTCACGCTTGATGCAAAAGTTTGGGGCCAGCTCTACGGCTGACCTTATACAGAAAATGCTTAGCGTTTAGTCTTGTTCATATGTTTTAGCGGCTTTACTACGCCCCGTCGCTTTCAACATAGGGTGCTGCCCCATGTATTCATGCAGGAAGTGTATGAAGCTAGTTGCCGCTGGTGATAGCGCCCGCCCTTGTCGGGTAAACAAATAAAAACTACGTGTGATCACGGGGCGATATAAGGCACGCATCTCTAATTGGTATAGTTTGACCAATGGCGTGGCATACGCCACGCAGATAGTCACCCCCAGACCGGCATTCACCATCGCCAAGGCGGTGGACATAAAGGTGACCTCATTGGCTGGTTCTAACACCATGCCACGAATGGCACCGTACAGATCCTCTGACAAACGCTCAATAAACTGCCCTTGCAGCGAGATTAGCGGGTATTGCGTCAAATCAGACCAGCACACCCTGCGCAGTTTTTCCAACGGATGTCCAGGCGGGAACACCGCCATAAACGGGCCTTTGAATAGCGCTTGAGCATTAATATCAGAATTATTGTCTCGCTCAGGCCCTAAGCCTATATCCACTTCGCCTGAAAACACACGCGACACTACACTTTCCACAGCACAATCCACCAGCTTCACCCGTATGCCAGGGTAGCGCTGGGTGTAAGCCGCAATAATGCCCGGCAATAAGGTAGACGACATCAACTGCGGCGCTGCTATACGCACTAACCCACTTTTGAGGTCTTTCAAGTTAGCGGATTCATCCAGCGCATGATCTAGATCGTTTAGCACCTTCCCGATAATGGGTAATAAATCCTCCCCCACCTCGGATAATTGCAACCTACGCGTGCTTCTATCTATAAGCACCAACCCCAGCGCCGTTTCCAATTCTTTGATTAAGGCACTCACGGCTGACTGACTCACAAACAAGCTTTCCGCCGCCAGAGAAAAGCTGCCTGTACGTGCCACCGCCACAAAGGCACGCAACTGCCGTAAGGTCACGTTACGCTTGCTACGCAAAAGCTGTAATTGATCTGCAGACACGTGCTTTTCCTTATCTAATGGTTACCCCTAATTTATAAGGTAAATTGATATAAC
>SRSN01000218.1 GCA_004791645.1 Alcaligenaceae bacterium 429
GACTGGCCTTACGCAATACCGCCAGATGCTGTGACATGGCGGATTGACTAATCTCCATGCCAATACGTAAGGCGCTCGCATTCATGCTGCCTGTAGCGAGTTTTTCGAAGATGGCTCTGCGAGTAGGGTCGGCCAGTGCCTTAAAAATATCGTTTTCAATCATGAAAACATATTAGTAGTTACTTATGTGTTGAGCAAGATGTTATTTCAACAATGTAGGTTTCTGGCTGTGTTTCCTGTGTGTTGTGGCTGGCGTGTGTTCTAAAAATGGACGGAACTCACAGTGGTATTCGCGTGGTGCTGGCGAGTAGACTTGCTTGGCTACTGAGACGAGCGAGAGAGGGTATGTAGTCTAGACCTACGTCGTTTCTGTAGATAGTTAGATGGCTTTATGCTGCTGAGGCATAGGGCGAGTGTGTTTATACACACGCCAACCCTGCAGTGCAACGACTATAGCCACATAGATAAATACTTCATTGAGGTTGTTCTTGCCCAGTCGCATCCAGTAGAAATGCAACAACGCTAACCATGCTGCAAGGTGTATACAGCGATGTAGTCGCTGCCAGTTTTTGGCCCCCATGGCTTTGAGCACCGCTTTGGGGGACGTTAACGTCATGAGCAACAGCACACAGAATGTGAGCATGCCTACCAAGATAAAGGGACGCTGTAGTATGTCTTGCCAGATGTCTGCCCATTGCCAGTACATGTCGAACCAGGCATAACACACGGCATGTAGCACTACATAAAAGAAGGCAAATAGCCCAATTAATCTACGTATTTTTGCTAGTGCGTATAGGTTGAATATCTGTCGTATAGGGGTGATAGCTAAGGCTAGACACAGCATGCGCAGTGCCCAATCACCTGTGCCGCGAATCAACGCTTCAGCGGGGTTGGGCCCTAGGCTGTTAGCAAAAAGACCATAGACTAACCATGTTGCCGGCGCTAAGCACAAGAGCCAGATGATGGGTTTTGTGATGCTGTGCAGCAGTGCACGGTTCACGCTAGTGACATTCATCAGAAATTACGCTCTAAATCCATTCCGGCGTATAGCTGGCCTACTTGTTCGGCATAACCGTTAAACAGTTGAGTTTTGCGTTTGGGTGAGAATATACCTCCTTGGCCAATCACACGCTCAGAGCTTTGGCTCCAGCGACGGTGTGGCACGTCGGGGTTCACGTTGGAGTAAAAGCCGTATTCGTGTCGAGCTGCTTTGTTCCACGCGGTAGCAGGCATGTCTTCGACGAAGCGTATGCTCACTAAACTTTTGGCACTTTTGAAACCGTATTTCCAGGGTACGACCAATCGTACTGGGGCGCCATTTTGATTGGGCAATACTTCACCGTACATGCCAAAGGCCAGCATAGTCAGTGGGTGCATGGCTTCATCCATGCGTAGCCCTTCGGTGTAGGGCCAATCCAAGACACCACTACGTAACCCGGGCATGGTTTGTGGGTCGGCCATGGTCACAAACTCTACAAACTTGGCATTGCCCATAGGTTCTACTTTTTTGATGAGTTCGGCGAGTGAATAACCTACCCAGGGGATAACCATGCTCCAGGCTTCCACACAGCGCAGTCGGTAGATGCGTTCTTCCATCGCTGATAGCCCTAGCAAGTCTTCTAAGGACCAGACGCCTGGTTTATGCACCAAGCCTTCTATGTTGACGCTCCACGGTCTGATGGGCATGGCACCAGCATTTTTAGCGGGGTCGCTTTTGTCTAAGCCAAACTCGTAGTAATTGTTATAGGTGGTAGCGTCGTCATAGGGGGTTAGCGCGTCATCTAATCTGGCGCCAGCTAGGCTACTGGGCGTGCTGCTAAGTAGTTGGCGAGAGTCAGATGACACCATGCTGGCTTTGGCATCACGCATGGCCCAGTTTGCTAATGCCGGGGTAGCGGCGCTTGCTGCGAGCAGCTTGAGTATTTTGCGACGGTTGGCAACTACCTCAGGAGGTGTGATCTCACTAGGTAGAGGTTGCGTAAACCAAGGGGTGACGTTGCGTTTTTTCATTACCAAGTCCCAGAGTAAAACAGCGGTGTTCTGTATTTATAGGATAAGGCTCATTGTCCATATTGTGCATAACCTAATGATTGCGTGGGCATTACAGTTTTGTAATGTATGTAATTTCTGATCGTAACTTCAGTAGAATCAGCCAAACACCTTACATAATGAACCATGAAAATCTTAATTGTTGAAGACGAAATCAAGTCTGCACAGTACCTGAGAAAAGGGCTGGTAGAGTCAGGGTATCAGGTGGATGTTGCTCATGATGGTATTGATGGGTTGTTTATGGCGCGCGCGACTGATTTCGATTTATTGATTCTGGATGTGATGCTGCCCGGGCTGGATGGTTGGGGCGTGATCAGTAGGCTGCGTGAGTCCAGTCAGGTTCCTGTGTTGTTTTTGACGGCTCGAGACGCAGTGGAAGACAGGGTTAAGGGTTTAGAGTTAGGCGCTGACGACTATTTGATTAAGCCCTTTTCGTACGCAGAGCTACTGGCGCGTGTGCGTACGTTATTGCGTCGACAGCCTATGCGACAGCAAGAACTTTATACAGTGGCAAATTTAGAGGTTGATGTCTTAAAGCGTCGAGCGATTAGAGGTGGGCAACGCATTGATCTGACCAATAAGGAGTTCGCGCTACTGCACTTGTTGTTGCAGCACAAAGGCGAGGTGATGTCCCGTAGTCAGATTGCTTCTCAGGTGTGGGACATGAATTTCGATAGTGATACGAACGTGGTAGATGTGGCCATACGCCGTTTGCGAGCCAAGATAGATGATGATTTCGAGCCTAAGCTGATTCAGACCGTGCGTGGCATGGGCTACAGGATAGAAGATGAGGGTTGAACGCTCTAACAGGAATATCAGCTTACGGTTAAGGTTGGCGATACTTTTTTCGCTGATCAGTGCGGTTTTGTTCGCGTTGATGGGAGCCTACGTATTTAGCTCGCTTGAAAGCGAAGTGTCGCATCGTGATGATCAATCGTTGCTTGGACGTGTAGAAAGAATCACGGCCATTCTTAACGACAATCAGAATATAGAGGCATTAAAAAATCAGCCTGATCTGTACGACAACATGATGGGCAATAAAGAGAACCTGCTATGGATAGTCGCTGCTGACGCTACGGTGCTGATTGAGGTGAATCCGGCTGATGCCACCATGCCAGCACCCAGCACATTGACCGCTCCTATGTTGTTTACGGTAGCGACGCCAGAGCCTGCACGCATGGCCTGGGCCGAAGTAGGAGAGGGTGATAAGCGTGTGTTTGTGATTGCAGGCAAAGTCCTGACTGAGCGCAACAGCATGATGGCCGCGTATAGACATAACCTGATGGTGGCGTGGCTGGTTGGTGTGTTGTTAACCTTTGTGGTGGGTTGGGAGGCGGCGCGCCGAGGGCTAAAACCCTTGCACTATTTGAGTGCTCGCGCAGCGGCTATAGGCCCACGCGATCTCAAGTTAAGGTTGGATGAACGTAGTCAGCCTCACGAATTACAAGCCCTGACAGCAGCATTGAATTTGATGTTGTCACGCTTAGAAGAGGGCTATGTCAGGCTCTCGCAGTTTTCTGAGGATTTAGCGCACGAGATGCGCACGCCACTGAATACACTCATGATTCAGAATCAATTGGCTTTGTCCCAATTGCCTACCTTGGAAGGCTACGAGCAGCTCTTGGATTCGCAGCAAGAAGAGTACGAGCGCTTATCGCGAATGATAGACAACATGCTGTTTCTGGCTAGGGCGGAAAAGCAAGATACGGTGTTGCAGCGTGAGCAGGTGGATCTGTTTAGCTTATCGCAACAGCTTGCTGGTTATTTTGAAGGTATGGCGCAAGAGCGTGGAATGCGTATAGCGTCACAGGCAAAGGGCGTGCTTTATGCCGATACGCTATTAGTGCGTCGTGCAATAGCGAACTTGCTTGCTAATGCCATTCGTTATGGCGAGCCAGATAGTGAGGTTATGCTGCGCTCGGTGGTCAGTGATAACGGTGTGGATGTGATAGTGAGCAATCAAGGGGCACGTATAGATAGCCAGCATTTGCCCCGCTTGTTTGATCGTTTTTATCGTTGTGATGCGTCGCGTTCTAGGCCCGATGATTCCGGTGGGCTAGGTCTGGCGATCGTGAAGTCCATCATGCAAATGCATGGTGGCGATGTCATGGTAAGTAGTACAGAAGCAGAGACTCAATTCACCTTACATTTCCCAGCGCATAACAACGAGCGAGTATGACGGGAAGTAGGTGCTAAGTAGAACGCCATGATAAAAGGGGCCAAGAGCGGACTCTGCTTCGCTCTTGGCCCCAGGGACTACTCGTTTAGGCTGCTGGGCGCTGCAACGGTGCAACGCGCGTATCTACATTATCAGCCAGCGGCACAAATTTCATGGACAACCCATCATAGGCGTCTATAGAGCCGGTTTCAATATCGTAGATCCAACCGTGTAGGGTTAGTCTACCCTCAGCAATGGCAAGACGTACAGAGGGGTGCGTTTGAATGTTGGCTAACTGGGCAATGACGTTTTCGCGCACCATAGAGGCTACACGCTCGCGATCGCTTTTGTGCTGTTTGGCTTCGTTGACTAAACGGGCCGAGTCAGCATAGCGCAGCCAGTGTTCAACAGCAGGCATGTGTTCCAAGCACTGGCAGTTAGCAATGGCAGTCATCGCGCCGCAGTCAGAGTGACCACAGATCACAACATCAGATACTTTTAGTGCTGCAACAGCGTACTCTACCGAGGCCGTAACACCGCCCGGTTCTGGGCCGTAGGAAGGCACAATATTACCGGCATTACGGATCACAAACAGGTCACCGGGTTCGCGCTGAGTGACCAGTTCTGGCACCAAACGGCTATCAGAACAGGAAATAAACAAAGCACGGGGATTTTGCTGATGGGCCAAATCTTTGAACAGACCGGCACGTTTTGGGTAGGCCTCTTTTTGAAACTTGAGAAAGCCCTCAATGATTTCTTTCATGGCAACTATTATGGTTATACGAACAATATAGCAGAAGCTTAACCCGTCTTATTTATAAGGTAAAATACTGATT
>SRSN01000021.1 GCA_004791645.1 Alcaligenaceae bacterium 429
TTGTGATTTGAGACACCAAATCAAAAAAGTTTCCTCTCCGTCCCCCGGGTGTTCTGAATGTGAAGAGGTTTACAGCCCTTTCTTTGGCTGCACTGTTCTTTACTGCAGAAATACGCACACCTTCAGTTGCGATCTATCTGACGCTCGTTGCAAGCGATGAAGGAAAGGCGGAGGGAAGTGTTTTTTTATTTGGTGTACAAATTAAAAAATACTTTCGCAGCCGTAGGCTACGGCAGACAGTGATTTATCCGTGGGTTTTACACTCTAGGCATGCAAATCACACTTCACCAGTTAAACCATGAAAGCAGCATTCATTGCCCATGTTAGGGAGGGCTGCGGCAATACAAACAGGGGGGAGTTATCCCCCCTGCGTGCTATTTAACCGTTAACCGAATTACGCAGTGTTTTGCCTGCCTGCCAGTCCAATAAGTTATCCACAGCCAAATCCACCATGCCCAAACGAGTACGTTTGGTGGCGCTACCTATGTGGGGTGTCAGTACGGCATTGGGGGCGGCTAGCAGTTCTTTGGCAATGTTGGGTTCGTTTTCAAACACATCCACACCTGCAGCACCGAGTTTGCCGCTTTGCAGTGCATGGGCTAAGGCCACATCGTCTACCACGCCACCACGGGCAATGTTGACCAACACAGCAGTAGGTTTCATCAACGCCAACTCGTTGGCACCGATCAGGTGATGGGTGGCTGGGGAGTAAGGCACAACCAAAATCACGTGATCTGCTTCTTTCAGCAGGGTGTCTTTTTCTACCCAAGTCACGCCTGGTGTTTCTTCAGCGGGTAAGGCTGTGCGGTTGTGATACAGCACGCGCATACCAAAACCCATCGCACGGCGTGCTACGGCACCACCTATACGGCCCATACCAATAATGCCCAATGTGCTGCCGTGTATATCCATACCTAACCAGCCATCTAAGGCCATGGATTTCCATTGCCCGTCACGCAGCCAGCGTTCGGATTCGCTGATGCGTCGGGCAGCGGCAAACATCAATGCCCACGCGAGATCGGCGGTGGTTTCAGTTAATACATCGGGGGTGTTGCTGACGGGAATGCCACGGGCTGTGGCTGCGGCTACATCAATGTTGTTATAGCCTACACCTATGTTAGCGATGACTTTCAGGTTGGGGAGTTGGTCCAACATGGCGGCATCAATACGGCTGCTGGCTGAAATGAGCAATGCTTCAGCATCTTGTGCCCAGGCTACCAGTTGTTCACCTTGCAAAGCGTTGTCTGCTTGATGGGCATGTACGGTAAAACCAGCGGCTTCCAGTTTGGCTAACGATTCAGGAAAAACGCGTGCGCAGACCGCAACGCGGGGAGAAGAAACACTCATAAGGGGCTCCAACAAACAATTAGCCTAGGTAACGAGGTAAGTACAAAGACAGTACAGGGAAAGCAATCAAAATAGCCAGACGGATGATGTCAGCGAACACAAATGGCATTACACCGCGGTACATGGTCGCTAACGGAACCTCAGGTAGCAGACTACGTAAAACGATAACGTTCATACCAAATGGAGGGGTGATAAAGCTGATTTCAGTCACCACCACCACGATAATGCCAAACCAGATCAGATCAAAACCTAAGTACTGCACCAACGGGTAGAACACTGGTACGGTCAGCAAAATCATGGACATGCTTTCCAGTACGGCTCCCAACACTATGTACAGTAGGCTGATCAGAATAATGACGGTGTAAGGGCTAAGGTCAAACTGCATGACCATAGCTTTTAGGTCGTCAGGCAATGAGGTGAAGTTGATGAAATTGGCGAATAGCAATGCGCCAATAATCACCATAAACAACATACCAGTGGTTTGGGTGGATTCTATTAATACTTCGGACAG
This sequence comes from Alcaligenaceae bacterium 429, assembly GCA_004791645.1. Taxonomy (GTDB): domain Bacteria; phylum Pseudomonadota; class Gammaproteobacteria; order Burkholderiales; family Burkholderiaceae_B; genus Paenalcaligenes. The sequence goes on from SRSN01000021.1 coordinate 1,859, forward strand.
GCTGCGCCATGTTAAGGTGCCGCGTAGTAGTGAGAACAGCATGGCTCCGAAAGCGCCAATACCAGCGGCTTCGGTAGAGGTGAAGATACCGCCATAAATGCCGCCCATCACAATGCCAAACAGTACCAGTAAGCCCCATACTTGTTTGATGGCTTGCCAGCGTACTGCCCATCCTTGGCGCTCACCCGCAGCAGGGCCTGCATTAGGGTTGCGCCATGTTACCCATGCCGATGCAAGCAAATACAGCAAGATAGCTAAGGCACCGGGAATTAGGCCTGCGGCAAACATTTTGCCAATGCTTTGTTCGGTCAAAATGCAATAAACCACCATCACAATAGAAGGCGGCAACAAGATCCCTAACGTACCACCAGCCGCAATAGAACCCGTGGCCAGAGCAGGGTCGTAACCAAAACGGCGCATTTCTGGGTAGGCCACTTTGGACATGGTGGCCGCCGTTGCCAGGCTAGAGCCACAAACAGCGCTAAACCCACCACAGGCCAAAATAGTAGATAGCGACAATCCACCGCGTCGGTGTCCTAAGAAGGCGTGTGCAGCGTTATACAGCTCTTTGGACAGCCTGGCTTGGGTGATGAAGTTGCCCATCAAAATGAACAGCGGCAACACAGATAAGGTGTATTGAAACCCGCTTTCATACACCATGGAACCCGCCATAGCATAGGCAGAATCCCAGTTTCGTATCAGTGCTGTTCCCACTAAACCTACTAGAGCCATGGCAAATGCCACGGGTACTTGCAGCATGATGAGGGCGAGCATGGCGGCAAAGCCTAACAGCGCTTCAGTCATGGTTAGCCCCTTTGAAAACGGTGTGCAGTAGTTGCAGCAGGTGGTACAGCGTCGTGACGCTTAGCATAATGGCCATAAAGTAGGCTACGGGGGCGATGGGCAGCAGTAATACGGCGGTTTTATCGCCGTAATCTGCAATTTCAGCGGCTTTGCCCCAACTCACTACAGCGAGTAATGCAATGATGCCGAAGGAAATGAGGTCGCCCAGTACTCGCTGTAACCAGCGTGTACGACCATGCAGCGCCATGGCGACCAAGTCCACCGTGATGTGACCTTTAGCAGCGGATGACAAGGCAATCCCCGAAAAGATCACGCCCACCATGAGTAGCTCGGTAAGTTCTACCGAGCCCAGTACTGGAAAGTTGAAGAAATAGCGTCCCGCCACGTCCAGCATGGTGAGGCACATCATCAGAAAGAGTGTCACTTCGGCGATGCGCCGCATGACGCATAGCACGGAACGAAGCAGAGCATTCATCATGATTTCCTGATTGAGGGCAGGGATTAAGGACGATTGTCTATTTCCGCATCCAGCTGTTGTAGTTGCTCGCGGAACTCGGCAAGTACTGCTGGGCCATCAATGTTCTTGGCCGCTGCGGCATCCAACCAGGCTTGTTCAAAGCGTTGTGTGCGCTCGCGTACAGCGGCGACCAGCGCTTCGTCAGCGTCGATGATTTCTACCCCTTTTTCTTGACCGGCTTTCAGTGATCCTGCATCGGCTCCACCCCATGCTGCACCAGCCATGCGTGCTGCGTATTCACCACTTAGTCTGTCTAGAATTTCACGGTCTTGTGGGTCTAGATTATCGTAGGCACGTTGATTCATGATGAGCCCATGAGAGTCACCATAGAGGCCACCAGGAAAGCGCGTGATGTGGCGTACCACCTCATCCAGTTTGAAGGCGGCTAAGGATTCGCCGGGGAAGAACAGTCCGTCTACTACGCCCGTACTTAATAATTCGTAAGAGTCTGGGGCAGGTTTGACCACAGGATTGATGTTTAGGGCTTGTGCAACGTCGGCAGCCATACCGCCGCCTACGCGTACTTTTAGACCATCAAAATCTTCAATCGTACGAACGGGTTTATTGCTGGTCATAACCAAACCTGGGCCGTGACCATACATGCTTAACAATTTGACGCCACGGTGTTCGCCAGCGTCTTTAAGGTATTGGTCATAAATACGCCATGCGGCTACAGAGCGGGCTTCGCCGTGATCACCGGTTAAGGGTAACGAAGCCAGTTTGGTTAACTCAAAACGGCCTGGGTAGTAAGCGTGCGAGATAAAGGTGATGTCCACCAAGCCGTTACGTGCGGCATCGTAGTGGCCTGCAGGGTTGGTGACTGGTTTGGGGAGTAGACGAGGCTTGATGCGGCCTTCAGTTTGTTCTTCTATTTCGGCTAACCACGGCACGATAAAGCCTGCCACCAACGAGTGGGTAGGCGGCAGCCAGACAGATACGGTTAATTCGGTGGGGGCGGCATGAGCAACATGGGCGCTGCTTAGTGAAAGTGCCAAGCCTGAGCAGTACAGTAGTTTTTTACAGAGTTTCAGCATAATAAGTCTCCTTGTGGTCTCTATGTTTTATATGTATCAAGCTGATGGGGTGGTAAGCAGGGCTCTGTGTATCAGGTTTTCAATCGTATGGTCATGGGTGAACCCAAGCTGGTTAGCGAGAGTGGTGTCCAAGGTGGGCCAGCGGCCAAATTGTGCTTCTATGTCGGCGTTTGGCTGCCAGCTCACCAAGTCGGTGCGATCAGCGCCATAACGCTGTGCTAAACCGTGCACCAATTCGCCAGTTAGTACGCGTAATGCGGGTAGGGTGACTACTCGGCTAGTAGGCCACGCTGAGGCTGGTGATACAGCCGCATGCAACAGTTGCTCTAAACAGCAAGGTAAAGAGATCAACCAGTTTGCCGCATCAGACGAGACAGGGCAGGTATAGGCCGTACCAGCAGCCATATGCTGTACAACGTCGCTGGAAAAGCTGGATAACGCGGCAATAGCTTGCAGCGGTCTGGCGATAATGCCGGGTAAGCGCACTGAGCGACCATCTATGTGGCCAAGACGGCTGTAATCAGCAATCAGTAGCTCAACCATGCGCTTATGCGTGCCATAACTTAAGGTGGGCTGTATGGGTGTTTGGTCATCAATGTGGTTAGGCAACGGAGTGCCAAACACACCAATTGAGCTGGTAAACACCACGGTGGCTTTATGCGTTTGGTGGCGCAGGTTTTCTAACAGAGCCATCGACGCCTGTAGGTTCACCTCTAAGCTTAAACACAGGTTTTCTTCGGCACGTTTGCTGGTGATACCAGCCAGATGAAAGACGTAATCGGCGGGTTCAGCCAATAGTTGCTCGCGTACAGAGGCTTGGCAGAGGTCGCCCTCTACATCGCGTAGAAAAGCGGGGGCATGTTCTATGGGCTGTAACGCTAGATCAGTGCGGCTTAAGCGCGTGATAGGTTGGCCCGCAAAATAGCTTTGGGTGCATAACCAGCGAGTAAGCGCATGGCCTATATAGCCGGCGGCACCAGTGATGACTATGTGCATGATGTGTGCTCCGGCGTGGTGCATAAGCCTGCTTGCTGCAAGATCACGAGAAACTTCAACCCTTGTTCAAATTGAGCGGCGGGTTTGTATTCGCAACCTATGCTGCCTAAGTATTGCGTGTTCAATAGATAGAGCAGGGCTTGCAGCATCTCTGGGTGCTGTTGCAGGTTAGGCTCATGGCGTTGAGCAGGATCAGCAATTTGCACGTGAGACACCATGTCTCGGCATGACTGTAGGGTTTCAAGTAGTGGTAAACCTTCCACTAAGCTGTGATAGAAGTCGAATTGCAGCTTGAGTTGAGGGGAGTTCATTGCCTGCACAATAGTCAACACATCAGCGGGATTCCAGTAGGCATAACCGGGTAAGTCACGACGGTTGAGCGCTTCCAGTTGCAAAGTGATGCCGGTACCAGCCGCTTGGTGCAGGGCGTAGCTAAGGTTTTCTTGCAGCGTGTCTTGCCAGTGCTGGGCCTCTATATGCTGCGTAATGCCCGCCATAACGTGGATGGCGGGCACGCCTAAGCTGTATGCGGTGTGCAAAGCACGATCAAAATCGGCTCTGAACCGCTCTTTGGCTTCGGGTAGTGCTGCCAGCCCGAAATGATCAGCTTCAATAGGGGTATTAATCAGCAGTGGCTGTAGTCCGTGGTCTTCTAAGGGAAGTAAGTATTCTTGTGGGTGCAAATCGTAGGGAAACAGCATTTCCACATAGCTGAAGCCTTGTGCGGCAACGCGTGCGCAGCGTTCCGCAAAGCTCACATGTTCTGGGAATAACAAGCTGAGATTGGCAGCAAAACGCATGGTGGCTGGCTCCTGTGGCTACGCTTGCGCCTGAAATGCAGGCAAGCTATCAGGGTGGCTCAGACACACCAGCGCTGAGATTTCAGCTGCCCCTAACCCTAAGGCACTGGCTAGTCGCAGGTTTTGCTGCACTGTTGCGGCGAGCGCGGTAGGGGTACGGGTTTGCTTAGCTAAATCCAAAGCGCTGTCTATGTCTTTAAGCATGGTGTCTAACGCACCCACAATATGGTGTTGTGCTTGCAGCATGCGAGGCGTAAATAAGGGCAGCAGTTTGGAATCAGCCCAGCCACCTTGTAGCGCTTCGGGTAATTTGGCCGCATCCATACCGGCAGCGCGGGCTAAGCTTAAGGCTTCGGCGATGGCGTTTAGCGTAGCGGCCACAATGGTTTGGTTACACAGCTTGGCAGTTTGGCCGGTGCCGGAATCACCCATGTGGGTGATACGAGCGGCATAGGCCAAGATAGCGGGAGACGCCTGCTGTAACGCTGTTGCCTTGCCACCTACCATCACGGTTAATGTGCCTTGCTCGGTGCCCGACACACCACCGGATACGGGGGCGTCTAACCAGTTAGCCTGACACTGTTGTTGTAGCTGTTTAGCCAGTTGTTGAGTGATAGCTGGGGCAATGCTGGAATGGTCTACCACCCACGATACGTTGGGGGCGTGGGCCACACCCTTTTCACCAAACATCACTTCTTGCACTGCAGAGGCATCCAGCAAACACAGTAATACGCCGTCTACATCCGTAGCTGCTTCTTGAGGCGTGCGGCATGCTGTTGCTCCTAGCTCTGCCATTGCCTGTGCTTTAGCAGGGGATCGATTCCACACATTAACCTGATGTCCGGCGGCTAATAACCGTTTCACCATGGCTGAGCCCATTAAGCCTAAACCGCAGAAAGCGAGTTTCATTCTTCGCCCTCCGCAGGGTCGTAGGGCCAATCCAGATTGCCGGAGTGCGTAGTAGCGCCTTCGTTGGCTGGCCCTACCAATTTGGCGTATTTCTCTAGTACACCAGCTAAAGGTGCGCGCTCTAGCGTAGGTTTGTTGGCACGACGCAAGGCGAGTTCTTCGTCACTGATGTGTAAGTTAAGGCTGCGAGTAGCGGCATCAATGTGAATAGTGTCGCCGTTTTGGATTAAACCTATGGCACCACCCATTGCGGCTTCGGGGCTAGCATAACCAATGCACATGCCACGGGTAGCACCTGAGAAACGGCCGTCTGTTAGCAGGGCTACTTTTTCGCCTTTACCTTGGCCGTAGATCGCCGCTGTCACGCTTAGCATTTCGCGCATACCGGGGCCACCCATAGGGCCTTCATTGCGTATCACCAGTACATCGCCATCTTGGTAGGCTTGCGTGGAGACCGCTTTCATACAGGATTCTTCGTTTTCAAAGACTCGGGCTGTACCCGTGAACTGTAGCGATTTCAGGCCAGCAATTTTTAGCAGCGCGCCATCGGGGCACAGATTGCCTTTGAGTACGACCACGCCACCAGTGGGGTGCAATGCCTGAGAGCAAGGGAAGACGATTTTATTGTCGGGGTCGGGGAAGTGTTCCAGCGCTTCAGCCAGTGTGTTGCCCTCTATGGTGAGGGTGTCGCCGTGTAAGAAGCCACCTTTTAATAAGGATTTCAGCACCACCGGTGTGCCGCCGATGCGATCCAAATCACGCGCTAGATACAGTCCGCCGGGCTGTAGGTTCGCAATTAATGGCGTGCGTTCAAACACACGGCCTACATCTTCCAGTGTGAAGCGAATACCGGCTTCGTTCGCAATGGCGGGAATGTGCAACGCTGCGTTGGTAGAGCCACCGGTTGCGGCGACGACGGCACAGGCATTTTCTAAACTCTTTCTAGTGACTAAGTTTCGAGGTAATGGGCCGCCTGTGGACAAGATGGACATTACTTGTCGGCCAGCACGACGGGCCAAAGCTAGGCGGCTGCTGTACACCGCAGGTGTCATAGAAGAGCCTAGCAACGACAAGCCTAGCGTTTCGCCTACCATCGCCATGGTGTTGGCGGTAAATTGGCCCGGACAGGCGCCAGCGGTAGGGGATGAGCTGCACTCAATGCCGCGTAGCTGGTCCAAACTGATGGTGCCGCTTTGGTAACGTCCTACCGCTTCTATAGTGGTCAAAATGGTGCTGTCTTGACCTGTTTCTGCATCAAAGCCAGGCAGCATTGAGCCACCGTACACAAATACTGAAGGCACATTGGTACGCACCATGCCCATCATGATGCCAGGTAAGGTTTTATCGCAGCCGGCAAACCCCACTAAGCCGTCGTAGGCGTGGCCACGCACCATCAGTTCTACGCTGTCGGCAATGGTTTCGCGTGACACTAAGCTCATGCGCATACCGGCATGGTTCATCGACGTGCCATCTGACACTGAAATGGTAGAGAAACTGATAGGCACACCACCGCCTTCCGCTACGCCTAAACGGGCGTGGTCTGCTTGTGGGGCTAATGACATAGAACAGGGCGTGTTATCACCCGTGGTGCTCACAATACCTACAAAGGATTGTTCCAGCGAATGGTCGTCCATACCAGTGGCGCGTAAAAAGGCACGATGTGGTGCGCGGGTAGGGCCGCTGGTCACGACGCGGGAACGGTGTTTGTGCAACATGGAATGTCTCCTCCAATGAGGCTTAGGCTGTAGGTTGTTGTAATTGCAGCAACTGTTCAAAAGGCCAACTGATGTCGGCTTGCAAGGCTTCTTGGGCGGCCTTGGCGTCTTTGTTGCGCAGTGCATTCACGATGGTTTCGTGATGGTCATCAATAGGGGTACGTTCAGGGCCACAATGCTCGCGTACCTCACGTAAATAGGGGCCGGATTGCAGCCATAAGCTTTCAATCATGCCCAGCATGACAGGCGATTGAGCATAGCGATAAATGCAGAAGTGGAATTGTCTATTCAGTTCCAGACTGGTGGTCATGCCGTCAGGTTGGCTGCGACTATGGTGTATATCTTTGGCAAGTTGGGTAAGCAGTGCTAAATCCGCTTCGCTGACATTGCCTGTAGCCCATTGTGTGACAGCGCCTTCAATCAGCACGCGTGAGCGGCGCAAATCTTCGAGTCGTTCAAGCGTAATCAGCGGTACACGCGAAGAACGGCTGCGCATAGGCTCCAGCGCTTGTTGGGCCACTAACCTACGTAGCGCCTCGCGTACAGGCATGGTGCTGGTATCTAAATTGTCTGCCAATTCTTGTATGCCCAACACTTGGCCTGCACGGTACACGCCGTGCATGATGCGGTTGCGTAGCACCTGATACACCGCGTCGTGTACGGAAGTGCGAACAATAGGCCCTGTTGTACCGGGAAGATGTGCGTCCATATGCACCCACCTAAAATTAATATGATTTTTGATCTTTGATCAAAGATATAGGGAGACAAAAAAAACCAACACCCGGGATTTCCCTTGATGTTGGTTTTGATGGTGTGCTGCTATGGCCTTAGGCTTCAGGAATGCTTTGTTTATTCACGTACAGTGTTTGTGTAGGGTAGGCGAAGTCAGCGCCGTGTTTTTGCACGATATCGATGATCTTCAAGTAGACATCTTGCTGTATGCCTAACCATTCCGCCCATGCCGTTGTTTTGGTGAAGCAGTAAATCATGATGTTGAGAGACGAGTCGGCAAAGGCATCGAAATACACCAAAATGGTTTGGGTCTGGTCTATGTCGGTATTGCTCTTTAAGTAAGCGTTGATCTCATCCACAATCACGCGAATTTTGGCAGAGTCTTCGTAGCGCAAGCCAATTTGCGTATTAATACGACGGTTAGTCATGCGCCCGGGGTTTTGCACGCTGATAGAAGAAAACAGCGAGTTCGGCACATACAGCGGACGATTATCAAACGTTTTAATCTTCGTGATACGCCAGCCAATCTCTACTACCGTCCCCTCTATATTGCGATCAGGAGAACTAATCCAGTCGCCAATATTGAAGGGTCTATCGTAGTACAGCATCACGCCCGAGAAAAAGTTACTCAGAATATCCTTACCGGCCATACCGATGGCGATACCACCAATACCCCCGAACGCCATCAAGCCCGACAAACTTAGGCCAAAGTGCTCACCAAACATCAGTAGCAGCACCACAAACACGGCGATTTTCAGCATTCTGGCAATCACACGTGTAGAAGTAGGATCGCTGCCTTTGCTGATTTGGTGTTTTTCAAAGAGCGTAATTAATAGCGATATTTGTCGCAGGACGATCAGCGCGATTACTAATACGGTGATGAAATCAATGACACTAGTACTGGCTGCACGCAGCTTGTAGTCCACGATAGCGTATTCAGCATATTGGTTCACTGTTAAGGCCAGCGAACACAGGAAGGCGCTTTGGATGACGTGAAAGGTGATTTTTCGCGTCAGACTTTGTTTACGTTTCAGTCGTACGTCAGCCCATAACGCACCGAACAAACAAAATAATGCAATACCTAGACCAATGGAGTACTTGATTAATAAGTCTCCGGATACGGCAAGCAATTCTTCTGGCATAGAGTTGAATGAAGCTAAAAAGAAAAAAGGCAGAATACCACGGCTACGTGTACACCTAGGTGTCAAAAAGTGTGCAGAAACTGCAGCCTTCAGCAGTATTGTGGGTGTTTAGCTGCGTTATTTCAGGAAGCGCTTGATCTGACCAAAGCCGTTCTATATTATGAATTTCATGTTCTATATATAGAACATCGTTCGTTTTACTGAATTGATAGTGCTTGAGGGGCATGACATCATGGATATTCTTTTTCTAGGTTCTGATTTGGAAGCCTTCAGTGCGTCTTCCTGTCATACGCGCCATTTGGATGGGTTGCTACGACCTGCCAATCTGCATCGTGTTAAACAGTGTTCATCTTCTGAGCTGCATACATTGGAAGAGCACAGCATTGATGTGATTATTTTGGACGCAACCATACCCACGATGGAAAAGAATCATACAAACGAAGATATGTTGGGCGCGGTATTGCGTGTGGCCAGACGCGGTTATATTTTCAACACACCTGTACCGGCTAGCCAAGCAAGGCTGAGCAAAGCGGCTTAACGCCGTATAGACTCTACCACCAGCCATGCGGTGGCGGTGGTATCTCCAATATTACTGATAACGTGTGGTTGGTCAGCAGGGTAGCGAGCTGTTTCGCCTGTTTGCAGTTGCTGCTCGCTATTACCTGACTGCACTTTCCAGAGCCCAGAAAGCACTGTTAAGTGTTCTCTGGTGCCGGCCTCATGGGGATCAGAAGCCAATACGCCACCAGGTTCTACTGTTAAGGCATACCACTCGGTGGTGCCCGCCAAATCTATAGGACCTAAAATGCGTAGCTCACAGGTGCCGTCTTTATTTTTGATAACAGGCGTTGCATGTGCAGATTGCAGGGTAATGGTAGGTTCAGCCGCCGAGACTGCTTGCATACCTAAACCCAATATATCCCCCACACTAATATCCAGTGCTTGCGCCAATTTCCACAGCACGGCAATCGTAGGATTGGTCAGATTGCGCTCTATTTGCGACAGCATGGATTTGGACACCCCAGAACGTTTGGATAGGGCATCCAAGGAAAGCTTCTGTTGGCTACGAATGGCTTGAATAGCCTGGCCTACAGGAGGTGGATCGTGCGGAAGGGAGGTCATATCCCGTGCCATATCTCTACCTTTACATGGGGTGATTCGGTGGGCTGATTTTACTACGGGCTACAAATTAAATTCTGTGACAATGCACACTGCCCCCATTTTGCTTCTTACCGTTAAAATAGCGTGGGCCAAATACAGGATAGAGTGATATATGGGGCTTACCCAGGATGCCGTCATCGTAACCGAAACCTCTGGGCAAACGACCGTCGTGCGTTTGCAGGGCCAGTGGGAGGCCGGCGTATTAAGTGATGAAAAACATAGTAAACGGCTGTTGCCTCAGTTACGTAGTGTGGCAGGGAACAAGCAGACGGTATGGGATCTCACTGAAGCTCAGGGGCTGGACTATGTGACGGTGCAAATCTTGTGGGACTGCTGGGGGCGTCAGTTGCCCGAGCAAGTACGGCTCACCGAGATTCAACAGGCCATTGTAGAGCGCGTGGCAGAGCTTACCGTTGAGCCGGTAAGCGAACCTGAATGCACCATAACACAGCGTGCTTTTGTCTCCTTGGGGCAAATGTCCTTTAATGGTGTGAACCATGCCAAAGGCATGATTGCACTGATGGGGCAGTTTTTGTTGGATGTGCTGAAGCTGATTCGCCGTCCATCGCGTGGCCCGTGGCATGATTTTTCCGCGCATTTGTTCAGGATGGGTGCGCAAGCTTTACCTATTACTGCCTTAGTGGGCTTTCTAATTGGTGTGGTAGTGGCCTATTTGTTGGCCCTGCAACTGCGCCAGTTTGGGGCTGATGCGTTCATCGTCAATATTCTAGGTATTTCACTAATACGTGAGCTGGGTCCGTTGTTGGCCGCCATTCTGGTTGCGGGTAGATCGGGCTCTGCTATTACCGCCCAAATAGGGGTGATGCGTGTCAACGAAGAGCTAGATGCCATGCAAGTGATGGGTATTTCGCATGGTTACAGACTGGTGATGCCTAGAGTGCTAGCGCTGGCGGTAGCCATGCCGTTGGTCAGCGTGTGGACTACCTTGGCTGCGTTGTTGGGCGGCATGTGGGCCTCTGAGGCCAGTTTGGGGCTATCCCCCGCGTATTTTATCCAAGCTTTGCCTAATGCCGTGCAGGTAGCCAACGTGTGGTTGGCAACGGCTAAATCGGCGGTGTTTGGTGCCGCCATTGCTCTGATTGGGTGTTATTGGGGCTTGTGGGTAAAACCCAATACAGAAAGCTTGGGTTCTGGAACTACTGCGTCGGTAGTGACCTCTATTACAGCGGTAATTTTGCTGGATGCCGTGTTCGCCATTTTGTTTAAAAGCGTGGGGTTCTAAGTCATGCACCAGACACAGGCCCAAACTGCAGAGAAAAATAGCGATATCTTGGTAGATATCAAAAAACTGTGGACCGTTTTTGGCACAGGTGACAAAGCTTTTGCTGTGCACCAAGATTTAGATTTGCAAATACGTCGCGGTGAAATACTCACGATCGTGGGTGGTTCAGGTACAGGTAAGACTGTATTGTTGCGCCATATTTTGGGATTAACGCGTCCTACCAAAGGCACGGTGCGTATTGATGGACAAGACCCTGCATCGTTACCCCCAGAGGGAGCTTCGGCACGCATAGGGATGCTGTTTCAGCGTGGGGCGTTGTATTCGGCATTTAATGTGTTGGATAACGTTGCCTTTGCGTTGCGTGAGCAGCAAAGCTTGCCAGAACCAGTGATACGCGATGCGGCGATGGTAAAGCTGCAAATGGTGGGTTTAAAACCTGAGCACGCCTCACGCATGCCGTCTGACCTATCGGGTGGGATGATTAAGCGGGTAGCGTTAGCGCGCGCCCTGATTATGGACCCGCCTTTATTGTTGCTAGATGAGCCTACTGCCGGGTTAGACCCGCGTGGTTCAGACGAGTTTTGTGAATTGCTGTTGGCCATGCACAAAGAGCTGGGCTTTACGGTGGTGATGGTAACGCACGATTTGGATACCTTGTACGCGTTGAGCGATAGGGTAGCCGTACTGGCAGAAAAGAAAGTGATTGTGGAAGGCACTACCGACGAAGTCGTGCAGTTCCAGCATCCTTTTATTGAGCAATTTTTTCTGGGTGAACGAGGCCGTCGCGCACGCGAACCCATGCAAACTTCAGCGGCGGCACAGACCGTCTCGACGCAGCATCCGGAGTCGAATTAAATGGAAAATAAATCACATGCCATGGCAGCTGGCGTTTTTGTGCTGGTGGTTGCAGCACTCTTAAGCTTGCTGGCGTATTGGCTGACCCGCGATCAAGGTACTTACGTGGATTATGAGCTTTCCAGCACGCAAGCTGTGACAGGTTTACAGCCACAAGCTGCCGTACGCTACAAAGGGGTAACGGTGGGGCGTGTAGCCTCTATAGGGTTCAATAATGAACAACAAGGTATGGTGATTATCCATATCAAAGTAGAAGAATCTACCCCCGTTTCTGCCAAAACCTATGCCACCTTGGGGTACCAAGGTGTGACGGGTTTGGCTTACATAGAATTGGATGATGATGCTGTGGCTCAGCCTGTACTGGGCGAGACAGCCAGCGGGTTTAAACGACTGGAAATGCGACCTTCGCGTTTAAGTCGTCTTGTAGAGATGGGGCCAGAGTTCTTAGGTGAAATCCAAGAAACCGTAGTGAGCCTGAATGCGTTGCTGAGTAAAGAAAACCAGCAGGTATTAATGCAGTCCATCGCAGGGATGGGGGCGGCTGCGCAAAATGCGGCAGAGGTCATGGAGGGTTTGAAACCGGTAGTGGAAACTATGGCTAAAGAGATTGAAACCGATATGCAAGTGATACGTCAGGCTGCCGGCAATCTGGCCAAAATGGGCCAAGACGTAAGCGGTATTGTGCAAAATATGCGAGCGCCGGGTGGTGTTATTCCGAATTTGCAGCAGGCAGCGCAGTCCTTGTCTGTAGTGGGCTCAGAGTTGGGTAATGCTACCTTGCCGGGTCTACAGCGCATGATGGAAGAAGTCAGTAGTGCAGTACAAGAAGTCAAAGTATTGATTCATCAAGTGTCCAGCAACCCGCAACGCTTCCTGTATGGCCCAGATAGTAGTCAGCCAGGTCCAGGCGAGCGAGGTTTTAGAACTCCTGCTGCGAACTGATAAGGGGATAAGAAATGGTTGCGACACAAGGAAAACTGAATTCCATGAAGAAAAGCATAGCTCTCAAAGTAGGCTTATTAGCAGGGGCGGTATTGCTGTCTGCGTGCTCTGTGTTACCTAAACCTCCAGCAACGGCAACGCTATACGATTTGGGCCCAGCAATTAGCAAACCTGTAGACCTACCAGTAGTAGGTAAGCGTCCAGTGATTGTGGCGGCTATTACAGGCCAAGGCTTGATTCCCGGTAGTACTGCTATGTTGTACCGTTTTGCGAATGTTGATCAACAGTTACGCGCCTATCAAGAAGCACGTTGGAGCCGACCTATTGAACAGTTGTTTGGCTTACAGTTGCGCCAACAGTTGGAACAGGGCCGCCCCATTTTGGATACCGACTTCAGCGTGACGCGTCTGCGATCCGGTGACCAGTATCCATTGCTGCTGCGCGTAGACATAGAAAATTTCGAGCAAATCTTCCAAGATGATCAACACAGCAAAGCCGTTGTGCAGTTGCGTGCCACCTTGGTTGAGCCTGGTGCAACAGGCGACAAACTTTTGGCACAGCGTACCTTTGTAAGCGCTATTGATGCGCCCGAAGCTAATGCAGCAGGTGGTGCACAAGCATTGGCAAATGCTAGCCGTACAGTGGCTGGTGAGATTGATCGTTGGTTACGCAATTACGAATAATGTGACACACACGTTGGGTGGGAGCAGTATGAAGTTCGGCTACACGATTATTTATGTGCCTGATGTGGATGCATCATTGAGTTTTTTTACGCAAGCTTTTGGCTTCAAGCGTCGATTTTTGGCCGAAACTGGTGATTATGGCGAGTTAGAGACTGGCCAAACTACACTGGCTTTTGCGGCGCATGCGTTGGGTGAAATGAATTTTTCAACCGGCCATGTAGAGGCGCATACGTCAGAAAAACCGCTGGGTGTAGAGGTCGCGTTTGTGACTGATAATGTGCTGAAAGCCCATCAAAAAGCATTAAAAGCAGGTGCTATAGAGCTTGAAGCACCCATTATCAAACAGTGGGGGCAAGCGGTGTCATACGTACGTTGCCCTGATGGTACGTTGGTTGAGTTGTGTAGTCCTGTGGGTGGCTAAGCAGTAAAGAAAGGGCTAGATGGGTAGCCCTTTTTCTTCCTTGACCCATTCCAGCACAAAGCTGGTACGACAGTCGCGAACAATTTCGTGGCGCAGTAACTTGTCGGATAAAAATCGTGAAAAGTGCGCCATGTCGCGCACGACCACGCACAGCATGTAGTCCATTTCCCCCGCCAAAGCCACGCAGCCCGTCACCTCAGACCACGATTGCACCAACGACCTGAACATTTCTCGTGGGCTATTTTTGGCGTGTGAGCTTTGTTTCTCCAAACGCAAGTTAATGTAGGCAGTCAGGCCTATACCTATGGCTTCTGGTTGGATGGTGGCTCGGTAATCCTGGATTACACCTTCTTTTTCCAGACGTTTAACGCGACGTAAAACGGCAGACGAGGACAACCCTACTTGGGTGGCGAGTTCATCAAAAGAAGCGCGAGCTTGTTGTTGCAACAGGCGTAGTATGTGAATGTCGGCCTTGTCTAGCTTGAAATCATTCATATCTTTAACCAATTATCTAATTTTTGCAGGATTCCTGCGTATTATAGGGTTTAACTGAGCTGTCTTTGCATTTTTAGTGCAGTGCTTGAGTCTTAAAATAAGTCTATCTAAAAGTCTTTTCTTCAGGAGAAAGCTATGGCGGATTTGTTTGAGAACCCAATGGGGCTGGATGGTTTTGAGTTTGTGGAGTTTGCCTCTCCAGAGCCAGGTCTGCTGGAGCGAACTTTCGAATTAATGGGCTTTACCGAGGTAGCTAAGCACCGTTCAAAAGACGTGTCGCTGTACCGTCAGGGTGACATTAATTTCATCGTTAACCGCGAGCCTAATAGTGAAGCAGCATATTTTGCCGCTGAACATGGCCCTAGTGCCTGTGGTATGGCCTTTCGCGTGCGTGATGCCCACCATGCATACAATCGTGCGTTAGAGCTGGGTGCGCGACCTATTGAAATTGAAACTGGCCCTATGGAGCTACGTTTGCCTGCCATTCGAGGTATTGGTGGTGCGCCGTTGTATCTGATCGATCGCTACGCAGATGGTCAGTCTATTTATGACATTGATTTTGAGTTTATCGAAGGTGTTGATCGCCATCCGGTAGGCTACGGTTTCAAATTCATCGATCACCTGACACACAACGTGTACCGTGGCCGTATGTCTTTCTGGGCAGATTTCTACGAGAAGCTGTTTAACTTCCGTGAAATTCGTTACTTCGATATCAAAGGCGAGTACACCGGTCTGGTTTCCAAAGCCATGACAGCACCAGATGGTAGAATTCGTATTCCTCTCAATGAAGAATCGGCTCAAGGGTCTGGGCAGATTGAAGAATTTTTGCTGCAGTTCAACGGGGAAGGCATACAGCATATTGCGCTGCTGTGTGACGACATCTTCCACGGTGTGGACCAGTTGATTAAAGCCGGTGTGCCGCTCATGAAAGCGCCACCAGCAACGTACTACCAAATGCTAGAGACGCGTATCCCAGGGCATGGTGAAAACGCTGATGAATTGAAAGCACGCGGCATCTTGTTGGATGGTACGGCGGAAGGTGGTCAACGACGTCTGTTGCTGCAAATTTTCTCTGGCACGTTGCTAGGCCCTGTGTTCTTTGAATTTATCCAACGTAAAGGCGATGAGGGCTTTGGCGAAGGAAACTTCAAAGCACTATTTGAGTCCATTGAGCGTGACCAAATTGAACGCGGTGTGCTGGGCACAGCGACAGCTGAATAAGCCACACTGCATGTAACCATCAAGGAACGATGATCATGTTGAAATTGGATGACCAGGAAAGACAACTAGCATTAGAACAATTGCCTTCCTGGCAGTATGAAGCACAACGCGGCGGGCTAATCCGACGCAAGTTTGTGCTGCATGACTTTACTGAAGCCTTTGCATTCATGACGCAAGTGGCGTTGCATGCTGAAAAACATGATCATCATCCTGAGTGGAATAACGTCTATAACCGTGTGGAAATTGTATTAACGACACACGATGCTGATGGGTTGAGCCAACGTGATATCGCGTTGGCTCATATTATTGATGCTGTTTTTGCGCGTTGCGCAGCGTCAGCTGATCAAGCCTAAGACAGGTATGACAGCCGGAGGATACCCACATGCTAGAGCAGGAACAGATTACTCAGGACAAGAGCAAACATGGCTTGGCGGCGGGCGACGCTTTTCAGCCTGAGCGCGCTGATTGGACCATAGACCAAGGTTGGGATCGCTATACCGCCGAAGAGCATGGCGTCTGGAAAACACTGTTTGAGCGACAAACCAAGTTGTTGCCGCAGCGTGCTTGCAAAGAGTTTGTAGAGGGCATGAAAAAGCTGCCTATCTCTGCCGATAAAATCCCGCACTTCGAGCAATTGAGTGAAGTGCTGATGAAGCACACGGGCTGGCAAGTGGTCGCTGTACCTGGTTTGGTGCCAGACGACGTATTCTTTGAGCACTTGGCCAATAGACGCTTTCCAGCAGGGCAGTTTATACGTAAAGCCCACGAGCTGGATTACCTAGAAGAGCCCGACGTCTTTCACGATGTGTTCGGTCATGTTCCTATGCTGATGAATCCTGCTATTGCGGATTACATCCAAGCTTATGGTCAGGGTGGTTTGCGTGCCAAGGAATTAGGTGTGCTGCACCGTTTGGCTCGTGTGTACTGGTACACCGTTGAATTTGGTTTGGTGCTGGAAGATGGCGCACCCCGCATTTACGGTGCAGGCATAGCGTCATCACGCACCGAAAGTGTCTTCAGCTTGGAAGACGATTCGCCTAACCGTATCGCGTTTGATCTAGATAGGGTGATGTGTACCAATTACCGTATTGATGATTTCCAAGAAAGCTATTTTGTGATCAAGGATTTGGATGCGTTGTTGGAATTGGCAGCCATTGATTTCCAGCCGGTTTATGATCGCATCGCAACGCGCCCTGATTTAGACCCCGGTACTATATTGGCTGACGATACGGTCTACCACCGTGGTTCGGGCCGTTACCATGCAAACAAAAAGTCTGTGGCGAAATAAGCGGCAGACTAGATTCTTACAGTAGTCAGGAAGTAAACATGCAAAATACGCACTCACCTGTGGTGATGATTAGTGGTGCTAGCGGTAACTTAGGGCAGGCAGTGGCGCATCATTTTGCGCAAAAAGGTGCGCGCTTGGTACTGGTGGCACGTAATCGTAAAGCGTTGGAAGCCGTTGCTCCAGAAGGCGATAACGTGTATTACCTACAGGCTGACCTAATGCAGCCTGAAGCCTTGCAGAAAGGCGTGGACGAGGCCGTTAAACGCTTTGGATGTATAGATGTACTGTGCAACGTAGCGGGCGGCTTTCACATGGGAGAGCCCGTGCACGCCACACCCTTGGCAGCTTGGCAGCAGCAATACGATATGAACGTCATGACCCTCCTGCACACCGTGCAGGCGGTAGTACCGCACATGCTGCAACAAGGAAGTGGCAAAGTAGTAAACGTAGGTGCCTTTGCATCACGCCAAGGCTTGGCTGATATGGGCGCTTACATCGCAGCCAAAAGCGCGGTGAGCCGCATCACTGAAAGCATGGCCGCCGAACTGCGTGAAAAAGGCATTAACGTGAACTGCGTATTGCCCACGATTATCGACACGCCTCAAAACCGTGAAGCCATGCCAGATGCCGATCCAACTCGTTGGGTAAGCCCTGAGAAGTTAGCGGCAGTGATTGCATTCTTAGCTTCTGAAGATGCGAGTGCCATTCATGGTGCGAGCGTGCCTGTAACTGGGTTGAGCTAATCTACCCTTGGTCCGTAGTGTTTGGGATTGCGAAGTAGAAAGCAAGGACGCTGAAACCTACGGACCAACCACTGAATGCAGCCTTCCCTTCATCGCTTGCAATGAGCTTTATGATGGTTACTGCTGAGATAATAAGTACTTACTTCTGCGGCAAGATAAGGGGCAATTTATTTTGCCCCTTTTTGCATCGTACAAACACGAAGCTAGTATTGGCTCAGAAAGGGCTGTAAACCTATTCACATTCAGAACATTCAGGGGACGGAGAGGAAACTTTTTTGATTTGGTGTCTCAAATCACAAAAAGTATTCCTGCAGTTCCCGGCGTGTGCGATGAATGCAGCATTACGCTGATCTAAGACTGCCTGCATTAGCTAGCACTGCGAAAAGTATTTTTTAATTTGACCACCAAATAAAAAAACACTTTCCTCCGTTTTCCCTTCATGGCCTGCCACGGTTTTTGTACGGTGGTCGCTGTCAGATTGAATCCCTATCGCCATCGCAAGCGCCTCTAGAGCCGTAGCTTGAGCGTGTGCATGCTCATCTCAGGTATGCGTATTTCTGCAGCAGAGAAAGCACTTGCAGCCCAAGAAAGGGCTGTAACCTCACCATATTCAGAACAACCGGGGGACGGAGAGGAAACTTGTTTGATTTGGTGTCTCAAATCACAAAAAGTATTCCTGCAGTCCCCAGCGTGTGCGATGAATACGATTTTACGCCTCAGCGTCGGGTTGCTGCGCTGGTGCAGCTTGGTGAAACGCGGGTAGCGCTTCGCAAGCGTCTACGATGCGGCTAATCGTAGGGTAGTCTTCCATAGGTAGCTTGAAACGCTTGGCATTGAACACCTGAGGTACCAAGCAGCAGTCGGCTAGTCCGGGCGTGTCGCCATGACAGAACGTACCGGTATGCGGGTCGTTCGCCAACATGGTTTCCACGGCAGCCAAACCTTGTTTCAGCCAATGCAAATACCACTCGGTTTTCTGATCGTTATCCACACCCAACGTGTTCTGCAAATACTTCAAGATACGCAGATTGTTGATAGGGTGAATATCGCAGGCAATGGTCAGCGCCAGTGCACGCACGCGCGCGCGTTCAGCGGGCGTAGCAGGCAGTAGAGCAACGTCTGGGTGGGTCTCATCCAGATACTCGATAATCGCTAACGATTGCGTCAGTGTCAGGCCATCATCGGTTTCCAGACTGGGGACTATGCCCATAGGGTTTTTTGCCAAATACGCAGGCTGATATTGCTGTCCGCCATCCCGCAATAAGTGCACAGGGATGATCTCAAAAGGCAGTTTTTTCAATGCGAGGGCAATACGAACCCTATATGCCGCAGAACTGCGGAAATAACTATATAGTTTCATGGGATCTAGGCCGGTGAGGGCTACCCGCCTGCGCATGCAGACGGGCATACCTAGTGGATTAGGAGTTTGGTACTACGCGTTGTTCAATAGCGCCAAAAATGCTTTGGCCTTGCGCATCCAGCATCTCAATTTTCACAGTGTCGCCGTACTTCAAGAAAGGTGTTTGTGGCGCACCGGTTTCAATGGTTTCGTACATACGTACTTCCGCCAAGCAGCAGTAACCTACGCCACCGTTCTCGATGGAAGAACCGTGCAGGTTGCCCTGTTTGTTGGATACCGTACCCGAACCAATGATAGAACCTGCTTCTACTTCGCGAGACTTAGTGACGTGTGCCACCAATTGCGCAAAGTTGAAGGTCATGTCGGTGCCTGCATCAGGGTTACCAAACAGTTTGCCATTCAGGTGCACAGTCAAAGGACGGTGTACTTTGGTGTCTTGCCAAGCGTCGCCCAGTTCGTCTGGTGTCACCGCAACTGGCGAGAAAGCCGAAGCTGGTTTGGATTGGAAGAAACCAAAACCTTTGGCCAATTCACCTGGAATCAGGTTACGTAGCGATACGTCATTCACCAACATCAGCAAACGGATAGCGCCTGCAGTTTGTTCTGGTGTAGCACCAATAGGCAAATCGCCAGTGATCACAGCGATCTCGGCTTCCAGGTCAATACCCCATTCTTCAGAGGGAACAGGAATATCGTCACGTGGGCCGATGAAAGAGTCAGAACCGCCTTGGTACATCAAGGGGTCAGTCCAGAATGACGCTGGTAGTTCAGCGCCACGAGCACGACGTACCAATTCAACGTGGTTCACGTAAGCAGAGCCATCTGCCCATTGGTAAGCACGTGGCAGTGGGGAATGTACAGCTTGGCTATCAAAGGGTTTTGCATCAGCTACTTCGTTACGGTTCAATGCGTCGTAAACGGTTTGCAGCTGAGGTGCGACCTGCTCCCAGTTATCCAGGGCAGCTTGCAGGGTGGCAGCGATCTGGGGCACGGGCGTGTAGCGTGTCAATGTCCGGTCTACAACGATCAGGGTACCATCACGGCCACCTTGTTTCAGGGTAGCAAGTTTCATAATGACTTTTCCTTATTCGGAATTGGTGGGGCGGGGCTACGCGGTAGCCCCAGCTGTATTAGTTAGCAGGAGCAGCGCGCAGCTTCTCGATTTCGGAGAAGGTTTCAGCAGCGAACTCAGGGCCGATTTCTGCGTTAAAGCTTTCCCATACAGGTTGCATTTTCTCGCGGAAACGAACCATTTCGGCGTCGCTTACTTCGTTAACTTCTAAACCTTGAGCGGCCAATGCTGCTTGGGCTTCTGCGGCTTGCTGACGAGCAATTTCACGCTGGTAAATACGAGTTTCTTCAGCAGCTTCTTTGATGATCTGTTGATCTGCTTCAGATAACTTGTCCCAGAATTTCTTGGATGCCAAAGGCAAGAACGCGCCGTAGGAGTGTTTAGTCAACGACAGGTATTTCTGCACTTCACCCAGTTTCAGGGAGGACGTTACAGCCGTAGGTGTACCTTGGCCGTCGATGGTGCGAGTTTCCAATGCGGTGTAGATTTCAGGTACAGCCAAGGACACAGGGTTTGCGCCCAATGCTTTCAGTGTTTCTTGAGAAATCTTGGCTTGTACGGCACGGAATTTCAGGCCTTCGAAGTCTTCAGGCTTAGTAATAGGGTGCTTGCTGTTGGTTGCGTTGAAGAAACCGTTTTCCCAGTACGCCAAACCTACCAAACCTTTTTCTGGCAGTTGATCCAGCAAACGCTGACCAATAGCGCCATCCAAAATGGTGTCGGCTTCTTGCTCGTTAGCGAACAAGAATGGGTAATCCAGAATTTCAAACTCACGCACCATACCGGTCAGGGTAGAGGTTTGTGGCACGGTAAACTCAATGGTGCCGCCTTGCAAAGCCGAGGTTACTTGTACGTCGTTACCTAACGCTGCGTTGTAGTAAGGGCGGATTTTGATGCGGCCATCGCTTTTCTCTTTGACCAGATCAATAAACTTAGCCACACCTAAACCTTGGTGGGAATTTTTAGGCAGCGTTACTGCAAATTTTGCATCAATGGTTTGAGCAACAGCTGCGCTGGACAGCAAACCTGTAGCCAGTAATACACCCAGTTTTTTTAGTAGCGTAGTGCGCATAGGGATATCTCCAGAATAATAAGTATTGTGTTTAACGCCACCACGAAGCAGGTGTGATCACCAGCTGTGGGAACAAAATAAGCAGTATCAAAATAAGCAGCTCAGCGATCAAGAAAGGCATCACGCCACGTGTTGCGCGTTCAATGCTGATCTTGCCCAGCGAGCTTACGACGTTCAGTACCACCCCAATTGGAGGCACGATCATGCCAATCGCGCAGTTCATGACAAACAGCACGCCTAGGTACACAGGGTCTACACCAGCATCTACAGCGATAGGCACGAATACTGGGGCAAAAATCAGCACCAATGGAATCATGTCTAACACCATACCTGCGGTGAAAACTACAGCCATCATCACGGCGACCAACAAGATGGGGTTGTCAGTAAAGACATCCATCCACTCACCAACTTGGTAAGGAATGTCGGCAATGGTGATCATGTAAGAGGCCACCATCGCCAATGCAGCCAGAATTAGTACCACAGCAGACGAACGTGCCGACATCAACAAGCAGTGATAAATGCGGCTCCACGTGAGCTCGCGGTAAATCACAGTACCTACAAACAGTGCGTACGCCGCAGCCACTACAGCCGCTTCAGTAGGGGTGAAAATACCAAAGCGCAAACCACCAATGATGATGACTGGCATCAGCAGTGCCCAGAAACTTTGGTACACCACCTTTAAACGCTCACGCATAGGAACGCGAGGGTTAATGGTGACGGTAGTATCTTTGCGGGATACCAAGTACCACGCCACGATCAGCGATACGGCCATCAAGATACCGGGCACAATACCGGCCATAAATAGGCGGGTAATGGACACGTTGGTGACCACACCAAACAGCAGCAAACCGATGGAAGGCGGCAATACTGGGGCAATAATCCCGCCAGCAGCCATCAAACCACCAGCACGCGCTGGATCGTACCCGGCTTGGCGCATCATTGGCATCAAGATTGCAGCCAATGCGGCAGTATCTGCCACAGCAGAGCCAGACAAACTGGCTAATAACAAGGCGGCAAAAATCGTGACGTAGCCCAGACCACCACGCAAGTGACCAAAGAAGGCGCTAGCCAAATTCACAATGCGTTTAGACAAACCGCCGGCGTTCATAAATTCGCCAGCCAGAATGAAAAAAGGCACTGCCATCAAAATAAAGTTATCTGCACCGCCAATAGCGTTCTGCACCACAATCTGGGTATCGAACGAGTCGGTGGCCATCATGATGCCGATGGCAGAAAAAAGCAGGGCAAAGGCGATGGGCATGCCGATAAAAATCAGCCCAACCAGAATGCCAAGAAACAATAATACGGCGGTCATGTTATTCGTCTCCGCCAGGGAAGCCTGTGGGGCTAGTAATGCTTTCCCACATATTCAACATGGTACTTAAGACCAAGCCCACACCAAAAACAATAGCGGTGCCATACAGCCATGCATAGGAAATGCCGAGTACAGGGTAGCTATTGTCCATATTGATGAGGGTTTGCTTCCAGCCGCCAATAACAAAAATAACGCCACCAACCAGCATCAAGAGGCTGCTTATCGCTACCAAAATTTTGCGACAGGTAGGCGTGCGTTTGGCCAGAAAGGAATTAAAAGCAATGTGGGCGTGCTGGCGGGTTGCCAGCACAGCGCCAAGGAAGATCAGCCAGACGAACAACAGTCGTGCTAATTCTTCCGAAACCGCAATACCCGAGTCGAAGCCATAGCGCAAAACCACATTGGCAAATACCAGTATGGCCATAATGGCAAGGCAAACGACTAGAAACAGCTCTAGCCCCTTGTTGATCCAATGAGTCAGGGATTTAAGAAACATGCGTGATCCAGAGGTTTAGTTGGCCTGATAGCTGCCGTCATGCATCCACTGTGCATGTTGTGGGGCTTTTTTGGTGCGGTCCCACTCTTCCAGCATTGCCCATTTCACGTCGTCCAGTTTCTTGCTCATGTCTGGGGTGGCGGTGTTGGCAGCCAGTTCCAGACGGTGACCGTTAGGATCAAAGAAATAGATGGATTTAAAAATGGTGTGATCAGTAGGGCCAATCACGGAAATACCGTCGGCTTCCAAGTTGGCTTTAGTGCGCAACAAGTCGTCTACGGAGTCTACTTCCAGCGCCAAGTGCTGCACCCAAGTTGGGGTGTTGGAGTCGCGGCCCATTTCAGGGCGGGTAGGCAGCTCAAAAAACGCCAATACGTTACCGTTACCTGCATCCAAGAAAACGTGCATGTAAGGATCGGGTTCTTTAGTGGAAGGCACTTCGTTTTCAGCAATAGCCAGAATGAAGCGCATGTTCAGGTACTTGCCGTACCACTCCACAGTTTCCTTAGCGTTTTTACAGCGGTAAGCAACGTGGTGAATTTTTTTGATTTGCATGGATGTCCCCTTAAAGGTAGAGCTGTGACCATGTGGGCCTTGTAGCCACATAAGGAGCCAAAAGTGGCCCAGATCACACAGTGACGAACCTATTACAAGGCATAATTACTTATAAAACAAATGATATTTATGGA
>SRSN01000219.1 GCA_004791645.1 Alcaligenaceae bacterium 429
TATTGGTTGTGTGGTTTATTTTTCGTTAATAAATACTAATCACAAAATTTTCACAGCACAACCCACCCTAGGGTAATCCTATATGGGTTTTGCAACAGCAGAGGAAACCTGAGGTGTTTCTGAGCGAAATTCGGATAGGGCGATAAGAAAAAGATAGTGGTGGCACAGCCACGCAGGGATAGCGGTAGGCCTATACCAACACAGATGACCTTCCCACCTAGACACTCAGCATGGGCATAAAAAAACAGCAGAAGCTATAACTTCTGCTGTTTTGTAGGTGTCTGTATGAACAGGCAGCGCACTACTACTTACTGCCTTATTGCGTTGCCTGCAGGTATTAGGACGCCAACTTCATGAGCACCAAGCCAGACACAATCAGAATAGCGGCAATAATACGCATCGCAGTAGCTGGTTCGCCCAAGAGGGTCAGGCCCAAAATAAAAGCTCCCACTGCGCCTATACCAGTCCAAATGGTATAAGCCGTACCCAAGGGTAGCGTGCGCATCGCAACGGCCAACAAGCCGAAGCTGATAATCATGGTAACAATGGTGATCACCGACGGCCCTAGTCGGGTAAACCCATTGGATAATTTCATGGAATAGGCCCACACCACTTCAAACGCACCCGCGAGAATTAACAAGAACCACGCCATTTGGCTTTCTCCTAAAAAGCCGGGTCGTCCCGGTAATCTACACACTGGATCGTGAGAGGTCGTCCTCAAGAAAATTATATCTTTTGGGGAAAATTGCTACACGTTACGCTGGCTTTTTGACCACACTTTTTTTTGTAACCAGGCCTGCCCATTCACCAAAAACACGCCAACCAACACCAAACAGGCACCAAGTAAAAACGATTTTTCTACGCGCTCATCAAGTAGCCATGCCCCTAGAACAAGACCAAATATAGGGGTCATAAAGGTCAACACACCCAATCGTGCTGCCAAATAGCGCTCTAGTAACCAGAACCACACAAAATAGCTGAGTAACGATACTAGTACTATCTGGAAGAGCAGGCTCATGCCTAAAGTAGTACTGGGGATAATGGTAGTCTGGCCTGTCCACAACACAAATACGAGCACAACCGCAAAGGTTAACCACATCTGACAAAACAGCACCTGTGTCACCGGTGCTGTTTTCAGCTTAGTGGTACGCAACACAATGGTGGTTCCGCCCCACAATGCCCCAGCCGCCAAAGCAAACACATCACCTAACCAGCTTAATGGGTGTGCATCTGTGGAGGGTACTGCACCACTTAAGGTAGGCCATAAAAACGCTAACGCTATCCCTGAGAAAGCTAGTCCTATCCCTATCCATTGCAAACGGGTTAATCGTTCGTCCGGCAAAAAACCATGCAGTCCAATCGCTACAAAGATAGGGGCGGTATAGAGAAATACAACGACGTGAGAGGTACTGGTATAGCGTAACGCTTCAGCAATGAGCAAGAACTCTAGCCCAAACAGTAAGCCCACTACTAAGCCTGAGCGCCCAAAAATTCCAGGTAGCCAAGTATCGTGTAGCCAGCATCTGTGTATCACAAAGATTAAAACGGCCACCACCCCTGAGCGCAGGGCAACTTGCAACGCCGGTGCCATATAGTCTGCAGCACCTTTTAGTGCAATTTGCTGCATGGCCCAAATCAGGCACAACACCACCATGATGGATACTGCTGAGCCATCAACCGCTTTTCTCATTTTGATGCTACGCCTTGCTGACTATGTAATGCTTCATAGTAGCGATTTAGCATCAAAGATATATAGTGTGAACACCCACTTTACTCAGCGAAAAACAATCACTCCGTGCTTATTTATAACGCCTTACTCAACAATTATGCGAGTTTCAAGATTGAGGCACCCAACACAATAAACCCTATACCTAGGTAACCAGAACGGTTCAAACGTTGTTGGAAGAACACGCGACCCGCCATCGTGGTCAAGAATATACCGGTACCACCCCACAGCGCATAGGCAATAGACAGATCTATTCCTTGCACAGCTTGTGAAAGTGCGGTGAATGAAAGAAGAATACTGGCAATACCAAGAAACCCAACCCAACGTTTCTTGAAACCATCTGAATATTTGATGAATATGTTAGCGGCTACTTCTAAAAGAATTGCGGCCAACATGAAAAAATAGTGAATCCATTCTGCGTTTTGCATGGTTATGACTCCTCCACCTGACGTGGAACACCGAGATTTACCAGCATTACACCTACTAGCAATACGCCCATACCAACCAGCTTTAGCGTACTAACTTGTTCACCGAAAAATCGGAATCCGATAAAAGCAATGGCGATCAATCCAATAGTTTCCCAGGTGGCATACGTTAGGGCCATTGGTAGATACTGCATCGTCGTTGCTAAAAAATAAAAAGATAAGCCAATCATGGCATACATGAACAACAGAGCAGTCCAAGATCCTGAGTCGGAAACTACTTTCATGGTGGTCACACCACTTATCTCTGCTGCTATGGCTGCCAATAAGAACAGCCAAGGTTTGACTAACACGGTAATCCTCATAGATTGCGGAACACGGAGCTATTCTCCACTGTCTACGCAAATTCCCAAAGATGACTCCCATCTATTTTTGAGATAGCATGACATTATGCAATGGAGCCTTGAACAACTTCGACAATTCGTGACCACAGCAGAACAGGGGTCAATCAGTGCGGCTGCACGACATTTGGGCAAGGCCCAATCGGCGGTCAGTACAGCGCTTTCTCTCTTGGAAGCTGACCTAGGTGTGGAGTTGTTTACACGCAGTGGACGCAGCGCTCAGCTTAGCGAAGCTGGGCGTGTACTACTGATGGAAGCTCGTGAATTACTACGCCAAGCGCAAGAGCTTGAGCAACGCGCTCAGTCGTTGGCCGCAGGCGACGATGCCTCGCTATCGTTAGCCTTAGATGAAGCCCTACCCTACACCGCCATACGCACGCTAATACGCGAAATTTCTGACCGTTTCCCACAGCTAGAATTAACGTTGTTAAATGGCACCGCCGCTGAAGTTGCGGGCTATGTGGAACAGCAACGCGCCGAAATTGCCTTTCACTATGACCGTGAAACCGTGCACGATTGCTTTGATCAGCGCCATATCAGTACAGTACCCCAAGGGATTTTCGTAGCCAGTGGCCACCCCTTGCTACAAGATCAACCCGTTAGCCGCAAAGACTTAATGCAATACCGACAACTGGTGATGCACACCGATGGCGACGAAGAACCCACCTACAGCACTAGGTTGTGGCATTCCGATAGTTTCTACAGTATTGCCGAGATGGTAGCCGATGATGTGGGCTGGGCAATTTTGCCACTGAACGTGGCCACAGATGACAGCTACCCCAAACCACTGAAGCAAGTGCATTGCCCATCGTTGGTATTGCCGCTCTTGTCTGTACGTATGCTGTGGCTACAAGGGCAAGCGCTCAACCCAACAGCTCGCTGGGTTGAAAAACGCTTTGCAGAATTGCTAAAACGCCCTGTGTAGACTGCCGTGCCGCTTAGGCGCCTTGCTCTACCGATGCGCTGGTGTTTTCTGGCGATTGATAATGACGCAATACGCGCCACACTACACCAGTTAACAACGCCACCAAAGCCGCTGCCGAAAACAACACCATGCTATGCGCACTGGAATAAGCATTTTGGGCGGCCAGTACTAAGGCATGGCCTTGTTCCGCACCCAACTGCTGTGCCATCAGCATGGTTTCACCAATAGACAAACCTGCTTTGCTAGCAACCTCGGGGGGTAACCCTGCGGGTAGCTGGATGTGATTGGCGTAATTCGCCGTTAATACCAAACCAAACCCCGCAATCCCCAGTGCAGAGCCCAAATCGTAGCTACTGGCGCTTAATGCACCCGCAGCACCGGCTTTTTCCTCTGGCGTGCTACCCATAATTGCGACGGAGGAGGCTGTTAGCCCCACGCTTAGCGATAAGCCCAGACCTATCAACATAATGTTGATACCCCAACCCACCTGGCTAAAGTCACTGGCTCCCAGACCAAATAAGCTCAATGCAGAAACCAGCAACGATAAGGTGGCTATAGGACGCAACCCCACTCGGGCTAACAACATACTGCCTAGTGGTCCACCTACAGCCGAGGACACCATCAAAGGCAACATCACCAGTGCCGCAGTCAGCGGACTTTTACCCAGTACAAACTGCAGCTCTTGTGCGATGGTGAGCTCTACACCCGCCAACGCCCCCATCACCACCGTAGCCATCAACACCCCGGTACGCAGTGCAGGTAATGCAAACAAACCCATATCCAACATAGGCGCATCAGAGTGACGCTGCTTTTGTACGAACCATGCCAATAGCCCCACACCTATAGCGCAGAACAGCAAGCTGTAGCCCCAGTCACCATCTGGCTTAAAGCCTGATTTCACACCGTATACGGCAGCCAATAGGCCTACCATCAGAATCAGTGCTTGGCCTATAGTCCAGTCCCCTTTGCCAGTCACAAAATGGCGTGGAATCAGCACATAGGCCATGGGGCCAACCACCAACATGATGGGTACGTTCACCAAAAAGACTGATCCCCACCAGAAGTGCTCCAACAGCGCACCCCCCACTAACGGGCCCAATGCTGCCCCCGCCGAGCCCACTGCACTCCACAACCCCAGCGCTAAGGCGCGTTCTTTGGGGTCGTCAAAACTTTGGCGGATGATTGCCAGCAAAGAAGGAATCACCATGGCGGCACCACACGCCATCAAAGCACGTGCCAGAATCAACACGGCTGATGACCACGCATAGGCTGCCAGAATAGACATCGCAGTAAACACCACCACGCCCCACAGCAGCAATAGCCGGTGACCAATGCGATCAGCCAATGTCCCCATGGGAATCAACATACTCACCATCACCAGTGAGTACAGGTCAATAATCCATAGCACCTCTGTGCCACTCGCCTGTAAGGCCAATGTGAGTGAAGGAATAGCGATATGCAGGATGGTGAAATCCAACACAATAGGAAAGAACAACAGCATTACCGCTAGCAACACTAGCCAGCGATTATTTGTCACTTGTGACAAAGAC
>SRSN01000220.1 GCA_004791645.1 Alcaligenaceae bacterium 429
AGGCATTTGCTGTTTGCTACTGGCTCGTACTTCCAAAGCATTCACATAATGCTGTTGGGCGAACTCTTCCAAAAAACGGTCTGCTGTAGGGTACGAGGTGTAGCGTGGGCCCGAACTATTGAAACGTCGGATTAGTGCCTCTGGAACTTGAAATGAAGCAGTTGCCTCGTTGATGGCACGCTGTTGTTGGGGTTGTGCCAGTGCAATATCCATGAAACTCTCCAGAAACCTACAAAATCTTTGCAACCATCAACTATTTTGACTGCAATAGGACAATTCCTCATTGACCTTTATCAAGCACGTTCAGGGCAATTTCATTTTTTTTAGCAGATTATGTGTGGAAATTACCAGTAATATCGTATTATTAGAACATCGCCCTTTCTCCCGTTTTAAACATCTCGTCTTCCCCGGAGCCCGATGTCTTTGCTTGTCATCCTAGCCCTCCCTTTCGTTGGTGGGCTGATCTCATCGTTATTGTCTGCCGAATCCCGAAAACTTCAGGCTCCGCTTGCCGGGATGGTTGCCTTAACCTGCGCGCTTTTCACTTTAGTCAATTTTCCGGCTATATCCCGTAATGAGGTGTTACTGTTCTCCTCTGACTGGATTCCTGCCTATAACATCTATTTCAATTTGCGCATGGATGGCCTGGCTTGGCTATTCAGCATCATCATCACGGGGATGGGCGCATTAATCGCGCTCTACGCTCACTACTACCTTTCTGCTCAAGAACCTGTACGGCGCTTCTTCGCGTTTTTGCAAATCTTCATGGGTGCGATGCTGGGTGTGGTGCTTTCTGGAAACGTCATACAGCTAGTGGTGTTCTGGGAACTGACTAGTTTGTCGTCCTTCATGCTGATCGCCTACTGGTACCACCGCCGTGATGCGCGTCGTGGTGCTCGTATGTCGCTGATCATTACAGGTGGCGGCGGCCTCTGTTTGCTGGCAGGCGTATTGATGATGGGACAAGTTGCTGGCACCTACGACTTGGGTGAAATCCTAGTTTCTGGCGATCGCATTCGTCAAAGCGCCTGGTACCCCTTCTTGCTCTTGATGGTGGCTGCTGGCGCATTAAGTAAAAGCGCACAATTCCCTTTCCATATTTGGCTGCCTAGAGCGATGGCCGCCCCTACACCCGTTTCAGCGTACTTGCACTCTGCCACGATGGTTAAAGCAGGCGTGTTCGTCTTGGCACGTTTTTGGCCTGTGCTGTCGGGCACTACAGAGTGGGCGATTTTAATTGGTGGTTCAGGACTAATCACCTTGCTGCTGGGTGCCTACCTCGCTACCTTCCAGCGCGACATGAAAGGGGTTCTAGCCTACTCCACCATCAGCCACCTAGGTTTGATTACCTTGCTGCTGGGCATGAACAGTGCCATGGCGCTGATTGCAGCGATTTTCCACATCATTAACCACGCCACCTTTAAAGCTTCGCTATTTATGGCGACAGGTATTGTGGATCATGAAACAGGTACACGTAACCTAAATAGGCTGTCAGGGCTACGCTATGCCATGCCCATCACCGCATTATTGGCCAGTGTGGCTGCGGCAGCCATGGCGGGTGTTCCCTTGCTTAACGGCTTTCTTTCCAAAGAAATGTTCTTTGCTGAAGCAGTTGATACAGCCAATGGTAACTCGTGGGATTACGTTATCCCGCTGATTGCCGTGATAGCAAGCGCCTTCAGCGTGGCCTACTCATTGCGTTTCATTGTGCAGGTGTTTTTCGGCCCACCAGCCAAAAACCTTCCTCGCGAACCACATGAGCCACCTATACAAATGCTGATCCCCAGCATCATCTTGGTGCTGATCTGTTTGGCTGTAGGGATACTGCCGGGTTATACCGTTGCGCCATTCTTAGACGTAGCCGCTCACTCCATTCTGAATCTGCAAATGCCAGACTTCAGCTTGCGCATATGGCACGGTTTCAACCTGCCACTGGTGATGAGTATCATCGCTATGCTGGGCGGCGTCATGCTGGTGTTCTTACTGGATAATTACCGACAAGGTCGCTCTGACCGCGCGCCCCTACTGTACCGAATTGATGGCCAGCGTATTTTTGAAGCCTTCTTGGGCTGGACAGAAACTGCTGCCGACTTCCTGATCGACAAAACCTACTCTCCTAGACTGCAGCGCCAAGTACTACTAATTCTGCTGTCTACCTTAGTGGTTACTGCTTTACCACTGTTTCGTGGAACATGGTTCGTACCAGAGCAATCCACCTTTATGGATCCTCTGTTTGCGCTGATGTGGATCGCCGGCGCTGCCTGCGCAATTGGTGCTGCGTATCAAGCAAAATTCCACAGACCAGCAGCGCTACTGCTATCTGGAGCCGCTGGCTTAATCACCAGCCTAACCTACGCATGGTTGTCAGCGCCTGACTTGGCGCTCACCCAGTTGGCCGTTGAAGTAGTAACCGTAGTGCTGATTCTTCTTGGCCTACGTTGGTTGCCCAAGCGTTTGCCTACTGACGAAGATGATCTATCACCGCTATCACGCTTTAAAGCACTACGCCGTCGAGGCCGTGACTTAACCATTGCTGTGCTATCCGGTGCGGGCCTATCTGTATTGGCCTACACCATCATGACCAGACCACCTGTTGAGGATGGCGTGTCGCCCTTCTTGGTACAGCAAGCGCTGCCACTAGGTGGGGGCGCAAACGTGGTGAACGTGATTCTTGTGGACTTCCGTGGTTTTGATACCTTTGGTGAAATCACTGTATTGGGTATTGTGGCACTAAGCGTCTATGCCCTGCTGCGTCGATTCCGCCCTCCAGTTGAAACCATAACCACACCGCTTGAAATACGTCACAAATACGGTCAACTTATACAGAACGCTGATGAACTGTCCCCGCTTGAGACAGCGACATTTGAAGAGCCTGATCCTGACCAACACGTACCCTATGGGGTAACGAAAGTTCCCGCTATATTGATGCGTATCTTGCTGCCTATTGCTGCATTGATCTCCATCTACTTCTTGCTGCGTGGTCACAATCTACCTGGTGGTGGTTTTGTGGGTGGTTTGATTATGGCCACGGCTATTTTGATTCAATACATGGTGAACGGCATTGTCTGGGTTGAGTCCCGCCCCTTGCTGCATCCACAAACTTGGATCTCGCTGGGCATGCTACTAGCTGGTTTTGCTGCCATGATAGTTTGGTGGTTTAACCGCCCCTTCTTGGCAGCGCTAGAGTGGGATCTTTCCCTGCCATGGGTAGGTGAAATTCACACCAGCAGCGCGCTGCTCTTTGATATTGGCGTCTACATGCTGGTTGTAGGTTCTACCATCTTGATGTTGCTGGCATTGGCTCACCAGTCACTGCGTTTCTACCGGAAACTGCCCGCTCCCCAAAACTCACTAAATACCGAAGAATAATGGAAATCGTTCT
This sequence comes from Alcaligenaceae bacterium 429, assembly GCA_004791645.1. Taxonomy (GTDB): domain Bacteria; phylum Pseudomonadota; class Gammaproteobacteria; order Burkholderiales; family Burkholderiaceae_B; genus Paenalcaligenes. The sequence goes on from SRSN01000220.1 coordinate 3,383, forward strand.
CTCTTTAGCTATAGGTATTTTGGCCGGATCAGGCGTCTGGTTACTGCTACGTCCCCGTACGTTCCAGGTCATCATGGGTCTTTCCCTGTTGTCCTATGCCGTTAACTTATTCATTTTTTCCATGGGGCGCATCACCCTCAATGCGCCTGCAGTGATTGGAACTGAATTGGGCTCTGACCCAAGCAACTATGCCGACCCCCTGCCCCAAGCTTTAGTTCTGACAGCTATTGTGATCGGTTTTGCCACCACTGCCCTTTTTCTAGTAGTACTACTGGCCAACCGCGGCTTAAGCGGCACAGACCACGTAGACGGCCGCGAGGAAAATGAGCTGTGATGCTGTTGAAACACCTGCCAATTTTCCCCATTATCATTCCGCTGATTGCAGCGGGCTTGATGCTGTTACGCCAGGATAAATACCGTCGGTACAAAATAGCGCTTAGCGTTATCTCTTTTACGTTGCAATTACTGGTCGCGGTGCTGCTGCTCAACATGGCTGACGGCACCATCGAAACCTCATGGCCTGAGGGGGTAGGTGTCTACCTATTAGGTGACTGGCCTGCGCCATTTGGCATCGTTGTAGTAGTAGACCGTCTATCCGCCTTAATGTTGTTGCTCACTGCGGTATTAGGAGCCACAACCTGGATTTATGCTACGGCACGCTGGGACCGTTCAGGGGTGCACTTCCACCCACTGTTCCAATTGCTGTTGATGGGCCTGAACGGCGCTTTCCTGACCGGTGACTTGTTTAACCTGTTCGTATTCTTTGAAGTACTGCTCGCCGCGTCCTATGGCTTGATGCTACACGGCTCAGGCCGAGCCCGTGTTAATGCAGGTTTGCACTATATTGCAGTTAACCTGATTGCCTCTTTCCTGCTGTTGATTGCACTGGCGCTGATTTACGGCGTAACCGGCACATTGAACATGGCAGACTTAGCCGTCAAAGCCGGTCACCTCTCTGGCCCAGACCGCTTGCTGTTTGAAAGTGCAGCGGCCGTTTTAGGCATAGCCTTCCTGATCAAAGCAGCTGCATGGCCTTTGAATTACTGGTTAATCGACGGATACGCCAACAGTAGTCCGCCCGTAGCCGGTATGTTTTCTATCATGACCAAGGTAGGTATCTACGCACTGCTACGCATAGGCACCTTGCTAGAACCTACTGGTGCACCCGCTGCCTTTGGTGGGGCTTGGATGTTCCCCGCCGGTATTGCCACGTTGATCTTTGGTGCTGTTGGTACCTTGGCTGCCCACAACACACAACGTATGGCTGGCTACTGTGTGATCCTATCATCCGGTACGCTGTTAGCTGCCCTAGGTATGCCAGGTGTGATCCTAACTGGCCCAGCCCTGTACTACATGATTAGTTCAGTATTGGGCTTAGGCGCTTTCTTTATGCTGCTAGAAATGGTGAACCGCGCACAAAGCTTTGGTTCTGACTTTTTGGCGGCCAGTGCCGAGGCCTTTGCGCTAACCGACGACGAAGATGACGAAAATACCTCTGACGTCGTGGGTAGAGCCATTCCTGCTGCCTTGGTGTTTCTCCTGTGTGCACAGGGCGATCCGCATTTTTCATGAGTACGGCA
>SRSN01000221.1 GCA_004791645.1 Alcaligenaceae bacterium 429
GCTGTACTCCGTGCGGAACAGACCGCGACGACGCAGTTCAGGCAAAACATGTTCGATGAATTCAATTAAGCCACCGGGTAGCCACGGTGCCATGATGTTGAAACCGTCCGCCGCATTACTTTCAAACCAGTGCTGTAGTTGGTCGGCAATATCGTTGGCAGTGCCTACCAGTTGCCAATGGCCGCGTGCGCCAGCAATTTTTAGGTATAGATCACGTATGCTGAGTTGTTCGCGACCAGCCAAATCTACCAGCAGTTGGCGACGGCTTTTAGCGCCTTCGGTTTCAGGAATAGCGGGTAATGGGCTGTCTACATCTACGCCTGTTAGGTCTATACCCAATAGGCTGGACACCAAGGCGAGTCCTACCTCAGGATGTATTAAGTTTTGTAGTTGCTCAAACTTTTCTTGAGCATGAGCACGGGACTCACCAATCACCGGAAAGGCACCAGGCATGATTAAGGTGTGATCGGGGTTACGTCCAAAAGCCGCAACGCGATTTTTAATGTCTTTGTAGAAGCGTTGGCCTTCTTCCAGCGTTTGATGAGCCACAAAGATAACTTCTGCTGTAGCCGCAGCAAGACTACGGCCAGCCTCAGAGGCACCAGCCTGCACCACAACTGGATGGCCTTGCGAGGAGCGGGCCACATTTAAGGGGCCTGCTACTGAGAAAAACTCGCCGCGATGGTGCAAGGAGCGTAGTGAGTTGGGTTTGGTGTAAATACCTGCTTCTTTGTCACCTACATAAGCATCGTCGTCCCAGGAGTTCCATAGGTTGGTCACAACATCGTGAAACTCCTGTGCGCGTTGGTAGCGTGTTTGATGGGCGTAATGTGTTTCTAACCCATAATTTTTTGCTTCCTCACCACTGCTGGAGGTCACCAGATTCCAGCCTGCACGCCCGTTACTAAGCTGATCTAACGAGGCAAATTGGCGGGCTAGGGTGTATGGCTCATTGAATGAGGTGGAGGCGGTGCCAATAACACCAATTTTTTCTGTGACAGCAGCTAGTCCTGACAGTAACGTGAGCGGCTCAAAATGAAAGGATCGCGCACTGCGAAAGAGCGCGGCATTATCCGATTGGCGTACCCCTACGGAGTCGGCCAGAAATACGGCGTCGAACTTGGCGGCTTCAGCACGTTTTGCTAAATCCGCATAATGTTGGAAGCTGAAGCTAGCTTCAGCATCGGCATCTGGGTGACGCCAGCCAGCGATATGGTGGCCCGTTTGCATTAAAAAGGCACCTAGCTTTATTTGTTTTTTCTGTGCTTTGCTCATGATCATTCCTTATCGAGTTACCACGCTACGTTGAGACCATTTAAGGTGGTCCACAGCGGGGCTTGTGGTGTGGGAGGGGATGGTGGCTGGGAAGGAGTAGTGCTTACAAAACTGCGTAGGATGTCATCGCGATACGCGATAAAGCGCGGGTCGCTGCGATTGCGGGGGCGGTCCAAATTGATATCCACAATGCGTTGTATCTGGCCAGGATTAGGTTGCATGATGACCACCCGGTCGCCCAGAAAAACGGCTTCATCCACATCGTGGGTGACCAAAATCATAGTGATCTGCTCTTGTTGCCAGATGTTTTGTATTTCGTGCTGCAGACGCGTGCGAGTTAGTGCATCCAGCGCACCTAATGGTTCGTCCAATAACAGGATAGAGGGGCGATTCACCAGTCCACGAGCGATGGCAACGCGCTGTGCCATGCCGCCGGAAATGGCGCTAGGCAAGTGGTTTTCAAACCCCTGCAAACCCACCAAGTCAATGTGCTGCTGCACCCGATCTAGCTGTTCTTGGGTAGATAATTTACTGTTGCGCAGAGCGAACTGAATGTTCTTACTCACTGATAACCAAGGAAGCAAACGGTGATCTTGAAACACAATGCCGCGATCCAGACCGGGGCCGCGTATAGGCGCATCGCCCAAGGTGATGCTGCCTGTGAAGTCGGTGTCTAAACCCAGTATGAGACGCAGTAGCGTAGACTTCCCGCAGCCACTGCTCCCCACAATGCTGATGAACTCACCTGGGCGTATCGCTAGGTTGATATCGTTCAGAACTTGTAAGGTGCTTTGGCTATCAGGCTGGTGAAAATGCTTAGAAATATGCTGCAGCGTGAGGGCAGGGCTTTGCTGAAGTGTCATAACAGATCCTTGAATGGCGTTCCGGTGAGGCCGCTACTGTGGAAAATACAGACGCAGGCGTCGTTCTATGAGACGGGCGGACCAGTTCAAGCCGGCGCCAATCAACCCTATGGCGGTCATGCCTATCAGCACTAAATCCATGCGAAACAACTCGCTGCCTTCAATCAAGATAGTGCCTAGCCCCGGCCCGGAAACCAGCAGGTACTCCGCCCCAATAGTGGCGAGCCAGGAATAAATCAGAGCGAGATACACACCCGTGAAAATGGCGGGTAACGCAGCAGGCAGAATGACGCGGGCGATGGTTTGTAGCGTGCTGTATTGGTACACACGGGCCACTTCTAGCAAACGTAGCGGTACGGCTTGAATACCGTCAGCGGTGTACACCGTGACGGGAACGAGGGCTGCCAATGATAAAAACACGACTTTAGCGGTGTCGCCCAACCCAAACCAGACAGAAATCAGTGGAATCCACGCGAACAACGAGATCTGTTTGAAGGTGTTGAAGCTAGGGCCTAGCAGTTGCCTAGAGCGTGTGGATAAACCCAACGTGATACCTAAGGCTAAACCCAACAACGAACCAATGAAGAACCCACTCAGTTCGCGCGTAAGGCTAGCTGTGATGGCACGTTGTAGTTGGCCGGTGCGAAACAGATCCACCAGTTGTTGCCAGACGCTAGCAGGGGAGACTAGCAGGGATGAGTGCCACAGTTGTTGGGTGGATGCCCATTGCCACAGCAGCAGTAGAGTTAGCGGTAGTATCCACGGCTCAAGGCGATACAGAGTGTGCTGTAACCACGTTGTAGGATGACGCATTACACAATCCTTGTTTTCGGGGTAGAGGATGTCAATACTCGGCGTTCTACGGCATCAAGTAGGCGGTCTATGAGCAGACCAATTAGTCCCACAATGAAGACGGTTGCCATGACCAAATCCAGTTGGAACAGCTGGCGTCCGTACACAATCAGATACCCCAGTCCTTCGCTAGAGGCCACTAGTTCGACGACCACTAATGAGAGCCATGCCTTGGTGAAGCCCAGCCGCAAACCGGTAAAGAGGATGGGAATGCCAGCGGGTAAGCTCAGGTGTAGAAAACGCTGCGGTGGGCTGTAGCCATACACCAGCGCAACCTCTAACAAGTGTTGCGGTTGCTGGCGCAGTAACTGGAACGTGCTCATGAGCGTAGGCACCAAAGCTGCTTTGGCGATCAAGATGTATTTGAGCGCTTCGCCTATACCCACTAGCAGCATCACAAAGGGCAGCCAAGCCAAGACCGGGATTTGCACCAGTGCATTGAGGGTGGGCATGAGCAGGCGTTCGGCGTGTTTGGATACCCCTACCACGATGCCTATGGCTATTCCAATGACAGAACCGGCTAGGTAACCCACCACTACACGTCGCATACTGGCTTCTACATGTAGCCAGAGCGCACCGCTATGTAGTAAATCCAGTAAGGCCTCCAGTACATATACAGGTGGGGGCAGTACTTGGGGCGACACCCAGCCTTGCTCTGTACTGATCACCCAAACGGCAAAGAGCAGCACAGGGACTAACAACGCTTGGGCGTACACCGTAGCAGCACGGCTCAGTTGGGAAGCCAAGGGATAACGGTTAGCACGATAACCGCCCACCTGTTGCGCCAGTTTTTCTTGTGGGAGTAGGCTCATGGCGTGCTCTTAGCACTAGGAGTTACACCATCGGCGTCATAGGCTACCCAAAAGTCGGTGAGCTTCTGCTCTTGCAGTGCTTGTTGCAAGAAGCGGTCGTCAAAGATTTGCTCTACATTGACGGGGCGGCGAATGAATTGCAGGTCTTTAGCGTTATCAGCGACGACTTGATAGCGGGTGCGGAAAAACTCGTCCAAAAGAGGACTATTACGTTGTGCGAGAGGAGTACCTTCGAACTCTACGACAAAGGACTCATAGGGCGTTCCGCTTTTGGCCCAGATACGTAGCAAGGCATCACGGTTTTCTTCTTGCGATGCCCAGTGCGAAGCACGTACAAACTCATTCACCACTTTTTGGGTGAGGTCCGGATGATCGGTGATGAAGTCTGCACGTCCTACCAGTGAGGTTTGTCTCGTAAATTTTGGATCTTTGCCGTGGGTGGAGTAGGGCACGGCGATTAAGCCGTCGTTCAGTAAACGTATGTATTCAAACCCACCAAAGGCGGCATCGATGCTGCCGGACACCAGCGCAGCTTGGGCGCTGCCTGTATCGAGGTTGATGCTGCGCAGGTCTCTTTCGGTGATGCCGTTATCTAGCAAAAGATTATTAGCGACTAAGTGTCCATTGGTGCCTTTGAAGATGGCGACTTTGCGATCTTTAAGATCTTGAATATTGGTAATGTCTGAATTTTTGGGCGTGGCCAAATACAAATTTGTTCTTTGCCCACTAGCAAGTAAGACTTTGGTGTTTAAACCATTGGAAACACCAATAATAGTGGGTAGATCCCCTAAATAAGCAAAATCAATTTGTTTATTAGAAAGTGCTTCATTAACAGCTGGGCCAGCACCTTTAAAGAAAAACCATTGCACTTCAGTATCACCAAAGGCGGATTCCAACCATTTATTTTCGCGCACCACACTGCCAGGTGATCCACCCCATGTGATGGGGTCGCCGCCACCAGCGGTAGCAACGCCTATGCGTATGGCGTTAGGGGTTTCGGCAGCGAAGCTAGGCGCGACGGTCACTAGCCCTAGACTGATAAGCAAGGGGAATGTGCGTAGTATTCCTCGAACTAAGAACGTACCCAACATAAAAAACTCCATGGTGTGGAAAATTGATTTTTTATATTAGGTGAATAAAAT
>SRSN01000222.1 GCA_004791645.1 Alcaligenaceae bacterium 429
GTTTTTTTTCTCAAGCACTTGGTTCTTGGGTTGGTGGTGATGGTTTTTTTGATGATTTTAAAGGTGGGTTTTATAGATCGCTAAAGGCTGGTTTGGCTGGTTTTTGCATTGGTTTTATATACTGGTTTTTTTATTATAGGAGGGTGTAAGTTTTTTTACGGGAATGAGTGATGTATGAAAAAAGTAGTACCTTGCCTAGCGATTACAGCGAAGGTAATAGCAGCAGCATTACCCACAGCGGTATCAGCGGCGTGCAGATCACCATCACAGATGAGGCTAAACAACATCTGCCCACCGGGGAGACGGTAGAGGATCGCCTAATCAGCCTGAGTACTGACGCCTTTACGGATCAGAATGGCAGAATGCGCTTACGTCTTAGGGTCAGTAGGGCTTCTAAAGGGGGCTTTGATGCAGGGTCGGCAGTAAGAGGACTTTTCGCTGAGTTTTTTCAGAAAGCTCTGATCTTCAGCTTTATAAAACACGTCATATTCTATGCTTGCCTGAGTGACAGGGGCAGTAATAAATAATTTTTCGCATGGGGATAAACGTGAAACTAGGTTGCGCTGTATTGGCGGTATTGATGGTTTCCTCTACGGCTTTTGCTTCAGAACAAAATGCTACGTATAACTGGACAGGTGCCTATGTGGGTGGGCAAGTAGGGTATAGCTGGGGAACATCGCGCTATAGCAATGAGCTTGATGAGCGATTCAAGTTTGAGCCTGATGGGGTTCTGGGCGGACTGTATGGCGGCTATAACTACCAGCTAGAGAATAATATTGTGCTGGGTGTGGATGCTGATTTTGTCTTTTCGGATATGAAAGACAACAGTGGAAAATATTACGATGATGGCGACTTAGACCCTAGCATGCGTTCCAAGTTAAAAATGCGTTGGAATGGTGCTGCGCGTTTACGTGTGGGTTACGCGTTAGATAACCTCTTGTCCTATGTGGCGGGCGGTGTGTCTTACGGTGATTACTATATGAAGGCTTCGGATGACGAGGATTCATCAGGTAAGAAATCGGTACATAGAGCAGGTTGGAATATTGGTGCAGGGGTGGATTATGCGCTGTCCGATTCATTGATTGCTCGTCTTGAGTATCGTTACACCGATTATGGTAAGGCCAGCGTATTGAGCGGTATTTCTGACCGCCTCAAACTTAGAACTCACGATGTGCGTTTAGGGGTTGCCTACAAGTTCTGATCGCTATGCGACAGAGGATAAAAAGCCGTGAATGCATCACGGCTTTTTTTGTGGCAAGGGGCAGTCGTCGCGTAAATTTATTTTGTGCTATTTGGTATACGACTAGTGATCCAACCCAAGAAGCTGACCAGAAATAACACACGGATCAGGTGGTGGGTGGTCACGATGGCGGGGTCTATGTTTAACGCTAACGCCATGACGCCTATTTCTGGTGCGCCACCTGGTAGCAATACCAGGAATACGGCACCAAAAGGTGCGCCAGTGAGGGTGTGTAAGGCAAGGGCGCAGACTACAGCGAGCAAAGCTAAGCCTATGCCTACGAGTATGGATAACCAGCCATCTTTGATCAGGACTTTCCAGCTGTAGCCCACAAAGCGTACACCTACACTGGTGCCAATCACTAATTGGGATAGTGCGGCGGCGGCAGGGTGAGCAATGGCTTGGGTGTATCCTGATGCATGCAAAATCGCGGAAAACAACAGCGGGAACAGCAACATGCCGGTAGCAAAGCGTAGTTGTCGTGCGAGTAACCATCCTGCTACGGCACAACCCACTAATACCAATTGCGATACCCATGAAAACGTAGCTTGATCGGCATGTTGCCCAATGGGTAGCGCGCTGGCGGGTAGCTCGTAATGGCCTACGTAGTGCAGCACGATGGGGGTTAGCGCAAGCAAGGCGACCAAGCGGGCTGAGTGGCTTAAGGCAATGCGTCGGCTGTCAGCCTTATAGCTGTCGGCGATGGCGCTAACAATGGATAAACCGCCGGGAATAGCTGCAAAAGTGGCGTTGATTCTATCCATACCAGACCAGCGTGCCAGTACCTTGAAGCTGATCAGGAAGTACACCACCGTCAGAATCAGCATCACGCTTAGGGTGGGGACCCATTGGCTTAGCGTATGCAGTGTTTCAGGGGAAAAGCTGCTGCCTAGAATGGTGCCCAACATGGCCATGGCATAACCGCGCCACGCAGAAGGAATGGCCAGTTTTACGCCACAAAGAGCAGCAAGGGAACACGCTACTAAACTGCCTAGCACCCACGGCAGAGACAGACCCATTTGTATGAAGCTTAGGCCGCCAAGCAAACCTACGCCAAGGGCGATTAAGCCCTTGGCGCGGGATTGCATATAGCTAGAAACACGATTCATCATTAGTGAGCTTGCGCCATTTTTTTCATTTTCTGGCGTCGTAGCATAGGCATGATGATGACCGAGACAATGAACAAGACCAGCAAGCCTATAGCGATAGGACGTTCAGTAATGTAGCTAAGTGGGCTACCACCAGAAATCTGCAAGGTACGTACCAGTTCACTTTCTGTCATTTGGCCTAGCAATAAGCCAATCACAGTAGCGGCTACAGGGTAGTCGTGTCGGCGCATTAACCAACCTAGACCGGCAAACACCATGACGGTAATAGGGCCGGCAATAGTACCGGTAATCCCAAAACCACCCCATGCACACAGCGCTAAGACGGAAGGCACTAGATAGTTCAGAGGAATACGTACGACCAGGCCCAGAATAGGCAGAATCATCAGTGCAACAATAGCCAGCAAAATCACCTGACCAAAGTTACCCATGATGATGGCGTAGACCACATCACGTTGGTCGCGAATGAAGGACGGGCCACCCACCAAGTTATGGAACGAGAACGCCGCCAACAGTACAGCTGTTGCCGCACCACCAGGAATCCCCAAGGCTAGCAACGCTGTCATGGAACCGCCTTCGGAGCTAGAGTTAGAAGACTCTGCTGCAATCAAGCCTTCTGTGCAGCCTGTACCGAATTTTTCTGGTTCTTTAGAGGATCGGCGGATTTCACCGTAGGCCACTAAGTTAGCCACAGACGAACCCACACCGGGCACAGCACCAATCAACGCACCAATAAAGCTGCCTTTGAGCAGGATTTTTGGGTATTTGAAGACTTCTTTAAAGCCAGTCAGGATTTTGCGTATGGAAATACTACGCGCGGCTTTGTCTTCCACTAAGTACGTGCTGGAACGCAAGCGCAGTAATTCAGACGCGGCAAACAAACCAATCATGGCGGGTACTACGGCAATACCATCAATCAGGTACGGGGTACCCAAGGTGGCGCGCATCGTACCAGTAGAGGACATGCCTACTTGGCTAAGTAGTAAGCCAAAAGCGCCAGCCAACAAGCCTTTAAGTACGGTGCTGTCGTTCAGGGTAGCAATCAACGCCAAGCCCCACAGTACGATCATCACCATTTCTAGTGGGCCTAGGCGCAATACCATGCCAGCTAGGGGTTGAATCAGCAGCATCAGTAGTGCGTAACCGATGAATGTCCCCACAACGGATGCGCCCAGGCCAATACCCAGTGCTTCGTTGTGTTTGCCTTGGCGTGCCATGGGGTAGCCATCAAAGGCGGTGGCAACACTGGACGATGAGCCCGGTATGTTCATAAGCACCGCTGTTACCCCGCCGCCGTAAGCGCCACCAGTGAAGATTGCGGTTAAGAACAGCATGGCTTGCAGGAAGTCCATTGCCCACGTTACTGGCAAAAATACTGCCATTGCCATGGAGATTTGCAAACCGGGTACAGCACCAAAAACCAGACCAATAATGAGGCCAGGGATCACGAATAGCCAAGGGTCAAAACTGGTGAACAGCAAGCCCAAAGACTGAGAAAAAGCGAAAGTATCAATCATCTCAGAACACCAGAAGTGGCATAGGGAATGGGAACAAAGAGCCAAACCCTTTGATCAGCGCCAAGGTAAACAAGAATGCAAAAATAGGTGGTGCAATTTTGTTTTTCTCGCCACCCATCAAAATGCCTACCCACACAAAAACGAAGGTGGCGACATCAAAGCCGACGGTAGTCAGGCTAAGGCAGAAAACGGCAAAAGCACCCAACAGCAATAGATCGCCTAAGGTGGATTTGCGAGCTGCTTGTGCTTCGCTAGGTGTTGCGGAGGTTTTGGTGGCAGGTTTGCGTAAATTGCTGATGGCTATACACAGCACCAACAGTACGCAAGCTATCCCGCTGGGTACCACCACGATCAGGTTGTAGAGTTTGTCTGAAGCACTGAAGGCGCTCCAGTTGAGGAAGATTGCGGCGGCGCAAACCACCAGCAAAAACACAAGGTGTGTAAGAGAAATTCGTGTAGCCATTAGAGGTTTCCAAAGCGGAGGGTCTGGCGACTGTTAGTTCAGTCAAAAATGCCCGCCAGACCCAAGGCTATTAGAGTTGATCTTTGTACTGCTCTAGCACTTCAAAGTTTTTGTAGATAATTTCGGTTGTGCGATCTGGGCCCAGCCAGTCCGAACCAATACCTTGTTTTTTCAAGGTTTCTTTGAACTCTGGATTGGACAGCACTTCGCGGTAGGCTTCAGCAAATTTCTCGAAGCGTTCTGGGTACTGCTCTTTAAATTCAGCGTGAGCAGCGATACCGCGCATGGAACCCACCAACGTTTGTACCGGTTCGCGGCCAGCTTGTTGCAGTACTTCGTTCAAGGTAGGTGCATCCCACTCTTCTAAACGCTCATCTGATGCCACGGCTAAGGGGCGAATGAATTCGGCGATAGGAATAGTGCCATCGGCCGCCAATACTGCCATTTCTACTTGACCGCCCGCTACCGCGGTACGTGCAGCATTACCGGATTGGTAGGTCACGATATTCACGGCGTCAGCAGGCAAACCGTAGGCTTGTAGCATTTGGATGGTGTTGATGTGGCCAGTAGAGCCAGGTACCACACTAATGCGGAATTTACCTGG
>SRSN01000223.1 GCA_004791645.1 Alcaligenaceae bacterium 429
CTCAATCGAGCTGCCTTTTTTATGTTCCAGCGATGACGTAACCGCCACCCAACCTCGCACACCTACTGTGCTGACTTATTCAGCTGACGTCTAGACACCCATTGCCTGCGCATAACCTTTAGGCGCGAACTGCCACACCAGAACACTCACTACCGTTACACAGCCTACATGCCACATCCAACCGGCCATATAGCTTTCGGTAGCATCGTACAAAGTGGCCACAATCCATGGCGCCACAGCGGCTAACAAGAAACCACCGCCTTGCATCAAGGCCGCCAATGCACCCGCTTGCGCTGGGTCTTTTAAATGCTCTAAAGCCACCACCATCGTGAGTGAGAAGCAACCACCCAGGCCCGCCCCCACCACGATCGCCCAGAGTAGCGGTGCTGCTGCTGGCCAAAATGCTAAGCCAGCGAAGCCCACTAGCTGCAGACCTAAGGTAAACCACAGCCACGGCCTGAAGTCAGGCTTCCTGCACGCGATAGCAGGCAGCACCAAAGCAGCTACTGCTTGAGCAATCGCCATCACGGCCAACAAACTACCACTGTACGCCGCACTCCACCCCAAGCTTTGATACGCAGGCGCAAGCCACGCTACGGCAGACGAATAGCCACCATTCACCAAGCCGAAACACAACATCAATAACCATGTTCGGCGACGGCGTAATAAGGGTTTTATAGAGATTCGCCTACCCGCACTACGTGGTGGATCCATGGGCAATAACTTCATGGCTAGTAACAATGCAAGCAAAGCGGGCACCACTAACCATGCCAAGCCTATTTGCCAACTACCCGTCGCCTGCGCCACCCAGGGCGACAACTGAGCCCCCAAGGCACCGCCCCCCATCATCATGGCTGAATACAAGCCCATCACAACACTACTGCGTTGCATGAACTGACGCTTGATGATACCGGGGAATACGGCCTGAATAATGGCCACGCCAAAGCCCATAATGGCGGCCGTGAGTAGCAGCACGCCACCAGAACTAGTGACCCAGCGCAATATCGCCCCTATAGCGATCACCAACAAGGCTAATAGTACGAGCAATCTCGCACCCAACTTACCTTGCAACGCAGGCCCAGCAAAGGCGACCACACCCATTAATGCCATAGGAATTAAGGTCAGCATGGATAGCCCTTGCTGACTTAACCCCGTGGCGTCACGCAAGGATTCTGCCAATGGCCCAATCCCTGTCATAAACGGACGTAAATTTAGTCCTACGATGGCCACTACCACCAGCAACCACACCGTAGATTGGTGTTTATGCGTTACGTTTACATCCATACTGCCCTACTACTTTTGTTTTAATTTCCACTCCGTATACAAGCCTGTATAAGGCTCAGGACGCAATGGCTCATACTGTATATGCATGCTTTGTTCCGAGAAAGGTAAGGCTAACTCTGCATAAATAGCTGCAGTAGAGAGCCCATATTGTTCGGCTTCCTCGTTGGAATAGGCATAAATCACTTCCCCCACTCCCGCCATACGCATTGCTGCCATGCACATAGGGCAAGGATGCCCACTGGCAAAGACACTGCATCCCGATAAATTAGGGGATTGCAGCTTCTGACTTGCGGCTCGCAATGCCGTCAGTTCAGCATGAGCAGTTGGGTCGTGTGTGGCATGAATTTCATTCACGCCGGTTGCCACTATACGCCCATCTTTGACTACTACGGCACCAAAAGGCCTACCGCCTTGTTGTTGGTTGATATAGGCCAACGCAATGGCTTCACGCAAAAACTCTGCTTTTTCTGTACTGATTGTCATGTTCTAGGCTCCTTATCGCGCACCGGCTGCGAGCAACAATGCAGCGATTTCGTTATACCCTCGGCGTTCTGCGTGCTGCAAGGGTGTTACCCCCTTATCGTCAGCCAGATTCACATTGGCACCACCGTCAATCAGGCGTTTAACGATGTCCTGATGCACAGGACCACCGTTGCTAAGCACGATAGCTTCCAGTAACGCCGTCCAGCCCAAGCGGTTAACGTGGTCCACTGCCACACCAGCATCTAGCAAGATACTTACTGTTTCGGCGTGGCCTTTTTCAGCGGCAGGAATCAGCGCTGTGCCACCATATCTATTGGTGCTTTGCAGATCAGCACCATGCGCAAGGGTTAGCAAGAGAATATCATTTAAGCCTTGGGCGCCCGCATACAAATACGGACTATCCTCTATATTGTCTTTTGCATTGACATCAGCCCCCGCCTCTATCAGAAGCGTAGCTGCCTGCACATGATTAGCACGTGTAGCACGCATTAATGCTGTCCTGCCTTGCCCGTCACGGGCTTCTAAATCAGCGCCGTTAGCAAGTAACTGCCGAAGCTCAGCCGTGTCACCTTGCGCTGCCGCACTCTGCAGCGACATTGCCGACGACGACGCCAGCGCTGGCTTTTGCATCATCACCACTGCCAATGACAGCAGCATTCCAACCGTCAAAAATCTACGCATTTCCACACCTTATAAAACAGGTTTTCACTCACACTGCACGTCCGGCAGTGGCACAAGCTTATATAGGGTAGCGCGCTCAGCCCACGACTCGCAAAGGTAAGACTGACTAGAAATTCCGTAGTTCTACGTAGTAGGCCAACGCTCAAGACGCTGCTTTAATAGTTTTGACCACGCCATTGTCACACACCACGGTCAAGGACTCTTGCCACCACTCCACCATGAAAATCGTGTGTAGCTGCTCGAAGCCGGCTTGATGCAACTGCGTCTCTAGCCACGCCGCGTCTTTGTCTAGACTTTCAAGCAGGCTAGAAAAGATAGTGCCATTCATCAGCACAATAAACGCCGGCCTAGGCCCACCCTCTTTTTTCTCAATAACGGTTAACTGCCCACCTGGTTCTATTTGCAAGAACTCTAATCCCGAGAATGAGAAGTGCCCCATGCTGCGCAATAAGCTAGCGACGATGCTGAGATCAATTTTATTTTTCTTGTCATTAATCGCCGCCACACAAAATTTACCGTCTGCAATCAACGTGATAGGACAACCCACTGCAAATGATCTAAAGAAATTGGTGCGGTTCACCAGATAGTTCAAACCATCAATCAATCCTATACCTATTAACAAGCAAACTATGTAGGTAAGAAAGCTGATGTCTTTGTTATAGATAATGCCGCCCACTACCCCACCCAGCACAAAGTTGCCCACCAAATCGATGGCATTCATCTGCGACAACTTGGTTTTACCGGTCCAGTTCATGTTGGCAATAATAATGACCAACCCTACCAGTAGCTTCACAGCTAGCACCACATAGACCAGCAGTGATTCAGCGTAAAAATTCCATTCCATCACTAGTTCCTCGATGTGGGTGTGGGGTAAGACGGATAGCCTCGGTCACTGCTGCTACGCTAGAATCAACAATGTTCTAAAAGTTATCCCACTCACGCAATGGGCGAGTGACGTTAGCCATTATGCCCACTTCTATTTCTAATTATTGTTAGCAAGGATTACTATGATTCACGAACTCACCAGTATCCAGATTCAACCCGGTAAGCAAAAAGAATTTGAGGCTGCTGTAGCACAAGGCGTTGAGAGCGTTATCCGCCACTCCAAAGGCTACATTCGCTACAACCTCAATCACAGCTTAGCCAAGCCTGAACACTACCTGCTACATATAGAATGGGAGACTCTGGAAAACCACATGGTGGATTTCCGTGAGTCTCCCGCTTTCCCTAAGTGGAGAGGCTTTATCAGCGAGTTCTTCGCTGAAGCCCCCTCCACAGAGCATTTCGAGACGGTTACAACCTCAGCCTAAGCTGATTAATAACCCGAGGACGACCTGCTTTTTACTTCGGCAGGTCTGTCCAACGCGTCTTCTTGCTCTTCATACAAGACGCCGCCCATTGCCGCTACCAGTACCATAAAACCTGTACCTAGCAACCACGACAAATACCAAGGGCCGTAATCTCCGAGGATGACCGTCAGCAAAATAGCGATAACAGCCAAAATCAGGAGCACAATAAAACGCATAAACACCGACATAATGTGACTCCTCTTATAAAGCGTGTTCTGAACTATCGACTTGCTCAGTCGTCACTTTGCCGCGCATCACCCAGAATGCCCAGCTGGTGTAAGCAATAATCAGCGGCATAAAGATGATGGTGAAACCAAGCATCCAGCTCATGGTCAATGAGCTAGCACCCGAGTTCCACACGGTCAGACTGTGCGAAGGGTTGGTGCTGGAAGGCATAATGAATGGGAACATGGCTGCACCAGCAGTACCCAATACACCTATCCATGCTAACGCGCCCATCCACCAGCCAAATACCGAACGACCCGCTTTCAGCGCTAGCATACCTACGATCAAACCTATGTAACCCAATGCAGGCACTGCCCACAAGATAGGGTAGTTGCGGAAATTATTCAGCAAACCACCTTCTACTACCGCTACGGTCTGATGCAAAGGAATCTGCGCCATGCCAGGTTCAGGTGAGGAGGTAATTTGGTAGAAGTCCATGTTAGCCACCCAAATGCCGCACAAGGTGAACAACACTATCGCTACGGTACCGCCCAGCAATGAGGCTTTGCGAGCACGTTTAGCAATATCGCCCACACTACCATTCATCAAGATGGCTCCGCCCATGTAAATGGACAGGGATACCGACACCAAACCACACAGTACAGCAAAAGGATTCAGTAGCTCTAAGAAGCTACCTGTGTAGTAAGACGTCATACGCCAGTCGAAATGGAAAGGCACGCCTTGCAGCACGTTACCAATCGCTGCACCGTAAATCACCATAGGGATCAAACCGGAAGCAAACAAGCTCCAATCCCAGGCGTTACGCCATGCAGCATGAGGCAACTTGCTACGGTACTCAAAGCCCAGTGGGCGAATGATCATGCTCCACAGCAACACCAGCATCACAATGTAAAAGCCAGAGAATGCTGCTGCATATACCAGAGG
>SRSN01000224.1 GCA_004791645.1 Alcaligenaceae bacterium 429
ATGATTAATAATGGGTGTCTGTGGATAAGTGGTACAATCGCTTGAAAGCCTGATTATTCAATGCTTTAACCTATATTTTTGCTTGTTGATGGCTGAGCGGTTTGTTGAGGATGGTTTCTGGATAATTTTTGTGTATAAGTTTCATACCCCAGTTAAGCCTTTTCACTCCACAACTTATCCACAAGCTCCTCTCCTGCAACTATCCACAGGCCTTGTTCCTCAAGGGCTTTGCAGCGACATTGTTTAGATCAACATGTGCAAGATATACTCGCTGCATACCAGCCGTTTTTCTTACTTGATGTTGTATTAGCATGTCTAATGTCGCGGTCTACCGCCTTGCCTCTGACTGGCAAAAAGCTCTCAAAAAAATCCCTGAGCACATTCGCTGTTATGTGAAAGAAGCGGCAAACAGCCATAAAGAGCTACTGGCGTCGTATTTTTATGCCAGCTTGCTGAATGACCAGGCGGCAAACGTATTCTTAAGCCATGATGAAGTGCAGAAAAGGTTGTCTCGTTCTCTGCAAAAATGGTTAAGTGAGCTTTTTTCGGTCGCTCCCGACGATGATTTTGTGGCGTTAGTTGAGTTACAGCGCCAAGTCGGTGATGTACACGCCCGTATAGATCTGCCGTTGTATCTGGTTTTAAGTGGTGCTCGACTGCTAAAAGAACGATTTTTTGAAATTGTTCAGGAAGAGCCAAGTTTAGAATTGATAGATAAGATGGCGGCGCAGCAATTTATTGCTGAATCCATAGACATTGCGATTGAGTTTATGAGCCGTGCCTACGCGGCATCGTACGATAGAAAATCCAGAGCTGAAGAGTCCTATAGAGTATTTGCGGCTGTGCATAACTCAGCTGCTGAGCGAGGACGCCAGCGAGCGGCATTGCTAGACTGGGAAAACAATCTGATGTTTGAGTTAGCCACAGGCATGGTGGATAAACAGTTATCCACTATCAATAGTTCAGAGTTTGGACTGTGGTTTCACCATAAAGGGGCTCATGCATTTGAGAACCTTAAGGAAACTCAAGTTATACAGAACACGATGGAGCACATAGATCAAGAAGTTCTCCCTCGTTTTACACAGGCTAACTCTGCGAACCAGCTAGATGTTTTACGTGAACTACGTACGCAAACACGTTTGATTCTATTGAGTATGGATTTGCTGTTTGAACAGCAAAACGAAGTAGAAGCTGGGCGTGACACACTGACCAAGTTGCTGGGACGTAAATATTTGCCAGTGGTTTTGGGTAGAGAGGTTGCTTATTCACGGCGTAGAGGCGTGAAATTTGCCTTGTTATCCATAGACTTGGATCACTTCAAGCGTGTGAATGATGAGTATGGTCATGAGTCTGGCGATGCGGTATTGCGCCAATTTGCCGAATTATTGAATGCACAATGCCGAGCGGGCGATTATATTTTCCGCTTAGGGGGCGAGGAGTTTCTCGTTCTGCTGGTGGATGTGAACGTAGATACGGCTTTGCGTATTGCCAAAAAAATTAGCGAACGAATACAGCGAGAAAAATTTATCCTGCCTTTTGGCCATGAGTTGAACCTAACAGCAAGTATGGGTTTAGCGCTTTATGATGGTCATCCCGACTATACTCCTACGCTCAGGCGTGTGGATAAAGCCTTGTATCAAGCTAAACATGCCGGGCGTAATCGTATTGAGTTGATGACTTAAGCAATACGTTGTGGACATCTTTTGGTGTGTCCCAATTCTTTTGAATGTGTATAAACATGGTAGAACGTCTGGCCATTTGGCTACAGTATTTATTGCCTAAACGCTTGTTAACACAGGCTGTGGGTAAGTTAGCAGCTCATCCTGGTGGTGGCTTAACGACGCGTGCGATTGAGTGGTTCATTAAACGGTATAAGGTGGATATGAGTGAGGCGAGTCAGCCTAACGCCGCTGCCTATACGACGTTTAATGACTTTTTCACCCGAGAACTCAAAGCAGGTGTGCGCCCTATTGCACAATCTGCCTTAGTAAGCCCTGTGGACGGCGCTATTAGCCAGTTGGGCAAGATTCAAGTACAGCAGATTTTTCAAGCTAAGGGTCATGATTATTCTGCACAAACGCTATTAGCGGGTGATGCGGCTTTGGCGAAGGTATTTGAGAACGGGTTGTTCGCGACGTTATACCTAAGCCCTAAGGATTATCACCGTATTCATATGCCCTGCACTGGCCGCTTACGTACAATGACCTACGTACCTGGCGACTTGTTCTCCGTGAACCCGTTAACCGCACGTAATGTGCCTGGGTTGTTTGCACGTAATGAACGTGTAGTGTGTGTGTTTGACTCCGAACGTGGCCCATTTGTGATGGTCTTAGTAGGGGCAACCATTGTGGGTAGTATGAGCACAGTGTGGCATGGCCAAGTTAATCCACCACGTTATGGTGAGGTTGTGCATTGGCAGTATGACGATCAACAGATCGTTTTGCAGCAAGGCGAAGAAATGGGACGTTTCTTGTTGGGTTCTACTGTTGTGCTGCTCTTCCCTGAAAACACCTACCAATTTGATTCAGACTGGTCTGCTACCGGAAAAATCTGCATGGGCCAAAGCATGGGCTCTGCACTGCACACTGAGTAATCATGATTGAACAAAATTCGTGGGCCGCGCTGCTACGGGGGCGTAATGGTTTGCGCTCCGTGGCTTTAGCTGGCGGTGTAGCCCTGCACGCGATTAATGTGTATTTGGTGACCACTATTTTGCCGTCAGTGGTGGCCGATATTGGTGGATTGTCGTATTACACGTGGAACATGACCTTGTTTGTCATGGCATCCATTATTGGATCTGCCCTATCCCCTAAATTACTGCAATTAGTGGGGCTGCGTCACGCCTTTGTGGTCGCCATGTTGGTCTTTATGGTGGGAACTATTGCCTGTGCCTTGGCATTTTCTATGCCGGCGATGCTAGTGGGCCGTACCGTACAAGGTTTAGGTGGTGGCTTCTTATTAGGCCTGTGTTATTCCGCCGTGCGTTTAGTATTTCCCGAAGTATTATGGCCACGCGCCATGGTGCTAGTGTCCAGTATGTGGGGAGTTTCTACGTTGATAGGCCCCACCATTGGCGGCATCTTTGCAGAAAGTGGGCATTGGAGGCTGGCATTTTGGTCGGTGATCCCCGTTATTGCTTTGCTGATGCTCCTGGTATGTACTCAGATTGAGGCGGGAAAATCGCAAGACAGCAAAAAATTAAAAGTGCCTATGGGCAAATTGCTGGTGTTGGCCATATCGGTATTGTGTGTATCGTGGGCGAGTTTGTCTGTGAATTGGATGGTCAATGCAGCAGGCTTGTTAGTAGCAGTACTGCTAAGTGTATTAACAGGACGTGCAGACAAGCACAGCGATGCCAATCTATTGCCACATGGTACTTACCGCTGGGGGGGCATTTTGGCCGTCCTATACGGCTGTGTAGCGCTATTAAGCTTGGCAATTACGGTAGAGGTATTTATCCCCTATTTCTTGCAGACCATACATCACCAAAGTCCACTGATTGCTGGATATTTTATGGCGTCATTGTCTTTTTCATGGACAGCAGGATCTTTCTTGAGTGCAGGCCGTTCGCCTGTTGCTACACAGCGTTATGTGCAATTCGGACCATTGGTGTCTGGGTGTGGCTTGTTAGGCCTTGCCATCATGATGCCTATGGGGTTTGGTGATGGCAGCGCGATGTACTTCTTGTTGATACCGTTGATGGCAGTGGGTGGTGGTATTGGTGTGTGTTGGTCTCACGTGTTGACTCGCGTGTACCAAGCTGCACCTAAAGGTCAGGAAAACATTGCGTCTTCAGCCATTATCACCGTGCAACTGTATGCGTTGGCTCTTGGGGGCGCATTTGCAGGTATGTTGACGAACTTGGCTGGCTTTGTGGAACCCGGCGGCTTTGAGGGTGCGCGCCAGGCTTCCGTTGTACTGTTTAGCGTGCTAAGTATTGGTCCTTTGTTAACAGTATGGCTGATTTACAAAGGCTTGGCCAAACACTGATTAACCGCTAAACCCACCTTCTTTTATGTACTCTATTTCTTCGGCTGTAGAGTCTCGGCCCAGAATAGCATTTCGATGAGGAAAACGGCCAAAGCGTTGAACGATCTCACGATGGTGATGAGCAAACTTCAACCCTTCACCTGTTTTTCCTCGTTCGTTTAGGCGCACGGCCAGATTCTGGTCTTCTAGGTTTTCAGAGTGTGTAAAAGGCAGATAGCAAAACACACGTAATTCTTGTGGCAAGGTGAGGTCACCTTTTCGTTCTACCAGTAATCGAGCGTAGTGACGGGCTAAACTATCGGTGGCATACATGTGGCCACTTTCTCTAAAACAGTTACGTGGGAACTGATCCAGCAAGATCAGCAATGCTAAACCACTATCATCGTATTGAATCCAGCTTTCCAATTCGCGACGAGCAGCTTGCCAATGTAGTGCTTGGCAATGGTGATGAAACTCACGGTCGAATTCTGTACTTTTACTAAACCAGTGATCTGCGTTTTCCGACCAAAATGCCAGAACATCATCATGAGCAATGGCGGACATAGGGTTCTCCTGAATGGATTGACATAAGAAATCCTAGCACACTACCTAATTTTGGGTATTTACAAGCTGAAAAACTATGTTATAGAGGGAGCTCTTTTTACTGGTATTTATTGGTAGAGCATTACCTGACATAGTAAGAATAAAAATGCAGAATCAGCATTGCTCATTTATTTCCCCAATATCTATAAGGCTATTGGAGCTTGGTCTTCTGTCTACCCTGTAAAAATTGTTCGCTGCTATTCGTTTTTGTGACAGTTACAGTGGTTATGGGGTGATACGCTTCGAAAAAGTAATTTTCAGTCTAGAAACAGCTAAGTGGATTATTGATATTTTTCAAATATCAAATTT
>SRSN01000225.1 GCA_004791645.1 Alcaligenaceae bacterium 429
AAAGAAACTTTAACATGGTTTTTTAAAACTTGTCAAGATTTATTTTCTTGCCGTTTCACCCTTTCGGATGAATCGCAATCTTCCGTAGAAGATCGCTGCCTTGTGAAGCAAACTGCTTTTCAAACAAGGGAGTGAACTATAGTCCTTTTCCCTGCTGCCTGTCAAACGTTTGTTTTACTTGGCTTTCGTTGTTTGAGCTTGGGATCCACTTAGGGAAAACCCGTATGTCTTGCAACGAAGAAACGAAACTATAGCACCATCAATCACGCCCGCACAAGCTCTTTATGACAAATAAATGAAGATTTTATGAAGATATTTTCAAACCCCCATAAATTCAATAGGTTACGGTTTGAAATATTTTCGAGGGGCCAGAAGCTCCTAGCAAAGAACCTATTCGAAGCCTACTTCCGCCTCCAACCAACCAACCAACTAACTAACTAACTAACTAACTAACTAACTAACTAACTAACTAACTAACTAACTAACTAACGTACAGTACTGACCTGTTCATCTCACTCCTGTCATCTCTTCTCTTGGTAGCAATCGAACAGCAAAGCCGCCTTTCTATATATAGCTCGATAGATGTGCACACCACAGATCATGACCTGCTCATAGAAAGCTCCTCTTATATATCTCTAGCCTCTTCGGTAGAAGTACCGCTGACACACCATCATCAAGTTATAGAAGGAAGAGTGCAAACTCCCTCGGTGAGATGCAATTCGCTCATTGCTATCTATATAGATATAGTTCAGTTGACCACCGCTCCACTACTAACCAGCCGCACTCGCTAAAGTAAGACCATAGCGTGCATGGCTAAGGTACCTTGCCCTATAACAACCTTTTGCTAGTCCTTATTAAGCGGCAACACCTAAATAGCCAGACTCTGTAAGCCTACGATCTATACATGCCTTTTCTTGCTAGCTACATCTCTCTTATATATAGAGTCCGCAGCACATCTCTGTCGCTAAGATCAAAAATGACTGCTGTAATTGTTCTGTAGGAATGCAGGATCATCTTTTTCCTGTCCGCTCTACTTATCTCACCAAGCGAGCCATCTACCCACTAGCTAACAACCGCACAAGCGCTCCCTACATACTCTATATAGACATACTCACAGCTAGGCACAAACAATATAGCCAGCTCATCCCCTGTCGCGAACCTTTCGCCGGTAAATGGCGAACAACACTATTTTTAGAGACAATGAACAAGCTCTAAAAGCCTGATCAATTCCGTTATCTTCTATCTGGCGTGGATTCGCCTACCCTCATCACATGCACAACTCTCTATATAAGAGGAGCAACAAGCCCCTCATCTAGGTAACAAAGTACACAAGCCCACCCCAGCCAGAACTGTCTCTAGCGATTTTTCTGAAGTATTTCTACGGATTCAAGAGGCTCTTACTGTTCTTACTATATAGAATAGAGCACTAGCACCTTCCTAAACTTCGCCCTACACTGGGTTGATTGCAACTTTGTCACTACAAACATGCCTGAAGACATTCTGATTAACATTACCCCCTTTGAAACTCGCGCGGTCGTCGTAGAGCAAGGGGCTGTGCAAGAACTGCACATAGAGCGCAGCATCCAACGTGGCTTCGTAGGCAACATTTATCTTGGCAAGGTAGCTCGTGTGCTGCCTGGTATGCAAAGTGCATTTATAGATATAGGACAAGAACGCGCAGCGTTCGTACATATTTCAGATTTACGCCAGAACCGCACTGAACGCTTAAACGGCAGTAATCCTACTCCCATAGAAAAACTGCTATTTGAAGGCCAATCGTTAATTGTTCAGGTAACCAAAGATCCATTAGGTACAAAAGGGGCCAGGGTTTCCACGCAAGTTAGTATTGCTGGCCGCATGTTGGTCTATTTGCCTTTTGATCCCCACATTGGTGTATCACAACGCATAGAAGACGAAGCTCTGCGTATTTCGCTTAGGGAAAAAATTGAAGCGCTAAATAGCCCTGATGAGAAAGGCGGGTTCATCGTACGTACTCAAGCAGAGCAAGCAAGCGACGAAGAGTTACGTGCTGACTGCGAATACTTGCGTAAGCTGTGGAGCATTATCCAACAGCGTTTACGTACCCAACCTTGTCCTTCTACGCTGTACACCGATTTAGATCTAACCCAACGTGTGCTGCGCGATATGGTCACGCCGGAAACTCACAACATTATTGTTGATTCGCGTACCGTCACCCAGCAAATGAAAGAGTGGGCTGAGATTTATACGCCTTCAGTACTAGACAGAATTCAACTCTACACCGGTACCCGCCCCCTTTTCGATACCGTGCATGTTGATGAAGAGATTTCACGTGCCCTATCAAGACGAGTAGATTTGAAATCAGGTGGTTATTTAATTATTGACCAAACAGAAGCCCTAACCACAGTAGACGTAAACACTGGCGGTTACGTGGGTGGTCGCAATTTTGGCGATACGATTTTTAAAACCAACTTGGAAGCTGCTGGCACGATTGCCCGTCAACTGCGATTGAGGAACTTAGGTGGCATTATTGTGTTGGACTTCATCGATATGGATAACGATGAACACCGACAAAGCGTATTAAATGAACTGCAAACAGCGCTGAGTAAAGACCGCACTCGCATCACCGTCAGTAATTTCAGTCAGCTAGGCTTGGTTGAAATGACACGCAAACGCACCAGAGAGTCACTGAATAACTTGCTATGCGAGCCCTGCCCTACCTGCCAATCACGCGGTAGCGTCAAAACCTCTCGCACTATTTGTTATGACATTTTGCGTGAGGTGCTTCGTGAAGCCAGACAATTCAACCCAAAAGAGTTCAGGGTTCTGGCATCACAAGAAGTGGTGGATTTATTCCTAGAGGAAGAAAGTGAGCACTTAGCTCAAACTGGGGACTTCATCGGTAAACCTATTTCCCTGGAAGTAGATCCCCAGCACGCTCAAGAACAGTACGACATCATACTGTTCTAACTACAACCATTAACCTTCTGTACCCCAGCACACTTTAGGGTCTTGCAAAATGCGCAAGGCCCTTGTTGCTTCTTTGCCCGACATTGGGAAATAACTGTAAACCGTAGCTTCTACGTAGCCAGTTCCGTACGACGTCAAATCAAACAAAATGCTTTCTTTGGTTTCTATGCCTGGTTTAGGTTTATAGACGACGGTAGCGTAATGTATTTGATACGGATCCAACGACCACTCGAACTCTGAACCGCAAAGACGTTGGTTAGCAAATAGGTTTTGCTGGATTTCAGCCAGAGAGCTGTAGAAGCGATATGTATCTCGCTGATACTGCTCTTGGCGCAATGTGGACTGATCTTGACTCACTGGCGCCGTTGCCACACAACCAGCCAAACCTACAGCGGCCAATGCCACGATTTTCCCCAACACTTTCATACCTGCTTTCCTTTCTAGAAGTTCTCTGCGGTTTATTTGGTCTTACTAGCTTTACTGCTCACCGTCTGCTTTCTCGGTGAACTCCATGTTATAGAGCGACGCATACATACCGCCCAAATTCAGTAACTCTTGATGTGTGCCTTGCTCTGCAATTTGGCCTTTCTCCAATACCAAAATTGAGTTGGCATTTTGGATGGTTGTGAGCCTATGGGCAATCACCAAGGTAGTACGATTCTCCATCAGCTTATCTAGCGCATTCTGAATCTGCCATTCAGACTCATTATCCAAAGCGGATGTTGCTTCATCCAAAATCAAAATAGGACTATCTTTAATCAACGCCCTAGCAATCGCTAACCGCTGGCGCTGGCCACCCGACAACATGTTTGCTTTCTCACCCACAGGAGCATTTAGCCCTTCTGGTAAAGAACGCACAAAGTCAGCCAAGCTTGCCGCCTCAAGCGCCGCCCACACTTCTTCGTCTGTTTTCCCTGAGTAGCCACCATAGGCAACGTTGTCACGGATACTTCCCTCGAACAACACTACATCTTGGCTAACCATAGAAATCTGAGCCCGCAATGTGCGCAAATCTAGATCTTGGATATCGATACCATCAATCAGTACCTGACCGCTGTCTGGCACGATAAAACGCGGCAGCATATTCGCCAAGGTGGTTTTACCACTGCCTGAGCGCCCTACTAACGCAATAGTTTGGCCCGATTTAGCACTGAAGCTTAGGTTATTCACCACAGGGTTATCGGAACCATCAAAAGCGTGTGTCACCTGACGATATTCCACATTGCCTTTCACGGGGGTAGGCAGTGCTGTTTTAGCGCCTTCGGGTTCTACTTCCGCATCAATCAACGAAAACACACTTTCTGCGGCTACCAACATACGCTGCGTAGTTCCAGCCATGCCAGTGAGACGACGAATAGGGTCAAACAACTGAGCCAACGCCCCCAAAAATGCCGCAAAGCTACCTACTGTTAAGCCATCTACAGACGACTGGTACAACGCCATCGCAACCACACCCGCAACGGCCAAGGAAATAAAGAATTGAGTAATAGGTGACAGCGCTGCGTTAGCGGTAGCGGCACGCATTGCAAACCTACGCAGCCTACCGTTGACGTACACAAAACGCTCAGTTTCGTGCTCATAGCCATTAAACAGCTTAACAACACGCTCGCCTTCAATCGTTTCACTTACCACGCGCACCATCTCGGCGTTCATGTTAATAGTGTCACGATTGATTTTCTTCAAGCGCAACGCCACGATACGGGCGGTGATAAACGAGATGGGCAGCATAATGAACACAATGAGTGTGAGCTGCCACGACATATAAAACAGCACGGCGATCAACGCTACGATCGCAATACTTTCACGCACCAAAACGGTGATCACTTCGGTTGCCACTGTGGCCATTGTATTGGCATCAATGGTGAAGCGGTTTAATAGCCTACCTGTATCGCCACGCTTAAAATACGAGT
>SRSN01000226.1 GCA_004791645.1 Alcaligenaceae bacterium 429
AATCCATCGTTCCAGCGCCCGTCTGCGGGAATAGGCAGTTCATTGGCGACGTCGGCCTTAACCGTAGAGGGCATGTCTTGCATTTGCACCCACAGTATCCAACTGCCTTCGGGGGCACGGCTAGGGTCTACCGCCAATGGCTGGCCTACTGCCAAGGTGGGTTTTGCAGGCAACCATCCATTATTGGCCTCTACTACCGAAGCACACACTTGCTCCATGCTTTCGGTGACGTGCACCATGGGTACGTGTATGAGTTCGGGGTTTAGCCAGTGGGGGCGTTCTTTCAACGCAAAGTGTATTTGCATGCCACCACGCCCGTATCTATAGCGCTTGGCCAGTTGTTGATACTCAGGGCCGGCCGTAGGCAGCAGTTTTTCGTACAGTTGATTAGGTGTAACGTTGCAGACCACGGCTTTGCTTGCCATGAAACGCTCTTGGGTAGCTGTGCGCACACCTATAGCCCTGCCATTTTCGACTAGGACTTCGTCTACGTGTTGACCATTGAGCACGTGGCCACCACGTTCTTCAATAACGCGTATAAAGGCTTCCACTAACTTATAGCTGCCGCCTTCCACGACGGGCATGCCACCCGCCACAACGGCAGCAAAAGTTAGTTTACCTATCAGTGAGGAGGCTGCTTCATCAGGGCCTAAGCCGCTATGCAGTACCCACGGTGCAATCAAGGCGCGGCTAAGGTCGTTTTGCAGGGCATAGTCTGCCCACCGCCTAAAGTTTTCTAAGGAGTCGGATGCAAAGTGCAGCATGCCATCAAGGCCACGTTGACGCCATGACGAGAACAGCAGCTTGCTGGTTTTCCAACTGTAGGGGTCGTTACCCATTAGCCCAAAGACCAACGCCGCATCATTGCCGAAAATCTGCGCCGCCGCTTGGCCTATGGCGTCGCCATCCCCCGGGGCAATGGCATTTAAACGCTGTACGGTGTCTTCCATGTCTTGGCGTAAGGCAATGCCCGTACCATGTGGCGTAGCTAGTCCCGTACTGTAGTCGCCCGATACAAAACGCAGCCCGGCATCGGCCAGCGGTTGCGCGAGCTCGGCGTAGGCGGCCCCCCCTACAAACAGGGGGTACCAACTGGAAAACACATCGTGAGTAAAGCCTGGGAAGAGTTCCTCGGTGCGAATGCAGCCGCCTGCGACGGGGTTGCGTTCCAGTACCGTTACCGTTAACCCTCTACAGGCGAGTAGGGCGGCACAACATAAGGAGTTGATGCCGCTGCCCACTACCACCACATCCTGATGTTGTGGCATGAATTAGTCTCCTGATTGTTGTTGTAGATGGGTGAAGCTACCGCGGTGAAATACCGCTGGTGCTTGATTAGGGACCGTGTCGTGACGAATGACTTTGCCAATAAACAGCGTGTGGTCCCCCCCATCGTGTTGGTTATGATTTTCGCAGATAAAGGTCGCTAAGCAGTCATCAATTACGGGAATTCCCTCATCACAACTGTAGTGGCTAACTAACGAAAATTTGTCTTCCAACCGTGAGTTGGCAAAGCCCAGCGCGGCTTCTACTTGATTCTGACTGATCACATGAATAGCAAAATGTTTGCAGTCCTGAAAAAAGGCGAGGCTAGGTGAATGCTTCACCAAACTCCATAACACCAACGGAGGGTCTAGCGACAGAGAGGCAAAGGAGTTGATGGTCAGGCCTACAGGCCGTCCTTCGGGGCTGCGCGTGGTAACAATGGCAACTCCCGTAGGAAAGTGCCCCAGCGCCTGCCTGAAGGTACGGCTGTCAAAGGTGACCGTTTCCTGAACAAGTTCAGCCTGTGTGGACATGGCAATCTCTCCTGTACGCTTAGGCAGCCGTGGTCTGCTCTTCTGCCAGTTTGGCGATCAGTCCTTGTGCGGAGGGCAGATCTGTCCAAGCCGGGAACAGCGTGGTGGGGTTGTTGAAGGCATTGGCTAGGAAGTTAGCTAAACGCGGTGAACCGGCGGCATTTCCTAGTAAGGCCAAGGCGGACTCGGTAGGCGGCAACAACATAGAGTTGGTCCAGGCCACAACTTTGCTGGCGTATTCCCAGTAGGTATCAAAGGTGTGCTGCATCCATTGCCTATCAAAGGCTTGTTCGCCACGCGCCAAGATGCTGTCTAAATACACTTGTGCAGAGCGAGCGGCATTGTTGGAACCTTGGCCTGTAATAGGGTCGTTCACCACTACAGCGTCACCCATGCCCAGTACGATGCGCCCTGATGGCAGCGTCAATACTGGCTTACGCACTGTGGGAGGGAAGCTACCAGCCAAGTAACCTTGGTCATCGGTAAGCTCTACATTGCGGCAGCGATCGCCTTCCCATGGCAAGAATTCCTGCAAGAAAGACACACTGCGTTCTAAATGATCTTGTGGCGAGGTGGTGTCGCGGAAGCGGTCTAAGGGGCCGCCTGGAATGCCTTCAAACACCATGATGTCGCAGGGGCCAGACAAGGTGAGTGAGGGGAATACAAAGTATTCGCCCACACCGGGGATGAAGTTAAAGGATACCCGTGAGAACTCAGGCATGGGCTCTAAACCGTGCACATACGTCAGTGCTAAGGCGCGTTGCGGTTTGTCGAAGGGGGAGCGTTCTGCATCACGTTCAAACAGACGTACCACTTCGCCTTTGCCTGCGGCCAAAATAGTGAGCTCGTATTCTTCAGCGATACGTTCTAATTCGGCAACGCCTACATCTTCCATGATCAAACGCCCGCCGCGTTTCTCAAACTCTTCCAGCCATACCGGCATTTTTAAACGCTGGTCGGTAGCTTGAGCAGGGCGCTCAATGCGGCTGGCCCAGTCCAGCAGTTTGGTGTCGGGCTTGTCGGGGTTGGGCAGAGCAAAGCCAATACCTTCTACAGGAGGGCATTCGTCATCCCAGTAGTTAATACCTAAGCGTCGTTCTACATCTAGTGCATGGGGGAACATACACTGGCTAGACATCACACGCCCTTGGCGAATTTGATCTGGCGTGCGGTTGGTGTACAGGGCAACGTCATAGCCTTTGTCTAATAGGCCAAAGGCTACGGGCATACCAGCCTGACCACCACCGATAATGGCAACTTTACGCATAAGAGTCTCCTAATTATTCTGATAAAAGTGCGTTATTGGGCAAGTTTGGGAATGGCAGGAACGTTTTGTTCCGGCCCCATGGCGGAATAGCCGCCGTCCACGGCGTAGTCGGCTCCGGTGACAAAGCTGGCACAGTCAGACAATAAAAATGCCACCACTTCGCCTACTTCTTCGGGGTTACCTACGCGGCCCAATAAATGAAAAGGTGCGGCAACCTTGTCGGTTTTGTAGCGGTTGCCGTTGGTTAAGGAGTGCATCACCTTGGACCATGTCCAGCCTGGGGACACGGAGTTCACCCGTATGTGATCTGGGGCGAAATCCATGGCAAGACTACGGGTGAGCTGCACAATCGCGGCTTTGGATACCGGGTAGAGCCAGCGGCCAGTTTGTGCAATGGATGAAGAAATGGACGTGAAATTCACAATCGCACCGCCATGCTGCTCTTGCAGATAAGGGCGTACTGCCTTACTCATGGCAACCGTGCTGATCACATTAATATCTAAGGCTTGCTGCCAGTCTTTGCGGGGGGAGTTCATGCCCTCATCCAAGTAGGAGCAGGCCAAGTTCACCAACCCATCTACACGCCCAAAGTGGGCATTAACGGCAGCAATGTTGCGGCTGATCGCGGCGTCATCGGTAATATCAGTGCGCCAGAATCGGCAGCGTTTGGGATCGTTACCAGCAGCAATCTCGCCACCCGCCTCATCAATATCAAAGATAGCAACGCGCGCACCATAGTTGGTCAGAACGTTGACTACACCTGTACCAATCAACGTGGCACCGCCCGTGATGATAAAAACCTTGTCTTGTAGACCCTTCATATCAGTCTCCTTGCTGCGAATACATTAAAAAGGAATGGCGGCTTTCAGCATGAGCTGGTGACCTTTAGGGCGGCTACGTACGCCGAAGTCTTGCTGCCACTTGGCGGTAAATAACCAGCCACTGGCATTGGCGTAACGCAGAGAGGGGCCAATGCTGAACGCACGAGCTCGGCCATCGCCAGAACGCGGGCCAGAATCGCTGGCAATTTGTTGGTAGGCATAACCACCAATACCGGCTACGAAACCGTTACCAAAGCCATAGCCCAGCGCGTAATCGGCGTGAATGGCATTGCCTGTGCGCGTGCGGGTGTCGTTATTGCGGAAGTTAAAATCCACCATCACCT
The DNA here is from genome assembly GCA_004791645.1 of Alcaligenaceae bacterium 429. Classification (GTDB taxonomy): domain Bacteria; phylum Pseudomonadota; class Gammaproteobacteria; order Burkholderiales; family Burkholderiaceae_B; genus Paenalcaligenes. Next base: position 4,232 of record SRSN01000226.1, read on the forward strand.
TCAGGTCGGCATTAATCCCGCTGGGTTGCATATAGGTGAATGCGGCAGCCGGTTGAATAGTCCAGTAATTGCGACCTAGGTTGGCCATCGCGTCTTGGCGGTAGTAGCCCGTAGGCGCCACAAAATCCACCCCCACAACGGCGTGGGCGCTTTCACTAAAGTGATAGCCCAGCGCAGGACCAAAGGCGATATCGCCCAGACCGGTGCGGCGCTTACTCTGACCGAAAGCTTCTTCTTTAACCGTGAGTAGAGGGAACAGGGCATGAAACGCCAATTGGCCGCCGGCTACTTCAGCGGAAGTTACCCAAACCACACGCGGGGCCACCATATTGACGTCAACGCTGAAATCTTGAATGGGCAGCTTATCGCCGTGTTTATCGCGTACAGAGTTGTAGCTAAGAGAGCCGGCATACATCAGAAGGTGGACGCCGGGGCCAGGCAGAGCGCCTGAAAGGTAGTTTTCAAGCCCATCTGGGTAGACAGGCAAGCCATTACCTTCAATGGCAACAGCGCTATGGCTGATGAGTACCGCTGCGCCACAGGAAAGACGCACGAGGGTGTTTTTTAACATGAGGAACTGTCTCCACTGTTATTGTGATTGTGGGTGAGAC
>SRSN01000227.1 GCA_004791645.1 Alcaligenaceae bacterium 429
TGAAATAACAAAAAAAGCAATCAAAAACCTTGAAGAAGACTCAAAAAAACACGACAAAATACTTGGATTAACAGCAAGAGAAAAAACACTCATAAAACAAAAATACAAAGACCATTTCCTGGATGCTCTAGCACAAAGTATTGAAAAATTCCCCATCACAGACCAAGACAAACAAAACCTTTTAAAAATAGCTTTTAATTATCTCTTTTCAACACTTGATTTTGGGTTGGATACTGGTGTTGTGATAGCGGGGTTCGGTGATGATGAGATATTCCCAAAAACTGAAGATATAAAACTATCGGGTAAAATCGGCGAGCACCTTATCATCACTGGCTCATCATCACAACATATCACCATAAGCATGGGCGCCTCTGTTGCGCCATATGCCCAACGAGAAATGGTCGATACAATCATGAAAGGGATAGATCCCGTTCTTGAACGTGAAATACTATCTCAGGTACAAGAGGCCATTGACAAGCTACCTTCCATCCTTGCGGAAAAGTATAACTTAGGCGATGATGTGGAGACCAAATCCGCCATTGAAAACGATACCAAGCATATAAAAGACGCTATGCTACAGGCAATCCGAACAGCTCAACGAGATCACTACGTGCGTCCAGTTATTGATAGCGTTGCTATTCTACCACTACCAGAGCTCGCCTCTATGGCTGAGGCACTAATAAACATCACATCATTTAAGAGGCGGGTCACCATGGTGTCAGAGTCCGTAGGTGGTCCAATTGATGTTGCTCTAATTTCAAAAGGTGATGGTTTCGTTTGGATAAAACGAAAACACTATTTCTCACCTGATCTAAATCGTCAATATTTCATTAATCAAGGAGAGCTCCATGGGCAAAACTCATAATGAGCAAAGAAACACTGAACAGAAAATTTTTAGTTCTTTCAGAGATTTTGAGCGCGAATACTTTCCTAGAACCAGTAAAGAAAAAAATCAAACATTCCAGTTATTTGATGCTGAGCAAATTCTTTCCAAGGTAATCCCAGCCAAAGAAAAGGAAAACCAAGAAATTATTGCAGCATAATTAGAATAAAAGCCGCCTCTCTAGGCGGCTTTTTTGTGGGCTGATCTATTGTTGCCGGCAATCTTATTAATGTAAGCAATCGGCCAGAAGCAGTTTTTCGACCTTTGCTCTTCAGGTTCCTCCAAAGATTGAGATCAAAACTTTTAGGAATGTCTAAACACTACAACAACGAATTTGCCTGTCGAGTTGCACACCCATATAGTATTAGGGGAACTAGGCATGCACATCGCATGCCTTCTAAAGCTAGCTAGGGAGCACAACATGACTATTCCGGAACCACTTCTACGTATATATTCTTCTCGACTAAGTGAGTGCTGTAAGAATTTCGATGCCAAAAACTGCAAATGCCCAGAGTGCGGCGCACATCTAAAAAGAGTGCTGCATGACAACAAGTCGACAAAACTTAAGTGTACTTCTTGTGACTTCACGCATATCTGCGGTGACGTTGGTAAAGCACACGAACATAACCCTCTGTCCTCAGCCACGAAAAATCATCGTGGCCCCTAACAACTCATTCAAGCTGATGCCGATTCGCAACCTAGTTCAAGCGTTAGGCATCTGTAGACAGATATAAGCCGTATGAAAGACTTCTTCCGAAATAGTTGGCTGCTAGATGAACTTGCGCTGCGTCAGCTCTCCCACATCAATGGAAACTGGGAGCTCACCTGGAGTGATTCAGACGATCTATACGAGCCAGAGGATGATAGCTTCGCAAGCAAAGTCAACGATCTGATAGAAGAGCTTGGGTCGCTCACTCCACCGACGCAATACCATGACAACGAGGACCGCCTTGCCGAGCAAGTTCAGGGGCGCCCCGGCTGGGACCTTTGCAAAGTAGGAACTCGATGGATCGGTGGGGATTATCCGATAATCCTAGAGCAAGGTTCATTCAACGACAACGCGCAACACAATTTAATGCTGGCTGCAGCAGGTCGAATAAAAGCAGCGATCGACCGGGGGCAGATGCACTTCGATGAAATGGAAAAATCTCACCAAAAGATCCTCGCAGACGTACTCGCCATTATCCTTTATCACCGAACAAACGCCTAATGATTCCTTCAAGCCGACGCTGCTTCGAGGCGCTGCTTACTTGAGGCATTAGTAGATGCCGGCTCTTGGTCGATAGCAGATATACACAATAAACTGAAAGCTGAGCAGCCGGACTAGCCACAGCTAAGCTCTCACACCCCAGCCCTCCTCCGAGGGCTTTTTTGCGTCTATAGCTATAGTTTGCATCAAATCCAAATCGAAACAAGGTTTGACTATACACTGTGTTTTTATACAGTTAATATACCCTTTGGCAGGTTTGCCTAATTCCCTCTAACCCTTACCGGCATCAGCCTGAAGGCCAGCAGCATCTGCCCTCCTGCTGATTTTATTCACTTACTTTCCCCTTTGATAACGCAAGCGCATGGACGCTGATAGAACATAGAAGGAAGTCAGGATGGCAACAACACCAGCAAATCGCCAGCCAGCATGGGATGAGGCGCAGGAATCCCTATCAATGTCGATTTCTGTGGTCAGAGCTTGGGCTGTATGCCCCGAGCAGTTTGATCAAATCAGCCGTGAAGATCGAGCAAACTTGTTTTTGTTGTTATTGCAAATGCTCGAAACAACACATCAAAAGTTAGGCTGATACCACTACCTACAAGACTTACAGCCCTACTCAAGGGCTTTTTTTAAATCTCACAAGTCTAGATATCCTAGACTAATGTATAGAAATACTTGACTTTAATGTCTAGCTTTTCTATACTTTACTCAACAACTCACCAAAGCCTAGCCCAAAGGGCAGCCAAACAGAGTTGCAGGCACTAGCCGAACTGTTCTTTTACAAAATGCGATCGATGAATACCGCGCCCTGTTACTGACAAGCGATTGCGCGGCTACCTGTAATCCGTGGGGGTAGAAGTAAAACCTGCGAAAAACACCCATTAGCTGGGCGGAGTGAGACCGCTTAACCGGCTACTGGGTGCGATCCTTTTGGACGCCATGTGTTTGGGCGGGTACAGACACTACAGTTTGGCGCGTTTCAGTATCGGTTTAGCCCCGATATAGCTTTTCCTTGAACGCCTCCTTGGGACTACCCTGCTTTATGGGAATGGAGCGCGTCAAGCTGTGATTAATGGAGAAAGACATGGATCAGGAACTTACGCCAAGCAACCACGACCGCTGGTTTAGGGTCTACCAGTTTGGTCGCTTCATCGCTGAAGGTGCTGTGCCGCAAAAGCGGATATTCACCAATAAGGAATTTCAGGAAATCATCAAGAACATGGGGTCTTACGGTGCTAACCACCAAAAGACTATGGGCCTTATCCATGAAATGTCGAAGTTCGCACCAACTAGGCTGCGCTATGAAGCTAATAAGCGGATCGCCTGGCTTTTCAATGCTGCGATGACAAAGAAACATAGGCTAGATAGCCGATCTTTAAGCAGGATTCAGGAGGCTAGCAATGACCAATAAGACTGTTTTGAGTGATGAGGCCAAAACGCAGATGGTTAGCGATTGGCTATCTAAACCGAGCATAAGGCTTCTTACTGATCTAGTAAGCGATGCCGAGCAAGCCGTACTGCAATCCCCTGAGATACAGCAGCTAGAGAAGCGCCTACAAGACGCGCTCGATGTACTTCATGAAATAGGGAGCGAGATACAGGAAGAATCAGAGGGGGATGCTTGGCGGCTTTCAAATATTGCTAGGGATGAATACGAGCGCCAAAAATCTATGGAGAAAAAGCCATGAGCCAACAAGATCGTACTGAGATTTTCCACCGTCACCTGAAGGGTATATCAGCGCATCGAACGGCGCAGATATTCAGCGTCTTAAATCCAGCCATTGATTTTCGAGGATGCCCAAAGCGGCACATGTTAGCTGTGTGGGTTTCGGATGATTCCCTTGCAGAAAAGTATGGCGGTTTCACGCACTTTACAGAACAAGACTTGATAGATGCAAAGGTACGTGCATCACTAAGGTGGTAGATATGAGCAAGGTAACGATGCCAGAGCCAGTGGCTTATCTACGATCAGACGAGCTAAGAAAATTAGGCGACCCAAACAAAATAAAAGGCATGTCTATTCATGCGGTCATGGATTCAGCGCGATTGAGCGCAAAGGGCACAAAAGAACTAGCCGAGCGATACGGGCATGGCGTGGCGATTATCACCACCGACCAAGCCGAAGCCTATAAAGACGCTTGTGTGCGGGAGGCGCTGGAAGAAGCAGCAAAGCAGCCAAGAGAGTACGCAATGACTCTTGAGAAGAACGGGTGGGGAAATAGATTCCCTGATGAGCTGACCGCCATTTTCAATGCTGCCGATAACATGGCTGATCGCATACGCGCCCTAATCCCTAAGCAGTAACCACCAATAAAAATTGATAGTTATCGATGCTACTACCTACTCATACATGAGTCGTAAACAGTTTCACCCGCTTTCTTTGCTGACTGAATTGTATCGTCCCCGTAGGTGTCAAGCACATACCCTACCGCTACTCCATAAGTACCTGACGATAAAAACCCAGGCTTAGTCATTACTGAGCGGCGAATTGCATTTTCTGTTTCTTCTTGTGAGGCTCCGTCCTTCTTCGAGCGAAAAGCCTTTTCAGCAACTCCTGCAAGAAAAATACAATTTTCATGAGTTCCTAATTGCTGAGCAGAAACCGCTGTTGTTGCAATAGATAGAAATAAAAAAACACCTATTCGTTTCAGCAAAACTCTCTCCATATTTAATAAGCTCCTAATTATTCTAACA
>SRSN01000228.1 GCA_004791645.1 Alcaligenaceae bacterium 429
CTGCTTTTCTTCCTTGCTAACTGCCTTGGCATATTGCACACGCAGCGCTTCAATTTCTGGGACATCAGGCCAGCCAAACCACGCCTTATCGCCATTAGCAGCAATGGTGGTATTGGCAAACGGATCTACTGCCGCAGCAATAATGCCATACGTGGAAAATATCCCCCACCCACCATCTTTAGGGGCCTGATTGTTAGCGCGTCTAGACACCACCGACTGCCAATCCATAGATTGCATATCTACCGTGAAGCCAGCATTACGTAATGCCGCCGCAATAACCACTGGTTGCGGGGCTGCCATCACGTGATCCGTAGGGTGTAGCAACACCACAGGCGTGCCATCGTAGTTGGCTTCGGCCAGCAAGGCTTTGGCTTTTTCGATATTGCCTGGCACGATCATGTCTTTGCCGCTATCGCTGGCATTAGGCGTACCGCAACCAAATGGCGATGGGCAGGTGGAGTAGTAATCAGGATTCCCCACCAACGCTTTCATCACGTCTTCTTGGCTGACCGCATACATTGCCGCTTGCCTAACTAGCTTGTTATCAAAAGGCGGATACAAGTGATTCATGCGGTAGTAACTCCAGTTACCCAGCGGATCAATCACTTTAGTCACCAGTTCAGGATTATTCTGCACCAACGGCAACAAGTCATACGGGTAGTGCTCGATATAGTCCACCTCGCCATTAAGCAGTGCATTCGCCGCTGTCATGGCATCGGGCATACTCACCCATTCCACCTTATCCACATTCACGACTTTACCGCCTGACGTCCAGTCGTTAGGCTCGCTACGTGGGATGTAATCGGTGTTTTTCTCGTACACCACCTTCACGCCAGGGCGAAACTCAGCAGCCACAAACTTAAAGGGGCCAGAACCTATCATCTCGGCCACGGCTTTACCAGCCGATGCCTCTACGATGCGCTTAGGCATCATGAAAGCAGGGCGCGAGCTAATCTTGGCTAAGCTATCTAACAACAAGCTGGTAGGCTCGTTGAGCTGCACCTCAAACTCCTGATCGTTGACGATGTTGTAGCCCACTAAAAAATCTTTAATGACCGGGCCGGTATTGTCGTTGTCCAGCCAGCGCTTAATGGATGCGACGCAGTCCTCGGCAGTAACCGGCGTACCATCGTGCCATTTCAGCCCATCACGTAAGGTAAAGGTGTAGGTTTTACCATCATCGCTCACACGCCAATCGGCCATTTGCGGTTGAACGGTAAAGTCAGAATCCATGCCCACCAACGTGTCATAGATCATGTAACCATGTTCTCGGGTAATAAACGCAGTGCTTTGTATGGGGTCCATCATGCGTAAGCCCGAATGCATCACGGCGGTAATAGTTTGCCCATATGCTGGAGCAGCCGCCACCAACACAGAACCAAACACAGCGGCGTGCAATACAGGCTTCAGCCCACGGGATTGCAATAGCTTCATCGTTGTCTACCTCACTGTTTTTTCTTGAGTGAAATACTCTACTTTTTACTTCTCCCTTATTCTGTGACCGATCGGTCACGACCCCACAATAAACAGTTAGATACCCCATCACAATTAGGAAAAACCTGTGGCTATTGCACAGCCGCAAAAAAACCCAGCTATCGCTTGCGCCATAACCGGGTCAGAAAAGTAAAGCAGGGGTATTCGCCACCCATACCGGTGGCGAGTGTTACGTAGCGATTAGCCGTACATCATTTTGGGCAAGCCCAACACAATGTCTGGCACCATCACCACCAACAAGATCGTGAGCAGCAACATCAAGAAGAATGGCAAGGCTGCTTTGGACAAGAACAAAATATCTTTACCCGTCATGCCTTGCAGCACAAACAAGTTCAACCCTACTGGTGGGGTCAATTGACCCATCTCTACCACCAGCACCAAATACACGCCAAACCAGATAGGGTCCAAACCAGCGGCTTGTACCGCAGGCAACAACACCGCACTAGTCAGCACCACGATGGAAATACCATCTAGGAAGCAGCCCAACACGATAAAGAACACCGTTAGCGCGGCCAACAAGGCGTAGTTATTCAAACCCAAATCACCAATCCAGCGCGCCAAGTTCATTGGCAAGTTGGAATAGCCCATAGCGATGGTCAAGAAAGCCGAGCCCGCCAAAATCAACGCGATCATGGACGATGACAAGGTGGCAGCGATCAAGCCTTCCTTGAAGGTTTTCCAGTTCAGATCACCAAACAGCCAGCTTAATAACAGTGCAATCACTACCCCCACCGCAGCAGAATCAGTAGGACTCGCCAAACCGGAGTAGATAGAGCCAATCACACCCAAAATCAGCAGCGTCACCGGCAATAAGGTGCGTGTGGCTTTCATCTTTTGAGCAAAGCTCATGGGTGGGTCTTTAGCGGGTACTTTGTCTTTATTTTTGGTGGACCAAATGGCGACATAGGCCATAAACAGCAGGATCACCAATACACCAGGTACTACACCAGCGATAAACAAACGGGCGATGGACAGCTCAGCCGCCACACCGTACACAATCAAAATGATGGACGGTGGAATCAACAACCCTAAGGTGCCGGAACCCGCAATAGTCCCTAAAATCAGGCTTTCGTCGTAGCCACGCTGCTTCAGTTCTGGCACCGCCACTTTAGCCACGGTGGCACATGTTGCCGCAGACGAACCGCTCACTGCCGCAAAAATCCCCGATGCCAAAATACCTACGTGCCCTAAGCCACCCGGTAATGAACGCATCCACGGAGCCAAGCCGGAAAACAAGTCTTGCGACATGCGTGAGCGAAACAGAATTTCACCCATCCAGATAAATAACGGCAGAGCCGCCAACGACCATTCTGCCGAAGAGCTCCAAATATTAGTCGCCAACACACTGACCACAGGCGCATTGGAGAACAGCAAAATGCCCACCAAACCTGTCACAAACAGCGCAATAGATACCCACAATCCCATGGCTAGGCAGCCCAACAACACGCCCACCATAATCAATGACATGGTTACATCAGACATTACAGCACCTCCTCAGCAACCGAATCCACCACCAGCGCATCACTGCGCCCAGTACGTACCACTTCCTGCAAGGTATCCAGCGCTGCAACCAGAAACACAGCAGACCCAAGACTCAACACGCTTTGCGGAATCCACAACGGTACTTTGACTAAACCACTGGCACGGTCGCCCCACAAAAAGGACTCGTACGCCAATACACCCAAGCTATAGGTAAACAGCACGCCCATCATCACGCCCAACAACGCGATGATGGTTAAGGTGCCTCTACGAATAGGCGAGGGTAGTTTGGATTCCAGCAATGTCACCCGTATGTGTACGGCTTTGCGTAACCCTAAACCTAAGGATAAAAACGTGGCAAAACCCAGCGCATAACCTGAGAACAGCGAGTAGGAAGGGATCAGCAAGCCAAAACTCTGATCGAAGAAACGAAGGGCCACGTAGTCAATCGTATTAAAGACCACCTGACCAAAAACAATAGCGGCTATGCTCGCCAACGACAGGGCGGCTAAACCCGCACTGATCGTATAAAGGCCATCCAAGATTTTGCGCATGGCAGTTTGCCCACTTCAGAAATGCCAGCGCAGACAACACTACGCTGGCGAATTACATTCAAGAATTAGTTGGCGCGGTAAGCCTCAAGCACGACTTCACCCTCATCGCCCGCTTCTTTGGCCCATTCAGCAGCCATCTGCTCACCTACTTTATGCAGGGCGGCATTCAGCTCGTCAGAACCAGTGCTAACTTTGATGCCGTGCTGTTCCAACACATTACGTTGTGCAACGTGATCGGCTTCGGCCATTTCCCAACCGCGCAATTCAGCAGCAGCGGCTGCATCCAACACCGCTTTCTGAGTGGCTTCATCCAAGCTATCAAACACACGCTGGTTCACTACCACAACGTTCTTAGGCAAGAAAGCCGCTACATCGTAGAAATGCGTCAGGTAATCCCACGCTGTAGTGTTCACGCCAGTAGACGTGGACGTAATCATGGCATTCACACGACCTGTAGTGAATGCTTGGGCCAAATCAGGCACTTCTACCTGTGTAGGTACCGCACCAGCCAATTGCGCCAAACGCTCAGTTTGCGGGCTGTACGCACGCATTTTGATGCCTTTTAGATCTTCGATCTTTTCAATAGGGCGGTCGGTGTACAAACCTTGTGGAGGCCACGCTACCGAGAACAAAATTTTCAGATTTTGACGGCCTAACAGTTTCTCCAAGTCAGGCTTAGACACGTGGTACATCTTGGCAGCATCATCAAACGACACCGCTACAAAGGGCACGGAGTCCAACGCGAACATGGGGTTCTCGTTGGCCAAGTTGGAAATAATGAACTCGCCCGTTTCAATCTGCTGCGAACGCACCGCATTTTTGATCTCTTGGTGCTTGATCAACGAACCCGCTGGGTGCACGTTAATTTTCAACTCACCATTGGTCGCGGCTTCTACATCCTTAGCAAATTGCTGGATGTTCTGAGTGTGGAAGTTGGACTCAGGATACGGGGTGGCCATCTGCCACGTGGCTGCGTAAGTGGTTGCACTGGCAAATGCCAATGCTGCACCAGCAATCATACTTTTATAGGCGTTCATGTTTGCTCCTCTGCGGGGAAAATCGATATTATCAATAATAGTATCGATAAGATGGAGGCTAGTGTAGAGTGCTTTAAACCCATTGTCTATATTAGAACAAACCCTAAATTAGACAGAAAGCAGACACAAACTAGAACAAAAAT
>SRSN01000022.1 GCA_004791645.1 Alcaligenaceae bacterium 429
TTTCTCTAGCTTTATTATTTATCTGTTTGTAAGCAAAAAAATAAGGCGTAGCAAATTGCTACGCCTTACTCATACTTAATCATTTGTTTTATAAGCCATTTACGTATCACATTCACTATTGTCGACTTGTGTCAGCTCTACATAATAGCCTGATTCGACTTTAGTATTTAGGCATACTTTTTTATCGGGATTCCACCAATAAGTTTCACCTTGTGATGAGTTCATTGGTAAAAAACCCTCTTTATAGAGTTTAATCTCACCATCCATAGCTGTTTTGCCTCTCAGTATAGAGGCATCAAACAGATCAGACTTAGCAGGCACCTTAATCTGTGCTTCATCTGTTGTGATTTCTGAGTTACCTTGGGTAATGACCACATTACCCTTAGCATGCAATAACGTAGGCTCCAGCACCTCTATGCTGTCCGCTCTTACTTCTAAATCACCCACGCTATAACGCTGTGCCTCTGCCTGCGCACCCACTGAAAAACTGGCCACACAGCCGGCCACTACAAGCATGTTATTCACCCACTTCATACAATCTCCTTGCTGCTGTAACACCCAGAATACCATTTACCTTTACTACTACAACAGCAAAAATGGGCTTTTCTTCGTAACCACATTCGACCTAACCGCCTCATACGACTAGGCCATGATCCACATTAACCGCAGGCTAAACGCGTCACAAAACCTTCGTCATTCACATAGATATTTAAACGCATAGGATTAAAGTCCATGGTAACAGCCGAATAAGGATAAATCACACGCGTCATAGGCGGCAATGTTTCTGGATTCAGACTTTGTGCTGGCATGCCCACTAAGTATTGGAAAGTAGGAACACCACATTCCTCACTTTGCAGTTGAGCTTCTTGCTCTGGCGTCAATGGCACCGTTTTACATGCTGCCAAAGCCAGCAATGGCATGGCGATAGCAATCACTTTTACTGTTTTTGCAATATTCATCCCTGCTCCTTGTTCAATTCTTTAAAGACAGTGGTAATGCTCTGCATTTTACACACCAACAGCACTACTGCAGCCTTATTTCAACCTGCTAAAATGCCTTATTTCAAGCAGCAGGCCCTGCCCTGATTTTTCGGAATATTCATGAGTCAAACCACCTCCACCCAAGATCATCAAACGCTACTGGGCATTGCGCTCGCTGACCAAGCCCTGTTGTCCGCACATTTGGCGATGTTTGCTGCCAAAACAGGCCAAGCACAAGAAACGCTCAACTTGCTGTATGCCATTGCTGACGAAATCTCCGACCGTTACTCCTTGCCAGATACTGCCAGAAAAACAATGAAATCCCGTATCAAGGAAACGATTGAATTAGCAAGAGCGGTATTGGGCAAGCAAGACGGTTCCGCCCCTAAGAAAACCACACACTAAGAAAAAAGGCCTGCAACCACAACGGTTACAGGCCTTTTTAACTAATACTGCTTAGCGGTAGCGATGACGCCCCTCTGCGTGAGGCATCGATTGCAAATCTTCCATCTCAGCTTGTAAGTCTGCCAATTTCTGGCGTTTACGCTCTAGCTTGCGCTGCAGTCGCTCTACTTTATCCACGCGCCCCTCAGTCTGCTTTTCCTGAATCTCTTCAAGAATATCGTCTATATCTTCTTGTTGATCATCAATATCTTCTTGCAGATCGCGTAACAAATACGCATCAGTACAATGTGTTTGCACATTGGCTATGGCTCGTTCCAAACCGCGTTGGCGATGCACATTCCCATGCTGTTTGGCATAGTTCAGCTGTGTTTCCAGCGACTGCATTTTACGATCACAGCCATAATTCTGCGCCGAAGCAGAATAGGCCAAACTGGATAGCACAACGACCATCGCCAATTGTAGTTTTTTCATTGCTTATATTCTCCCTCAATAAGGCACCCTCTATCATGCCACATCCAGCAGGTAGCTCATCCAAGAGTGTGTTACCAAAGCTGAACCCTCACACTACTGTGAAGGTAGCACCTGAGGCAATAAATGCAGGCCTGTACGTTGTACAAACTCAGCATAGCTAATGGGTGGCCCCACTTTAGTTTCCGGTTTGTTTTCATGCCAGTGAACCCATGAACGCCCTGTAGTGGCATCGTAAACTACCTTATACAGATGCGTAGGCACCACCACCCTACCTTCCCCTACAACATTTTGTTGGTTGGCGTAGTAAGGCCCTGTGAATACATAGACATCACCCTGTGCGCGGCTCACATATTTGCGGGTATCACTTTCAATACGGCTCCACGCCCCCGCATTATGACGCTGATCCTGTGGCACCATATTAGCCAGCGAAAAGCTTTGTGCCATCGCATCGCTATCATGCATATCGCCTGCAGGTGCCATATGGCCGCGCGAATACCCTGAACGTCTGTAGTCATCAAGTTTGGCCCGCTCCACACGAGGTAAACGCGCCTCTTCGTAGAATCTATCCGTACGCGCCTGACCCTTGGCACGATTAATCATCTGCCGACTCAAGCGCTGCACAACAAATACAGGGGTTTTAGTTTGCCCATTATGCAAAATTGCAAATGCACTGAAACACAGCTCACGTAATTTCTCGCCATTAGGCACAATGGGGCGCGGCCCGGGGAACATCTGGGTGCACTGAGAAAAAGAAGTCTGTACATGTTGTGAGACATTAGGCGTCTCTGGCGTGTAGTCAGCCACCTCTACCGGTTGGAGCATGGTCTGCAACTCAGCCCACTTTTGCACCAACTCGTCTTTAAGATATCTACCATCAGCGTGCCACAGCACACTACTGATACTGAATACCGCTATTGCTGTTAGGCTTACCGTGCGCCAAAACTTACTTAGCCCACCCTGACTGGCGCCCTGCGATGCGCGACGCTTAGACGCGGCGCGCGATGCCACTGGTTTTTTCCGTTCTGCCATACTACCTGCTACTACCTTACTACCGTAGCCCTACTCGGGCCATGTACTTACTCTGTCTTACGCAACTTCTCTACGCGGCGTAAAAAAACCTGCATGATCTTTTCGGCTTGCTTATCGCCTTTGGCTTGCGCCACCGATATACCTTTTTCCCATGCTTGACTAGCGAGCGCTATATCACCTGAGTCTAAATAGGCTTGCCCTAATATTTGCCATGCAGCCGAATAGTGCGGATCCTGTGTCACACACTGCTGTAAATGCTCTATTGCTAGGGCTGTATCCTGCTGATCCAAATACGCCTTACCCAAACCAAAACGCAATAACGGCGTATCCATTCCCTTGTTCAGCATTGCTTCCAATGCATCTACATTCATAGCCTTACCCTTTCTTCATACATACTGCGTAGTTATCCCCACCCTCTGTGCATAACGCTGGGGGAAACCCTTGAATGCATTGCGCCAACATAGCATTTATGCGGCTCTTAACTTGCCTGAGCAGTTTCTGCTCACGGCCATAAACGTTCTTTAACCCAGGCCTGACCAGTAGGCTCTGAACGTCTATAACGTAACCGCCCATGATTACGCTGGATATCGCCCTGCCAGAACTCAACCTCATGCGCCTCTACCCTATACACCACCCAATCCGGGTTAGATAGCGTAGGATCTTGCTCCACACGCTGTCGCTGCTGTGCTAACCCATCGATTAGATCCTGCTCATTCAACAGCACATCGCTTTGGCGTCCCAATAACGCACCGCCATACCTAGGACAACATTGCCCACCGTTATAGATTGTAACGAGATCATCGTAAAACAGGGGTAACGTAACATCTTGCAACACCCATAAAGCACCAGATTGTCACATGCGTATAATTTAGGATTATTGCAGTTGCGTTACAAAAAGGTTGTTTGTTGTGGAAGCGTTTAATCAAAAACTATTTTTATGGATCAATGCCAGTGCTGATGCCCCGTTATGGCTTATAGACAGCGCACGTTTTTTAGCTGAATGGCCCTTGATCATCGCTGCATTGTTAGCGCTACTCACGTTACCAATGCATCCCAAACAAGCTCCCCTTATTATTCTACGCGTAGGTTGCACACTGGGTTTAGCCCTTACCGTTGCCTACCTATTCCGCTACAACATGGAACACGCCCGCCCCTTTGTGATGGGTTTAGGACGTACCTTAACGGAACATGCGGCGACCTCATCCTTCCCTAGCATTCACATGACTTTAGTTTTGGCTACGGGATTTCCACTGCTTTTAATCAGCGTTACACGCGCCACTGGCGGCATGATTCTCTTTATGTCGGCACTAGTAGCATGGGCACGCATTTACTTAGGCGTGCACTTTCCCTTTGATATGTTGGGAGCGCTGGTGGTCTCGCTATTGTCTGCACTGATTGTGCAACGCCTGCCACTAGAAAAGCTGTTACCTACACGTTTTTCTTCCTGATCTAGAGCCTAGAGCCAGTACAATAGGGCATTGTCAGTTTTTGCCTCACCCTTAGCCATAAGGGTGCAATGGCCTGCCCTACTCTAGGATCGATAGTGTCACATTCCTCTTTCACAGAACACTGCCATAACGCGGTAGACGAACTACGTACCCTGCGCGATGTATTACGCTGGTCAGTAAGCCAGTTCAACGCCCACCAACTCAGCTTCGGCCACGGCAGCGATAACGCGTGGGATGAGGCCGTGTATTTGGTGCTGTTCAGCCTGAACCTGCCCCCTGATACGCTAGAGCCTTTTCTAGACTGCCGCCTCACCAAGCAAGAACGTCAACGCTGCATAGACATGGTTGCACGTCGTTGCTCTGAGCGTTTACCTGCCGCTTACCTGACTGGTGAGGCCTGGCTGCAGGGCTACAAATTCAAAGTAGATCAGCGCTGCATTGTGCCACGTTCGCCTATTTCCGAACTACTGATGCAACAGCTCACTCCATGGATAGAAGAGCCTGAAGATGTCAGCAGCATATTGGATCTCTGCACGGGTAGTGGTTGCTTGGCCATTATTGCCGCAAACATGTTTGAGAATGCATTGGTAGATGCGGTAGACCTATCACCCGATGCATTGGCTATTGCTCAAGAGAACGTACAAAACTACGAGTTAGAAGACCGCTTGCAGTTATTTCAAGGCGACTTATACGAGGCCTTGCCTCCTAGCCGCTACCAGTTGATTATCAGTAACCCTCCCTACGTAAATGAAGGCTCCATGCAAGCCCTGCCTGAAGAATACCTGCACGAGCCCAGACTGGCGCTCGCTGGCGGTGACGACGGCATGGTGTTGGTGCGCCGCATTATTGAAGGTGCAGCAGAACGCCTCACAGACAATGGCATTCTGGTACTAGAAATTGGTAACGAGTATGCCAACTTCGTCGAAGCCTTCCCTCATTTAGACCCCGTATGGCTCAGTACTGAAAACGCAGAAGACCAAATTCTGCTACTGACCAAGGAGCAGTTGGAAGCGTGATCAGAGCCTCTAATCTTTCCTTACGCCGCGGCATCAAAGTCCTACTCGATCAAGCAGAATTCACCATACACCCCGGTGAGCGTGTTGGTGTTGTGGGTCGTAATGGCGCCGGAAAATCCACACTATTTGCACTACTCAAAGGCGAGTTGGATGCCGATAGCGGCCAACTAGACATGCCCGAAAGCTGGCGTATGGCTAGCGTAGAGCAAGAGATCAACGATAGAGATCGCCCTGCTCGCGAATTTGTTATTGATGGCGACACGCACTTGCGTGAGCTACAACAACAACGTACTGACTGTAAAGAGTCTGAGGGTGAGCGCATTGCCGAGTTGGAAGCCTTACTCATCGAGGCAGACGCATGGTCAGCACCTTCTAGAGCCGAACAGTTGCTGGCTGGCTTGGGCTTTAAACCCGATCAGTGGATGCGCCCTGTAGGCGAATTCTCAGGTGGCTGGCAAATGCGTCTGGCACTGGCGCGTGCGCTGATGGCTCCATCTGATCTGCTATTACTGGATGAGCCCACCAACCACTTAGATTTGGATGCCATGCTCTGGTTAGAGCGTTGGTTAAGCTCTTACCCTGGCACCGTGCTGATTATTTCTCACGATACCGAGTTTCTGGATGCCGTCGCACGCATTATTTTGCACTTCGATCACCAGAAGCTAGAGCGCTATCGTGGTACCTATCAAGACTTCCTGACGCAGCGTGCTGAAAAAGCGCGTCAGCTTAGTATTGCGCATGAACGCCAAGGCCGCGAAACCGCCAAGCTACAAGCGTTTATTGACCGGTTCAAAGCTAAGGCTAGCAAAGCCAAACAAGCGCAAAGTCGTGTGAAAGCATTGGCACGTATGCAGTCGCTAGCGCCACTGAAAACAGATAGCACGCTAGACATACACCTGCCTGAACCGCAATCCATGCCAGACCCATTACTGAGACTGGTGGATGCCAATCTAGGCTATGTCGCTGAACAGGCGGATGAAGCCCCACGCATCATCTTGAAGCAAATCAAGCTAGATGTACGTGGTGGCGCACGCATTGGTATTCTAGGTGTGAACGGTGCCGGTAAATCCACCCTGATCAAAACCCTAGCACAAGAGCTTAACCCCTTGTCTGGCGAATTGATTTGCTCCAGCCGTTTGGAAGTAGGCTATTTTGCCCAGCACCAGTTGGACATGATTGACGCGAACGCCTCCCCCATTCTGCATCTGCAACGCATTGCCCCCGAAGTGCGCGAACAAGAGCTGCGTAACTACCTAGGTAGGTTTGGTTTTAGTGGCAACATGGCCATGGATACCACCGCCGGTTTCTCTGGGGGTGAAAAAGCTCGTTTGGCCTTGGCCCTTATCGTTTGGCGCAAACCCAACTTGCTGCTACTGGATGAACCTACTAACCACTTGGACGTAGAAACACGCGAGGCACTGAGCCAAGCTCTAGCCGAGTACGAAGGTAGTGTCATTATTGTTTCGCACGATAGGCAGCTTTTGCGTAGCACCGTAGATGACTTCTGGATTGTGGCAGATGGCCAAGTGCAAGAGTTCGATGGTGACTTAGAAGACTACCGCGAATGGCTACAGAAGCGTCAGAGCTCATCCTCAAGCGCTGCAAATGAACAAGGCGATGGTAGTGATACCCCAGCTATAGATAGGCGTCAGCAGCGCAAAAACGATGCTCAAGAGCGTCAACGTTTAGCCATCTTGCGCAAACCGTTGGAAAAGCAGGTACAGAAGATCGAAGCCAACATGGAAAAACTGGCGACACGCATAGAAGAACTGGATGCGTTAATTGCCGACCCTGATTTTTATACCGACGCCTACAAGGCTCAACGCCCCGCTCTGCTAGCTGAGCATGGTGAGTGCAGCCAAAAGCACGCCAGCCTTGAAGAAGAATGGCTAGAACTGCAAGAGCAGATTGAAGCACTAGTCTAAAGCACTGCAGACCTAGTCACACCCAACACAACCGGGTGAGACCACAGCCTTTCTACGGCACACAAAAAAGCTTCACATAGATACTCCATGTGAAGCTTTTTTCAACACTACTCTAGCAGCAACAATCAGCCAGCAATAATCTCAATCTTGGCTATACCCAAAGCCAGCGTCTTCATCCCCGCATCTCGGAACTGAATTTGAGCCTGTGCCTCATTGCCGCTACCGCTTAAGTTCAAAATTGTGCCATCGCCAAACTTCTGATGACGCACGCCTTGCCCTACACGGAAATGTTTATCACCCACCACCACACCACCGCTGGCACTGAAATTAGGCGTATTTACACGTAAGCTACTACCCTGCTGACCTTGCCAGCTAGAGCCACGTCTAAATGCCCCACCGCCCCAGCTAGTACCTGAAGAAGGCATGCTTTCTTGCACGCGAACTTGAGGTGTTAGCCACTTCATATGCTGTTCTGGTACTTCATCTAAGAAACGAGAACGCATGGCGTAACGCGTTTGGCCATGTAGCATACGGCTTTGAGCCAAAGTAATGTACAAACGCTTGCGTGCACGGGTAATAGCCACGTACATCAAACGTCGCTCTTCCTCTAGACCACCAGGCTCACCAATACTGTTGTCGTGGGGGAATAGACCTTCTTCTAGGCCTGTCACAAACACAGCATCAAACTCCAAACCTTTGGCCGCGTGCGTAGTCATTAATTGGATAGCATCTTCGCCTGTTTGCGCTTGATTATCACCCGCCTCTAGCGAAGCGTGTGTCAGAAAAGCCCCCAATGCTGACATAGGCGCCAGTGCTGGCAAGCCACTTTCAGTTTCAGGCACTGAACCTGGTACAGCTTCCGGGATACGACCTGCTGGTGTACCAGCAAAGTTTTCTTCCTGCTCAAACACCGTTGCCGCGTTGACCAACTCTTGCAAGTTTTCCAGGCGCTCGGCACCCTCTCTGTCAGCCTGATAATGTGCCAACAAACCGCTTTCGTGTACCACTAACTCAATCAGTTCAGGTAGCGAGACTACCTGTGCCTCACTCGCCAACCGATGAATCAGCTCAACAAATGCCTGCAAACTGCTGGCAGCTCTACCGCTCATGTACGGCACCGCCTGATACAGACTAATGCCGTACTGTCTGGCATGATCGCCTAGCGTTTCCAGCGAACGAGCACCAATACCGCGCGTAGGGAAGTTCACCACACGTAGCCATGAGGTGTCATCAAAGGGGTTATGTATGAGTCGCAGATACGCCAAGACGTGTTTAATTTCCTGACGCTCAAAGAAGCGTTGGCCACCATACACTTTGTACGGAATACCAGAACTAAACAAATGATGCTCAAGCACGCGAGACTGCGCATTACTGCGGTACAGAATCGCAATTTGATCTCTGGCCCAACCATCACGAATTAAGGCGCGGATCTCATCCACCACCCATTGCGCTTCCAACGTATCAGAAGCTTGCTCTGACACTCTAATCTGTTCGCCTTCACCAGAATCCGTCCATAGGTTTTTACCTAGGCGATTCTTGTTCTGGGAGATCAGCGCATTCGCCGCATCCAGAATATGTGCACTAGATCGGTAGTTTTGCTCCAGGCGGATCACATTACCATGCGCATACTGGCGCTCGAAATCGGCCATATTGCCCACGTTCGCACCACGGAATGCATAGATGGACTGGTCATCATCACCCACCGCAAAAATAGCAGCGCCATCGCCCGCCAACAGTTGCAGCCATTTGTACTGTAAACGGTTAGTATCTTGGAACTCATCCACCAGAATATGGCGGAAACGTCGCTGGTAATGCTTACGTACAGGCTCATTACGTTGCAGCAGCTCATAGGCGCGCAACAGCAGTTCGGCGAAGTCTACTACGCCTTCACGCTCACATTGTTCTTGGTATTGTCGGTACAAACCCACCAGCATTTTCTGGTGCGGATCAAACTCATCCAAATCGTCAGGCCTAAAGCCATCTTCTTTGCTGGAGTTGATAAAGCGCTGCACATCGCGAGGTGGATATTTTTCATCATCCACATTACTCGCTTTAATCAGGCGCTTGATCGCAGACAACTGGTCTGCACTGTCTAGAATTTGAAAGCTTTGTGGCAATCCAGCGTCACGGTGATGCGCGCGCAGTAAACGATTACACAAGCCGTGAAAGGTACCTACCCACATGCCACGCGTATCGATGGGCATCTGCGCTTGTAGACGCGTCAGCATCTCGCGAGCTGCTTTATTGGTAAAGGTTACCGCCATTAAAGCAAAAGGGCTTAGTTGCTGCGTTTGCATCAACCAAGCCATTCGGGTAGTCAGGACTCGCGTTTTTCCGCTGCCTGCTCCCGCCAACACTAAGGTATGGACGGGAGCTTGTGTGACTGCCTGTTGCTGTTGAGGGTTCAGGCCATGCATCATGCCGCGTAGCGGCGCAGACGCTGCGCAAATTGTTCCAAACTCTCAATACCGCTTTGCTGTGCACGCTGGCACCAGCCGCGCAAATCAGCCAACAACTGTTCACTGGATGCGGTGGAGCTTTCCCAAATGCGGGACAGTTCCATTTGCATACGCACTACGGTAGACAGGCGTGTGTCTTCTTCCAACACGGTTTGCAACTGAGCGCGCTGTTCTGGATCCAGAACTTCGTCACCACGACCAATCCAGTCGCCGCAACGTTTTAGCAAACTCCATTTGCAGTTAGGGTCTGCCGGATTCAGAGAAGGCTTCAAACGCGCCAACTCTTCTTTAGCTGTATTGCTGATGATGTCAGCATAACGTGCCAGAATTTCGTAGCGGTGTGTAATCACACCCTGCAAAGTAGACAAACTAATGCTGCTGTCTGCCAGTGCTTTGTTCTCAGGTTCCAACTTCAACTTAGGAGCCACTTTTTTAACTTGTGCCAGCTTGAAGAACTTAAGCACGCTGATGTAACACCAGCCCAAGTCAAACTCGTACCACTTGCTAGAAAACTTCGCAGAAGTACCGTAAGCGTGGTGGTTATTGTGCAGCTCTTCGCCACCAATGATGATCCCGATTGGGAACACGTTGGTGCTGGTATCAGGGCTAGCAAAGTTACGGTAGCCCACAGCGTGACCCAAACCGTTCACAACACCAGCGGCCCAGAATGGAATCCATGCCATCTGTACTGCCCACACTGCCAAGCCTTCTAGGCCGAACAGCAGGATGTCTATAACCAGCATGATCAAAATGCCAAGCAGGTTATGTTTGGAGTACACATTCCGCTCCATCCAGTCATCCGGCGTGCCGTGACCAAAGCGTTTCAATGTTTCTTCGTTTGTTGCTTCCAAGCGATACAGTTCAGCACCGCGGAAAAACACCATACCCAAACCAAATACTACGGGCGAGTGGGGATCACCTTCGCGTTCGCAACGCGCGTGGTGTTTACGGTGAATAGCCACCCACTCTTTGGTGACCATACCGGTGGTCATCCAAAGCCAAAAACGGAAAAAGTGCATCACTGCCGGATGCAAATCCAAGCCACGGTGGGCCTGACTACGGTGAAGGAATACTGTCACCGACACAATAGTGATATGAGTAAGCACAAGGGTAATCAGTACAACTTGCCACCAAGACAATTGCAGAAACCCACCAGCCAGAAAATTCAGAAAATTTTGCATAGACCTTTTATAGATGATCCATGAAGATAAAGACACGAAAAGTGTAGCTCAGTTGAGGCCTATAAGACAGCAATATTTCAATTGCAATGTCAACCCCATTAAGAAGCGGCCGCCGTTCGCACGAGAACTGCTGCAAAAAAACCGTCCGTCCCATGCAGATCCGGACGCAGGCTTAAATAATCACCCTGCATGAGTAAATTAGGTATACGAGCTTTAAGCACCTCATTTACCGGCACCACTTGAAAGTCTGGACATGCCTGCAGGAAGGCCTGGATCTGTTGCTCATTTTCCTGCGGCAGCACACTACACGTAGCGTAGACCAGTCTACCACCCGGAGCCACGCACTTTGCTGCTCTTTGCAAGATCACTTGCTGTAGCTCAACATATTGCGTGATTTCTTCTGGTCGTAAACGCCATTTTAGATCAGGATTGCGGCGTAAAGTTCCCAAACCGCTACATGGCGCATCCACTAAAACGCGCTGAGCTTTGCCATAAAAACGCTGCAAACGTGCATCATCGTTTTCAGGAATCGCAATGCTGTTCACGTTGTCGATACCGCAACGTGCATATCTAGGCTTGGCGCGCTCTAAGCGTGCAGCCGAAACGTCCATGGCATACAACTTACCTGTGCCGCGCATCAATGCACCCAACAACAGGCTTTTGCCCCCTGCCCCGGCACAAAAGTCGATAATGATTTCATTGCGACGCGGGGCCATCAAGGCTGCCAGAATCTGACTACCTTCGTCTTGTACCTCTAGCTCACCTTTATCGAACTCAGGCCAATGACGCAAAGTAGGACGCCCTTCCAAGCGTATGCCCCAAGGCGAATAGGTCATCGCTTCAGGCTTAAATGCAGCTCGCTCATCTTGCTGTAAGGCTTTCAACATTTTTTTGCGATCCGCACGCAACGGATTCACACGTATATCAATGCTGGCCTCAACGTTAAGTGCGGCAGCTAAGGCCTCTGGATTGTCTTGCTTTTGCAGTTCTTCAGCCAACCAATCAGGCAAGCTAAAATGCTGAGCAAAAGGCAGACTATCTTTATTAGCTGCATAGGCTTGTTGCAACCACTGCTGCTCTTCCGCTTCCAGCCCTTGGCTAACTGCTTCCAAACCGTGCAACTCTACCAATGCCAACAGTGCCATTCTACGGCTCTGCAGCTCGCCAGAATCTGCAGTCAATTGCTCAAACAAACGCCACTGACGCACCAGTGCGAACACAGCATCACTGAGCTCTGCTCGGTCGCGACCACCTAACGATGGCTGGTTCTTCATCCATTGCGCCAACACGGCATCAGCTGGTTGCTGCCAATCTTTCAGCAAAGGCATAACTTCCTGCAATTGCTGGACACGCTGAGGAACACGGATAAAACGAGAAGGAGAAACCTGAGACATAGCCACCTAACAGCAAATTACAACAAATTTAGATAAAAGCACGAGAGGACACGCCCGTAACCAGCACGCGCTTATCGTCCTCGCATTGTACGCGGCCTTCCACCAACCAGCGCACTACTTCGGTATAGACCCTATGCTCTACTGGCAATAAGCGTTCTGCCAGCTTTTGGGCATCATCCCCCTCGCATACCGGCACAATACCCTGCGCAATGGTTGGGCCACTATCCAACTCAGGGGTGACAAAATGCACCGTGCACCCATGCCATTGCACGCCAGCGTCCAACGCCTGCTGATGCGTATGCAAACCAGGGAATAACGGTAGCAAGGATGGGTGAACATTAATAAGACGACCCAGATAATGACGTACAAAGCCCGGGGTCAACACACGCATAAATCCGGCCAGCAGCACGTAATCGGGCGCATACATATCTATGGTTTCTTGCAGCACCGCATCAAAGTGCTCTCGGCTTTGGTATTCTGTATGGTTAATATAGTGGGTTGCGATGCCTTTTTGCTCTGCCCACTGCAAGCCTTCAGAGTTTGCTCTGTGCGTGATCACGGCACAAACCTCTGCTGGCCAACCGTTGTGACGTATTGCGTCTACAATAGCCTGCATATTTGAACCGCGACCTGAGATTAAAATAACCAGCCTGCGCGCTGTTGCACTCTCTGTCAAAACTTTTCCTTTACTCAAACTGGCTTAACCTTCATCAAACCGTGAAATCCGCTTTATCCATTTATCGCACACTGCCACGCTTTGACTCATCGCGGCCCAGCGCCGTCACCATTGGCAACTTTGATGGTGTACACCTAGGTCATCAGGCCATACTGGAAAAGGTACGCAGCGAAGCAGCCACTCGTGAACTTACCCCTACAGCCATCACATTCACCCCGCACCCTAGAGCCTATTTTGCTCAGCGGGGGAACAGGCCTGAGCTAGCCCCTACCCAAATCAGCAGTCTGCGTGACAAGTTATCGTTGCTCGCATGCCACGGAATGGCGCAAATTGTACTGGCAAAATTCAATCATGCGTTTGCCGATATGCGCGCCGAGCAGTTTATACAACAACTTCTAGTAGACGGCCTAAACACGCGCTGGTTATTGGTAGGCAAAGACTTCCGCTTCGGCCATCAACGCCAAGGCAATGTAGAACTACTCATGGACTATGGACAGCGCTTAGGCTTTGAGGTGCAAACCATAGAAGACATTGCCGACGCACAAGGCCACCGCATTTCCAGCAGTGAACTGCGCTCGTTACTAGCCGTAGGCAATATGACGCGTAGTGCTGAGTTGCTAGGTCAACCCTACCAACTGAGCGGCCACGTTATCCACGGTCAGAAACTCGGCCGCACGCTGAATTTCCCCACTCTAAATATTGCTGTACCTGAGCACTGCGCTGCGCGTTCAGGTATATATATTGTACGCGTACATGGCCTTGGCCCTACGCCATTACCTGGTGTGGCTAGCCTAGGTGTACGCCCAACTGTCACCGACACCGGCGCGCTATTACTGGAAGTGCATTTACTCGACATCAACATCGACGCTTACGGTAAACTGGTACAGGTTGATTTTCTAAACTTTGTACGGGAAGAAGAAAAATTCCCTGATCTCCAAACTTTGACTGCTGCCATCGAAAATGATGCGCAACAGGCTCGCGAGTATTTTGTTGTCAATGGACTATAAAAACACCTTAAACCTGCCCAACACTCCCTTTCCAATGCGGGGAGACCTCCCTAAACGTGAACCCGGCTGGATTGCCGACTGGGAGGAGAAAAAAGTCTATGAGGCCATTCGTGCCGCCAGCAAAGGACGTCCAAAATTCGTATTGCACGATGGGCCTCCTTACGCCAACGGGTCTTTGCACCTGGGCCACGCTGCCAACAAAATTCTTAAAGATATTATTGTTAAAAGCCACAACATGGCTGGCTTTGATGCGCAATACGTACCTGGCTGGGATTGCCACGGTATGCCTATCGAAGTGCAAATTGAAAAACTATATGGCAAAAACCTGCCTGTAGCCGAAACCCAAGCCAAAGCTCGCGCTTACGCGCTTGAGCAAATCGACCACCAACGCAAAGACTTTAAACGTCTGGGCGTATTGGGCGAATGGGATAACCCTTACCTGACCATGAACTACAGCAACGAAGCAGACGAACTGCGCGTGCTGTCCAGAATCATGCAAAAGGGGTTTGTATTCCGTGGCTTGAAACCAGTGAACTGGTGTTTCGACTGTCAATCCGCCTTAGCTGAGGCCGAAGTAGAATACGCCAACCGTACTGACCCCTCCATTTACGTAGCATTCCGCTTTGATCAGCCTGAGTTGGTTGCTAAAGCCTTCAAACTTTCCGCTGCAGTAGACGGTGCCATTGTTATCTGGACCACCACGCCATGGACCATCCCGTCTAACCAAGCTCTGAACATTCACCCAGAAGAAGAATACGCTCTGGTAGAACTGGACGAAGCGCGCAGCACCGGTAAATACCTGCTGTTGGCTTCCGACTTGGTGGAAAGCTGCCTAACAAACTGGAAGCTGAGCGGCAAGATTGTGGCTCGTGCCATAGGTAGCGAGCTAGAAGGTTTGGAGTTCCGTCATCCTCTGTACAACGTAGACCCTGGGTACGCACGCGTGTCGCCTGCGTACTGTGCAGAATACGTAACCTTGGATTCCGGTACTGGCGTCGTGCACTCTGCACCTGCTTACGGTATTGATGACTTCCAAATCTGCAAAAAACACGGCTTAGACGACAAAGACATCATCAGCCCAGTCATGGGTAATGGCGTGTACGCCAGCACTCTGCCTTTGTTTGGCGGCATGATGATCTGGGACGCTAACCCTAAAATCGTTGAAGCACTGCAAGAAGCGGGTTCTTTGCTGAAATTTGAAAAGAACACGCACAGCTACATGCACTGCTGGCGCCACAAAACTCCCATTATCTACCGCGCAACCAGCCAATGGTTTGCGGGTATGGATAAAGCCAACAGCACTGGCCGTACACTGCGCGAAATGGCACTAGAAGCCGTAGACGCTACAAAATTCTACCCTTCTTGGGGCCATGCTCGTTTGCACGCCATGATTGCCAACCGCCCTGACTGGACTCTGTCCAGACAGCGTCAGTGGGGTGTGCCTATGGCTTTCTTCGTACACAAAGAAACAGGTGAGTTGCACCCACGCACACCTGAACTGATGGAAGAAATCGCCAAACTGGTTGAGGTAAAAGGTATAGAAGCTTGGCAAGAACTGGATATCAACACCTTCCTGGGTGAAGATGCGCAGTTCTACGAGAAAAACCGCGACACATTGGATGTCTGGTTTGACTCTGGCTCTACCCACGCTACGGTATTGGGCGGCGACCACGATGATCAAATCAAAGGTTCGCATTCCGACCAATTAAGCTGGCCTGCTGATCTGTACTTGGAAGGCTCCGACCAGCACCGCGGTTGGTTCCACTCTTCCCTGTTAACGGGTTGCATGCTCTATGGTCGTGCTCCTTACAAAGCCTTGCTGACCCACGGTTTCGTGGTAGATGGCGAAGGCCGTAAGATGAGTAAGTCCATCGGTAACATCATTCTGCCGCAAACCGTGGCCGACAAGATGGGCGCTGAAATTCTACGTTTGTGGACGGCGTCTACGGATTACTCTGGCGAGCTATCCATTTCAGATGAAATTCTGAAACGCGTGGTAGAAAGCTACCGTCGTATCCGCAATACCTTGAAATTTTTGTTGGGTAACGTAGCTGATTTCGACATCGCTAAAGATGGCGTTGATCTAGACAAGATGCTGGAAATCGACCGTTACGCACTGGATATGACTGCCAGCATGCAGGCCGAAGTTCAAGCCAACTACAAAGTATACGAATTCCACCCTATCGTTTCTCGTTTGCAGATTTTCTGCTCCGAAGACTTGGGCGCGTTCTACTTGGATATTCTAAAAGACCGTCTGTATACAGCCGCACCAACCAGCTTGGCACGCCGCTCTGCACAGACTGCAATTTGGCATATCACACACGCTCTGCTGAAACTGATGGCCCCTATTCTGTCCTTTACAGCAGAAGAGGCTTGGAAAGATTTACATACCAACGAAGCTGCTCAACCTCTGACCATCTTCACTGAGTTGTTCCATACTTTCCCAGAAATGGCTGACAACGATGCACTGAGCCAAAAATGGTTGCGTCTACGCGCCATTCGCGCTGATGTGATGAAACACATTGAAGACCTGCGCAGTGCTGGCAAAATCGGCTCATCTCTCGCTGCTGAGTTGGATATCTACGCTGACGCAACGGATTACCCAATTTTGGCAAGCTTGGGTGAAGACCTACGCTTTGTCATGATGGTATCGCGTGCATCCCTGCACCAAGCAGATGCTATGCGTATTGAGGTATCCGCTAGCGAAGCTGAGAAATGTGAGCGTTGCTGGCACCACCGTGAAGACGTTGGTAGCCATACCGATCACCCTACCTTGTGCGGTCGTTGTGTAGAAAACCTATTTGGTGATGGCGAACCTAGACACTATGCCTGAGCCAGTAGCTAACAACCTCAGCAACCCCAGCAAGCCGGCAGACCGCCGGCTGTTCTGGGGTTGGCTTTTACTTGCGCTGGTCATCATCGTGCTTGACCAGCAAAGCAAAAGCTATTTCAACCAGAACCTGCTTTATGCAGAACGCTGGCCTGTTTTCCCCTTTTTTGACTTCACTCTGCTTTACAACCCTGGTGCGGCTTTTAGCTTCCTAGCAGGCGGCTCGGGTTGGCAGAAATGGTTCTTCTTGGGTATTGCCGCTGTAGCCTGCACACTGATTCTGTATTGGTTACGTCGCAATCCCGGTCAACGCACCTTCTGCGCATCACTCAGTCTTATTCTTGGTGGTGCATTGGGTAATGTAATCGACAGATTGCTACACGGTCATGTGGTCGACTTCCTCTTGTTCCATTGGAAAGGTTGGTACTTTCCTGCATTCAACATTGCTGACGTCGCCATTACATGCGGTGCTATTCTATTGTTGATTGACGAATTCCTTCGCGTTCGCAAGCAGCGTCAATCCCAAGACGACTAATCTTTCAGGACATGTAACCATGCGCGAGCTAACCCAGAAAAACCTGGTTTTTGGCCTCACTGGAGGCGTTGCCTGTTACAAAATTGCCGAGCTAGTACGCCGCAGCAAAGACCTAGGTGCAAACGTTGATGTGGTCATGACCGCTGCTGCCGAGCAGTTCATTACCCCCGTCACTATGCAAGCGCTGTCTGGGCGCCCCGTATTCAGTAGTCTGTGGGACCCTCGCCCTAATGACAACATGGCACACATCCAACTTAGCCGCCAAGCTGATGCGATCTTGATCGCCCCTGCTAGCACCGACTTTATCGCTAAATTGGCACACGGTTTTGCTGATGATCTGCTAAGCACCCTTTGCGTTGCGCGTGGAAACTGCCCGTTGCTGGTTGCTCCTGCCATGAATCGCGAAATGTGGGCCCACCCCGCTACGCAGCGTAATATTCAACAGCTACGTGAGGACGGGGTCATCATCTTAGGCCCAGGCCATGGCGATCAAGCCTGCGGTGAGTTTGGTGATGGTCGCATGCTAGAGCCTGATCAGTTGCTCAGTGAAATTCGTGCGTTCTTTCAACCTAAGTTACTGAAAGGCAAAAAAGTCCTGATTACAGCAGGCCCCACCAGCGAAGCCATTGACCCTATACGTGTTATCACCAACCGCTCTTCTGGAAAAATGGGCTATGCACTAGCCCAAGCGGCTAGAGAAGCCGGTGCAGACGTAGAGTTAGTCTCTGGCCCTGTGAACTTAGCTGCCCCCTATGGTGTGCATCGCATAAGCGTGGAAAGTGCGCGTGATATGCACAGAGCAGTTATGCAGCGCGCCTCTCAAAGCGATGTATTCATTGGTGTTGCCGCTGTGGCCGACTGGTATGTCAGTAATGCCAGTGACCAAAAGCTAAAGAAAAACCAAACCCAAGATAGCCCGCAATTGGAGTTCGCCCCCAACCCAGACATTCTGGCTGAGGTGGCAGCCCTTACTGATAGGCCTTTCTGCGTAGGATTTGCTGCCGAAACCGAGCAGCTACTCACCTTTGCTGAAGCCAAGCGTCGTCGTAAAAACATTCCTTTGCTCGTTGGTAACTTAGCGCAGCGCGCCATGCATGCTGACGACACTGAACTGGTTATTTTTGATGAACAAGGTCATGACGCGTGGCCGGCTACGGACAAGCTCACTGCTGCCCGCAAGCTAATACAGCGCATTGCCCTGCAACTGGAACACTAACTCTTAACTATGCAAACAGTTAATATTAAGATTCTCGACGAGCGCCTGCGCTCTGAGCTGCCCACTTACGCCACTCCAGGCTCTGCAGGCCTAGATCTACGAGCATGCTTAGATCAACCCTTAGAATTAGCCCCTGGCGCCTGCGAATTGATTCCTACAGGTATGGCCATGCACATTGCCAACCCTGCTTACGCAGCCATGATCCTGCCACGCTCTGGTTTGGGGCATAAACATGGTGTAGTACTGGGGAATTTAGTGGGCTTAATTGACTCAGACTACCAAGGCCCATTGATGGTTTCCGTATGGAACCGCGGCCAAACCACATTTACCATTAACCCTATGGAGCGCATTGCTCAAATGGTTGTGGTTCCGGTAGTTCAGCTGGATCTGAATATTGTTGAAGACTTTGAAGACAGTTCACGCGGCGCTGGCGGCTTTGGCAGCACTGGCCGCGCATAACTATTAGTTCACACACTGCAGGCTTTGGATATTTCCTCCTGCCTGCGGTGCACTCCCCTGCTGCATCTGTTGCATCATCACTTGGCTAAACTGCTGCACCAACTCTTGGTGAGCTTGCGCTAACCCCTCCACCCCCGGACCTGCTGGCTGCTGCAAACTAATGCGGCATAAGGTTGTTGTACCCTGAAAACGCACAGGGCTCAGACGCCATGAATACTCTTGGCGCACAGATTCCCCATACTTTGACTCAAAGCGCTGTACGTCCACATCAATGCGCCAATAAGGAATTTTATCCTCTTGGCGGCTGAGTTCGGCACTAGGCACACCCAGACTTTGCGTTAAGTTAACGCTTAGTGCCTGCTGTAGCTCTTCGCTCAACGCCGCAGCCCACTGGTAGTCATTAAGCAATTGCACCTCTTGGCCAGCCCCTAAATCCAGCACAATCTGCTTTCTATCCAACTGGGCGGGTACTCTTACCGTTTGCACAAATACGGCTTTATTGGCCATAGACTGCGGTGCAGTACTTTGCCCTACCTGCACTAGGCTAAAGAAACGCGGCGCAGGCACAGAAGAGCAAGCTGCCAAGAACAAGCAAGATGACATCAAGCCAAGTTTTGTTTTCATTAGCGGGACTCCGGTAACTTATCTGCTGCTCTGCCACGCCATAGCGATGAAGGCTGACTTTGCAGTTCCTCTACCAATCCATTCACAGATCGCAGAGTACGATTCATCTCTAGCATCAGTTGCTCTGCCCCTCCGGTTACAGGAGAGTTTTCAGACAACAGCATATTGGCACGCTCTAACGCTTGCTGCGCTGCTCGTAAGGTATCAGCAGCAACAGGCACCAAACCGTTCTCTAAGCGCTTCGTTAGCTCAGTCAGTTGACGCAAGCTTGTATTCAAGGATTTCACCGTCTCATCCAGCGGCAAAGCTTCCAGCTTATTCACGATCGACAGTATCTGCTGTTGCAACCTATCAAAGTCACCTTTGATAACAGGAATTTCCAATGGGGTGCTATGTTCGTTGAACTCAACGCTCTCGGCACTTGGGAAGAAATCTAAGGCAATAAACTGTTGCCCTGTGAGTAGGTTTGCTGTTTGCATTTGAGCACGTAAACCATTTTTCACAAGCGTAGAAATAAAACCGCGCACAGGCTCATCATCACCAGCTAGGTTCTTTTTAATATGCTCATAAATAGAACCCAAACGCATCGGGTAAATATTCCCACGCACGACCGTATAGAAACGTCGGTTATCAGCATCCAGATCCATTTCAATGCTGGTTACACGCCCTAATTCCATACCTTGGAAATCAATGGCTGCACCTACTTTCAAACCGCGTACGCTTTGGTATAGATGGAACTCTAGTTCAAATGGCTCACCATCTGGTCTTGCCTGTGCTTGAGCCTCACCCGAGTACAAGACAAACTCATCGCCCGACTTAGCTCTAGGCGCGTTTTCCTCGTCACCCATGTTAAATGCGACACCACCAGACAACAGAGAAATCAGCGATGCTGTATTCACCGCAAAACCATCAGCATTAAATGACATATTGATGCCGCTGACGTTCCAGAATCGTGATGCTTGCGTAACGAACCTATCATTAGGCGCGTTGATGAACACTTGAATGTTCACCCCCCTACCTTGATCATCCAAACTGTAGCCTAGCACTTGCCCAACATTGATCTCGCGGAAATACACAGGCGAACCTATTTCTAGCGAACCCAATTCTGGTGCCAATAAGCTAAAACGCGTGCCTGGGCTGCTACTGCTGATTTCCGGCGGAACTTCCACCCCCACAAAGGAGGTTACGGCATCTGCTTTGGTATCCAACTTAGACGGTGCATCTACACTAATAAACGCACCTGACAAAATTGTCCCTAGCCCTGAAACTCCACTAATACCTAGACGTGGACGCACCACCCAGAATTTAGAATCCGCTTGGGTAATGTACTCAGCACCTTCTTTATGCAGTTGTATGTGTACCAGCACTTGCTGACGATCAGGAGCCACACTCACTCCCGTCACATTACCTACCACTACATCCTTATAGCGCAACTCAGTTTGACCAGCTTGGATACCTTCTGCGGCAATAAAACTCACCGTAATCACCGGGCCAGTATTAATCCAGTGACGCACCAGCACAGACGCCCCCACCACCAGCGCCACAATAGGCACTAGCCATATCCACGAGAATCGTCTTTTCTCACGCTGAATACGCGTAGGCTCGCGCACTGGCCTTGCTGTAGGCGCTTCCTGCTGCGAAGCAGCGGTGTCCTGGTCATCTGTTTGCATAGTTACTCTACCTTCAGATCGCTATTTTCCCGAATCGCTTTAACAGATCGCTGCTGTGCTGTACGGGCATCCCAGCCTACTCTAGGGTCAAAACTTAATGCTGATAGCATGGTCAACACCACTACCAAGCCAAAACTTAGGGCTGCAGAACCTGGAATAATTTGTGACAACCCGGGGAAATTGCCCATCGCCCCTAAAAGCAGCACCACAAACACATCCAACATGGACCACTGGCCAATAAACTCTACCAACTCATAGATACGAGTGCGTTGTCGCTGGACTACCCGCCCTTTCCAACGATGCGCGCCACATAATAGCACTACCAACGCTACAAACTTCGTAAAGGGCACTACGATACTCGCCGTGAAAACAATTAATGCCAGATCAGCAGAACCGCTTTCCCAAAGCTCAATCACACCACCTAAAATCGTGTGAGCTGACGACCCCATAGGCGTAGTCAGTACCATGATAGGCAAAATATTTGCAGGCACATATAACAACATCGCCGTGATCAAAAATGCCCACGCTCGATTTTGCATATCTGGTTTACGCTTATGCAACGTAGCATTACAACGCAGACATGGAGCGTCTTCATCTGGTGTTTGCACTAAACCACATGCGCTACAACCGATAAAATCATCAGAGCTCATCGGTGCACTCGCTATCACCATGCCTTTTTCTGCTGCCATATTCCACAGCTTTTGCACGCTTAATCGCGAGGCCGAAGTATACACCAGCATCAATACCGCGTACGCCCACAAGCCGTAAGCAGGTGTCACCTGTGCCAAGCCGGCAAACTTCACTAGCGCTACAATCATGGCCAAAAACACCACGGGCACTAATGACCAATGTTGCAAAATGCCTAAGACCCTCAATCCCAAAGAGAAGTCCAAAGGTAAACGCCCACTACGTATCACCAGTAGCGCCCACAACCGGTATAACAGCATCAATAACGGAAACACCACGCCCAGCAAGCCACCCATGATGGCGAGGGAGTGGTGTCCTTGCTGCCAACTTAAGGCTATAGCTTCAGGGAAGTTGGGGCTGATTCGATGCCCCTGTAGCGTGATATGTACTACCGGCGCTATGTTGGCCGATAGAAATAAAATGATGGCGCCCAATACTAACGCCAACCACCCCGACACAGTTAGGGAGGAGGCTTTATCCAGCACGGAGGCGCACTGCCCGCACACTGCGGACTCACCTGCTTGCAAGTCCACGTCTGTGTGCAACGCATCGCATTGTGGGCATGCATGCAGATGATTCATGCTTATTGAGGGTTAATTAGCCAATCAACTCTGCTTCGGTATCAGAAGGCTGAGCATGTTCTGATCTAGGCTTTTCTGTATCGCCAAACTTCAGCACCACAGCACCTGTATCGTCCAGATCTACTTCTACCTGCCCACCGTCACTCAAGCGACCAAACAACAGTTCATCAGCCAAAGCTCTACGTATAGTATCTTGGATCAGTCGTTGCATAGGTCTGGCACCCATTGCTGGGTCAAAGCCATTAGCAGCCAGATGCTCACGCAACGCATCACTAAAGACCACATCCACTCGACGCTCGTTTAACTGATGCTCAAGCTGCAGCAGGAATTTATCCACAACTTTCAAGATAACGTCACGAGACAGCGGCTTGAAGTTCACAATAGCATCCAGCCTGTTACGGAACTCAGGTGTAAACAGACGTTTGATATCCGCCATTTCGTCACCAGCGGATTGGCTCTTCATAAAGCCGATACTGGACTTACTGAGTGTTTCCGCACCAGCGTTGGTAGTCATAACCAAAATCACATTACGGAAATCAGCCTTGCGGCCATTGTTATCCGTTAACGTCCCGTGATCCATTACCTGCAGCAGAATATTGAAAATATCGGGATGCGCTTTTTCAATTTCATCCAGCAGCAATACGCAATGCGGTTGTTTGGTTACGGCTTCGGTCAACAAGCCACCCTGCTCAAAGCCCACATAGCCCGGTGGCGCGCCGATCAGGCGTGACACAGCATGACGCTCCATGTACTCGGACATATCGAAGCGCAACAGCTCTATACCTAGCACAAAGGCCAACTGACGAGCCACCTCGGTCTTACCCACGCCTGTAGGGCCAGAGAACAAGAACGAACCAATAGGCTTGTCAGGTCGCCCCAAACCAGAACGCGACATTTTAATGGCGCTGGACAAGGCCTCGATCGCTGCACTTTGCCCAAAAACCATGGATTTCAAATCACGCTCAAGCGTAGCCAGCTTGTGTTTGTCATCCGTAGAAACGTTTTGAGGCGGTATACGTGCAATTTGAGCTACCGTTGCTTGTATATCTTGCTTGCCTATGGTTTTTTTCTGACGCGACTTTGGTAGCAGACGCTGCGCCGCACCAGCCTCGTCAATCACGTCAATAGCCTTATCGGGTAAGAATCTATCGGTAATATGACGTGCAGATAGCTCGGCGGCCGCTGCGATCGCCGCATTGGTATAACGCACGCCGTGGTGTGCTTCAAAGTGACCTTTCAAACCACGCAAAATTTGCACAGTTTCAGCAACCGTAGGCTCTACCACATCGATTTTCTGGAAACGTCTAGATAGCGCGTGATCTTTTTCAAAAATTCCACGGTATTCCGTATAGGTAGTGGCACCCATACATTTTAATTTGCCAGACGACAAGGCAGGTTTTAATAAATTGGATGCATCTAAGGTACCGCCTGATGCCGACCCCGCACCAATTAAGGTGTGAATTTCATCAATGAACAAAATACCTTGTTTTTGCTCACTTAAATCTTTTAGCACCGCTTTTAAACGCTGTTCAAAATCGCCGCGATATTTAGTACCAGCTAATAAGGCACCCATATCCAACGAATAAACAATAGCGTCTTCTAACAAATCAGGCACGGAGCCTTGCACTATACGTAACGCCAAGCCTTCGGCAATGGCGGTTTTACCCACGCCAGCCTCACCCACCAGCAACGGATTATTTTTACGACGACGACACAACACTTGAATGACGCGCTCTACCTCTTTCTCGCGCCCAATCAGTGGGTCTATGCGCCCTAAACCGGCCTCAGCATTAAGGTTGGTGGTGTACAAATCCAAAGGAGATTTTTGCGCATCAGACGTACTACGCTGCGCACCAGCATCGGTAGGGCCACTAGTTTTGTTTGCAGCTTGTGCTGTAGGCTCTGTTGCTGCTCCCGACTTAGCAATACCGTGCGATAAGTAATTCACCACATCTAAGCGGCTAATACCTTGCTGCTGCAAGTAATACACGGCATGGGAGT
This sequence comes from Alcaligenaceae bacterium 429, assembly GCA_004791645.1. Taxonomy (GTDB): domain Bacteria; phylum Pseudomonadota; class Gammaproteobacteria; order Burkholderiales; family Burkholderiaceae_B; genus Paenalcaligenes. Next base: position 24,595 of record SRSN01000022.1, read on the forward strand.
CTTTCTCACCATACATTGCAACTAGCACATTGGCACCGGTCACTTCGGTTTTGGTTTGCCCACTCGATGATACGTGCATGATGGCACGTTGGATGACTCGCTGAAAACCTAGAGTAGGCTGCGTATCCACATCGCCCTCACCTGGGTGTATAGGCGTATTTTCGGCAATAAATTTCTTTAGATTCTGCCGTAATGTCTCTAGGTTGGCGGCACATGCACGCAGAACCTCAACTGCCGCGGCATTATCTAGTAATGCCAATAACAGGTGTTCTACCGTGATGAATTCATGGCGTGCCGCACGGGCCTCGACAAAAGCCATATGTAAACTAACTTCAAGTTCTTCGGAGATCACGCTTCCTCCTGCACGGCAAAAATTAACACTGCATCAGACCTTATTCTATGACCAAACCAGCCTAAAGATAAACATCCATGATGTGCATCAAAGATCAGACACTGGTTCCATAATACATTGAAGTGGATGCTCATGTGCAACAGCTAGCTGTCTAACCATTTCCACGCGAGTAGCAGCAATATCTCGTGTGTAGACCCCACAGATGCCACGCCCCTCATGATGAACCTTCAACATGATACTTTCGGCTTCTGAATTGGTTTTATGGAAAACTCTGCGCAACACAGCCACAACAAAATCCATGGGCGTGTAATCATCATTCAACAATACAACCTGATACTTGTGAGGTGGTGCTAAATCAGTATGTTCTCTTTCTAGCACCGTTTCTTTCTGATTTTCTAAATGTGTAACCATAAAGCTAGGTAATTTCCATAATTGATTAT
>SRSN01000229.1 GCA_004791645.1 Alcaligenaceae bacterium 429
TTTTATCAGAGACTGCCCAAGCAGGTGTTGCTAAGGCCACCGCTAAACCACCAGCCATCATCAATCGTGTAAAAATTTTCATGCTACTTCTGCTCCGTCTACGCACCTACCGTGCCAACTACTACACTGGAGGCAACCGTAGCATGAAGCCCCAAACCCATTATTGCCATTTGAAACAAATCGCATCTAAACGTGTAAATTACAAGAAAAAACACGCTGCTCAACAGCCGCACTCTCTATATAGTCAGTAGCCATCACTACCCTCTGATACCAATAGGATATATATCTACAAGGTGATAGATATAGAATGCTAAGCATCCGTTATAAGAAGGAATTTCTGTGCTGATACAGCCCACTCGTTCTACGCCTAAAAACTTATCGCAAGCGTTAATTTTGATTGTTGAAGATGAACACGAAATCGCTGCTATTTTAGAAGCCTATCTAGAACGCAGTGGCTTACGCACTGCCCACGCCCCCGATGGTCATAGTGCATTAACGCTGCATCAAAGCCTAAAGCCTGATCTCATTTTGCTGGACATACAGTTACCCGGCATGGATGGCTGGCAAGTGCTGAATGAAATACGTCATAAAAGCGATACCCCTACCATCATGCTGACAGCGTTGGATCAGGATGTGGATAAGTTAATGGGGCTGCGCATCGGTGCCGATGACTACATCGTCAAACCTTTTAATCCCGCTGAAGTCGTTGCTCGGGTGCAAGCAGTATTACGTCGTACACGTGTACAAACGGTAGACACCCGACAAGTCATACGTGTGGGCGACTTTCAAATTGATCTGGAAAGCCACGAAGCTTGTGTGTTTAAAGATGGTCAAGCCATCACACTAGATATCACCCTCACTGAGTTCAAGCTATTGGAATGCATGATGCGCACACCCAATCGCGCTTTCTCTCGCGGTGAATTGCTAGAAGCCTGCTTGCCTGAAGGTGATTCATTAGAGCGCACCGTAGATAGCCACATCAGCAAGCTGCGTAAGAAAATCGAACAATTAGGTATAGAAGGCGTACCAACCAGTGTACGTGGCATAGGCTATAGATTTGGGAATCGCTCATGAGCCAGCGCTTTGGCCTGCGTCGCCTCGCCATCCTCTCGCTAGGCTTACTGGTATTTTGCGTACTCTTACTGTGCTTTGTAGGCTCTTATGTGTTCTACAGCATACTAGCGATCTATTCGCCAGACAGCATAGACGAAGACACCATGTTTACCGGCGTAGACTTGGCGTGGTTAGGGGCAATCTTCATCATCACCCTAACCAGTGCGACGCTTATTGCCATCAAGCTGTCACGACGTATTTTGTCCCCGCTGGAATCGGTGATACAAAGCCTACGCCAAGTGGCCGAGGGCAATCTGCATGTACGCGCCATTTCCAGCAAGAACTCCCCCAATGAAACCTCTCAATTGGTGGATGACTTTAACTCTATGGCTGAGCGCTTAGAGTCCATGGAAACACAGCGCTCGTTTTGGAATGCCGCCATTGCGCACGAGTTACGTACCCCTGTGACGATTCTGCGTGGGCGCTTACAAGGCCTGACCGACGGCGTGTTCACGCCTGATGCAACCTTGTTTCAAGGTCTGCTACATCAAGTGGAAGGGCTGAACCGGTTGATTGAAGACCTACGCATCTTGAGTCTGAAAGAAAGCGGCCACTTGGAACTAGACCTCTTCCCGGTCAATTTGAGTGACGATATAGAGTCGGTAGTACAAATGTTCAAACCTACGCTTGAAGCCAGAGGCTTTAGCGTACAAGCCCATTATGAAAATACCCGCGACGTACTGTGCGATCCTGTACGCATCCGTCAGGCATTAATTGCCTTACTTGAGAACGTACAAAAACACGCTCTACCTGGCGAGGTCGTGGTCAGTGCCTACGCAACTGACCACCAATGCAGTATCAGCGTGGCAGATAGCGGCCCCGGCATTGAACCCGAGCAAGCCTTGAACATCTTCGATGCTTTCCATCGTGTGGAACCCTCTCGCGCACGCCACAGTGGCGGCACAGGACTAGGACTGGCAGTAGTCAAAGCTATTGCGGAAGCGCATGGCGGCACGGCGTCCTGCCATGCCTCACTCAATCAAGGCACCCTGCTGCGTATAGAGTGGCCGCTTTAGCAACATTTCACATGCCAAAAACTAGTGGATTACCCTAGGTTACTGGCGTATCATCGTGCTCTTTCGCACTCAGGCAACGAGTGTAACGACCAGCAAATTGCTCATGACAGCACAGGAAAAAGCTTCCTGCGCGCTAAAACGCCATGCCCGAACTGGTCACAATCGTATTTGGTTGTAACAGAAGCCCCCTAAACTCCCCTCCAAAAAGCGGCATGCTTATTGGGTGTTATCAGCTAAAAAAACTGTCACTTTAGCTTACACAATAGGGGCAAAGCCGCGACCAGAAACGCCTTTATTCGCCTCCCTTAACGTGTTCAACTGCTACATGGAAGGGAAAGTATTAGGCGAAATAGCCACAGAGTTGCCACACACAAATCCACTACATATGGTGTATACTCTCAGCCGTAAACACTATATATAGATGTATATCTAGTGACCAAGCTTTCCACACAAAAGATGTGCTAACGCGCTGACCTATTGCTTCCAACGTTCTTTAGGTACACCCGCCTCCTCTGATCGAGGCGACATTCTTTCTTTTGTGCATCACACAGTCCAAACACATTTTCCAGGTAGCCAAATGAACCAAACCACACAAATGATGGTCACTAAGCGCGATGGACGGGTTGAACCCATCGACCTAGACAAAATTCATCGCGTTATTGACTGGGCCGCCAAAGACCTGAACAACGTATCCGTTTCCCAAGTAGAGCTGCAATCACATATTCAGTTTTACGATGGCATCCGCACTAACGATATTCACGAAACCATTATTAAGTCTGCGGCAGATTTGATCTCTGAAGAGACGCCCGACTACCAGTATTTGGCCGCTCGTTTAGCTATTTTCCACCTACGTAAAATTGCCTACGGTCAGTTTGAACCGCCTCACCTGTACGATCACGTGAAGCATCTGACAGAAATCGGCAAATACGATCCTCATCTGCTAGCCGACTACAGCCGCGAAGAATTTGACCAGATCAATGACTTTATTGATCACTGGCGCGACATGGACTTCTCCTACGCTGCCGTCAAACAGCTGGAAGGTAAATACTTGGTGCAAAACCGAGTCACCAAACAGATCTACGAAAGCCCACAGATGTTGTACGTGCTGGTAGCAATGTGCCTGTTTGCCAAGTACCCTGCCGAGCGCCGTCTGGACTACATCCGCCGCTTCTACGAAGCTATTTCACTGTTCAAAATCTCGTTGCCTACGCCCATTATGTCTGGCGTACGTACACCAATGCGTCAGTTCAGCTCCTGCGTATTGATCGAGTGTGATGACAGCCTAGACAGCATCAACGCAACCACTAGCGCTATCGTGAAATACGTATCGCAACGTGCTGGTATTGGTATTAACGGTGGCCGCATCCGCGCGCTGGGTAGTGAAATCCGTGGCGGCGAAGCGCAACACACTGGTTGTTTGCCTTTCTTCAAAATGTTCCAAGCAGCCGTTAAATCGTGCTCGCAAGGTGGCGTACGCGGTGGCGCAGCAACGCTGTTCTACCCTCTTTGGCACTTGGAAGTTGAATCACTGCTGGTTCTGAAAAACAACCGTGGTATTGAAGAAAACCGTATCCGTCACTTGGATTACGGTGTACAGATTAACCGTACGCTGTATCAGCGCCTGATCAAAAACCAGAACATCACTCTGTTCTCACCGCACGACGTGCCTGATCTGTACGAAGCCTTCTTCGCAGACCAAAACGAATTCGAGCGCTTGTACACCCAATACGAACAAGACAGCTCCATCCGTAAGCGCAGCATGCCTGCTGTAGAACTGTTCTCGTTGATGATGCAAGAGCGTGCCAGCACTGGCCGTATCTACATTCAGAACGTTGACCACTGCAATACGCACAGCCCATTTGATTCCAAAAAAGCACCAGTACGTCAGTCCAACTTGTGCATGGAAATTTTGTTGCCTACCAAACCGCTGGAAGACATCAACGATCCAAATGGCGAAATCGCGCTTTGCACGTTGTCTGCTTTCAACTTGGGCGCATTGGAGTCCTTGGACGAACTGGAAGGTTTGGCCGACCTGATCGTACGCGCATTGGATGCGCTGCTGGATTACCAAGACTACCCTGTTAAAGCCGCACAAATCTCTACCGAAAAACGCCGTTCATTGGGCGTAGGTGTGATCAACTACGCTTACTACTTAGCGAAGAACAACACACGCTACTCCGATAACAGCGCATTGGGTCTGACACACCGTACGTTTGAAGCTATTCAGTACTACCTGCTTAAAGCGTCCATGCAATTGGCGCAAGAGTTTGGTCCGTGCGAAGCCTTCAACGAAACCAACTACGCTGCTGGTTTGTTGCCTATTGATACCTACAAAAAAGACTTGGATGGTGTCAGCGCAGAAGCTCTGCAATACGACTGGGACGCACTACGTGCCGAGATCCTAAAACACGGTCTGCGCAACTCCACTCTGACCGCCTTGATGCCTTCGGAAACGTCCAGCCAGATCGCCAATGCCACAAACGGTATTGAGCCTCCTCGTGGCGTGGTGTCCGTGAAGCAATCCAAAGAC
>SRSN01000230.1 GCA_004791645.1 Alcaligenaceae bacterium 429
ATTTCCTATAAAAAAGGGAGACATCATGCAAAAAAGAACAGGTACTACACCTTTTGCGCTGGCTATCAGCGCCCTCGCTCTAAGCGTTAGCGCCTCTGCAGTAATGGCTGCTTACCCAGACCGCCCCATCACATTGATTGTGCCTTGGGCCGCAGGCGGTGGCAGTGACAATATTGCCCGCACTATCGCTATCGCTCTGGAACAAGAGCTAGGACAACCTGTCAACGTGGTCAACCGCGCTGGTGGTGGTAGTGTGGTAGGTCACACCGTCCTAGCTAATTCCAAACCTGATGGTTACACATTGGGTTTAATGACTGGCGAAGTCAGTATGATGCACTGGCAGGGCCTGACCAAACTAGATCACACGGCATACACCCCTATTGCCCAAATCAACTACGACTACGCTGGCGTACAAGTCAGTGCTGACTCCCCTTACCAAAACGTGGGTGAATTGATTGAAGCCATTCGCGCACAACCTGCTGGTACCTTAAAAGCCTCTGGCGTGGGACAAGGCGGTATTTGGCACATTGCCTTTGGTGGTTTGTTGGTAGACCAAGGCATTGATCCTAAAGCCGTACAGTGGATTCCTAGCGAAGGCGCAGCACCTGCCATGACTGACTTAGTAGCCGGCGGTATTGATATTGCCCCTACCTCGGTTCCTGAAGCCCGTTCCATGATGGATGCTGGCCGTGTGAAATCCTTAGCCATCATGGCCCCTGAGCGTAATCCTGTTTTCAACCAGGTTCCTACTCTGAAGGAAGAAATCAACTCTGATTACGCCTTAGGGGAATGGCGTGCTATTGGTGGTCCTAAAGGCATGGATCCTGAGGTCGTCGCCACACTGGAAGCCGCTTTAGAAAAAGCCTATCAAAGCGATATTTACCAAGACTTCATGACCAAACAAGGTTTTGGAGCGGTATGGCGCAACACAGCCGACTTCACCCAATTCTTGGTGGACACCGATGCAGTGATGGGCGAGACCGTTGAAAAGCTGGGTCTAAAACGCTAAGGACATCATTCATGAACACCATTTTTGCCCAGAAACTCAGCGAGTTACTGGCCGGATTGGTGGTGACAGCCTTGGGCATCTACGTACTCGTAGAAGCCCAAGGCTTTCCCACGTTACCCGGCAACGATTATGGCGCCGACCTATTCCCAAAAATCATTGGTCTGGTGCTCACCCTAGGTGGAGCTTGGGTATTTTTCAGTGCAGTACGCCCTTTTCTTCAGGCAAGACTGCAACGCCCCGCTACTCCCCTGAGCCACACGCTGCAGTTTCTCTTCAGACTCATCCTTCCCCTACTTCTCATCATTGCTTACCTGCTCCTAGCCGATGTGCTGGGTGCCATCCTTACGCTCACGCTGCTCGTCATCATCTTGATGCTCTGTAACGGTGTGCGCTGGCCTCTTTCAATTGTGCTAGCTGCCGCTACTAGTGGTGTGATTTGGTTTGCTTTTGTCTACATGCTCAAAGTGCCACTGCCTTTGGGTGTGTTGCTGGGATAACGATTATGGATGCAATTTTTGGAGGTATGGCCCTAGTCTTTAACATAGAGACTATGGCTGTCATTTTGGCCTGTGCGGCCTTTGGTGTATTTCTAGGTGCAGTACCTGGGCTCACCGCTACCATGGCGGTTGCCCTGCTCGTTCCCGTCACCTATTTTATGGACCCCATTCCGGCTATCGCCGCTATGGTAACCACGGCAGCCGTCACGATTTTTGCTGGGGATATTCCAGGGGCGTATCTACGCATCCCCGGCACACCCTCTTCAGCAGCTTATGTGGATGAAGCCTACCAATTCTCTCTACGCGGCAAAGCCAGCGAATGCTTGGGTGTAGCTTTGGTCTGTTCAGTCATCGGAGGTGTGGCCGGTACATTAGTACTTATTTTTGTGGCCCCCTCTTTAGCCGAAGTAGCACTGAAATTTAGTTCTTTTGAGTATTTCTGGTTGGCTGTCTTAGGCCTGAGTTGTGCGATCTTTATTTCTTCAGGATCTCGCCTCAAAGCCTTGCTATCACTGTGTATAGGTTTGTTCCTGTCCACAGTTGGGTTAGATCTGATCACTGGCTCACCACGGTTCACCTTTGATATTCCTGATTTAATGGCTGGCGTAAACTTCATCCCTGTGATGATTGGTATGTTCGCTATCGCCGAAGTCATGCGTTTTTCCGCAGAGCGTAGTGCCGACCTGAAGGTTGCTATCAAAGATTCAGGCAAAGTATTTGGTGAAGTTCGCCCTGCGCTACGTAAACACTGGCCATCTGTACTACGCGGCAGTGGCACAGGTAGCTTGATTGGTGTGTTACCTGGCGCAGGTGCCGACATTGCCGCTTGGGTGTCTTATGCCATCAGTCGCAAAATGTCCAAAACCCCTGAAAAATTCGGTAGCGGTCATATTGAAGGTATCGTAGAAGCAGGCTCATCCAATAACGCTGCAGTCAGTGGCTCATGGGTGCCTGCACTGGTATTTGGTATACCCGGTGACTCCATTACCGCCGTTGTTATTGGCGTGCTGTACATGAAAGGCATGAACCCTGGCCCTGCTATTTTCTTAAATGGTGGTGAAATGATTTACGGCTTGTTCACCGTATTTATCGTAGCTAACTTGGTCATGATTCCTGTGGGTTACTTTGCTATTCGAGCCAGCAAAGGCTTTGTCGCTACCCCTCCACGTATCGTGATGCCTATAGTGCTGGCATTTTGTGTAGTGGGAGCCTATGCCATCAATAACTCCTCGGTAGACATTATTTTGATGCTCATTGCTGGTCTGGTTGCTTTCGTGCTGGGATTAGCCTCATTCCCTATTGCCCCCATTATTCTAGGGTTGGTATTAGGAGGCCTACTAGAGAAAAGCTTCATGACATCCATGATGCGTAGTAATGGCGATCTGACAGAGTTCTTCTCTCGTCCTATTAGTGCGGGTTTAGGCACTCTCGTACTGGTAGTGTGGCTCTTGCCCTTAATTGTGCGTTTACTGCGCTCCTTGCGCCGTCCGTCCCCCACTACTGTCTAAATATAGTAAGAGCGCATAAAAAAACCCCGGAGCCGCATCATACGATTCCGGGGTTTTTATTATCTATGTCACTTAAGATTTCTGGGTAGGAAGCACCAAACTACGTACCAGTGCCACCATCACACCTAGAATCAAACCACCTATCAAGGCTAACAAAACGATCAATGCGCGTTGTGGTTTCACAGGTTTCAGTGGTTCTACTGCAGACTGGTCCAGTCTTACCAAACGTATATCACTCAAATCTACACGCATACTTTCCAAGCCCGCAATTTCAGAACGTATCTCTGCTTGGGATTTCAAGAACACCTGCTCGTTCTCACGAGACTCCAGCATTTCAATGTGGCGGTTGTTCTTTAGCAGCTCTAGTTCTTTGAAGATCTCAGCAATACGTGGGGCCTCAAAGTCGTCAGTCTCACGCGCCAACAACGTTTCACGCTCTGCACGCAAAGCGCGAGTCCCCAAGAAATACAATGGATCTTTTTGTCCAGCAACGCCAGCATTAATCACACTAGTCGACGTACGTGACGGAGACGTAACCTGCGACATACCTAACAGTGTGGTTGGATTTTCAATACCCAGTTTCTGTGCAATCTCAATAGCTTCGTTTAATACTGCCAAGCGGTTCTGACGCCGTATTTTCAGCTCTAGACGCAATGCCACCAGCTCGTCTTCTAGCTGCTGACGCTTCAGCGTATCCAGTTCTTTCAAGTTTTCTATCTGCGATTCGATGGATGCCTCATACGCTACTTTCGCTGCATGCAACTTACGCTGCAACTGTTCTATGCGATTGGTGATCAGCACATCAATGTTTTGTTTAACTCGATCTTGCCCTTGTTGCAGTACAAAACTCACCAGCTCATTCAGAATTTTGGTGCCTTCCAGCCCAGCTGGGTACGTCATTTCCAATCCTACGAACATATTGGTTTGTGTTGCACCATTGGGAGGAATAGGTGGCCACAAGACTTTAAAGGCCTCATTATTGAATTGTGCGAAAGCTTGCTCGACTGTCAGATCGCCCTTCTGCAACTTGGCAAAAAGATCAGGGTGCTCTTCAAAGAACTCTTGGCGCAAACTATAAGACTCTAGCTCTTGCCCCACCATTTCTAGGGCCGCTGTGCCATCCAGCTTCATCAACCCCAATGAGTTCAACCTATCCAAGTCCTTAATCTGTGCAACCCGCAGAATACTCTTCACTTGATACTGTGGGGTTACCAACAAGGCATACAGCACTCCACCTACTGTCACAGCCAATGTAATTGCCAAGATCAGCAGCCGCTGTTTCCATATTGAGCCAAATAATCCCAGCAAATCAATTTCATCTGTAGCTATACCATTATTCGGCTGCTTTGTACTGTATTCACTCACTGTGCTTATATACCTGAAATTTGTTTATGGGATGTAAACTGCCATACTCTTCTTTTTATAGTACTTCGCTGAAGTATAAACGAATATATTTCACAAGGTGTGAATCATTCCGTTACTTCGTAAAGCGCTATATCCTATGATTTGTAACGAATATTTTTCTTCAAAACTGCTAATAAAAACAAACTCATCCCTCTCCACCCCTTTAATTGAAAATAAAAATCATTCTCAAAAATTACATTTAAAACACTACATTTCAGGAAATAAAGCGTTTTCAAATCAA
>SRSN01000231.1 GCA_004791645.1 Alcaligenaceae bacterium 429
CTACATGGCTAAGCCAAGTCTTGCAGTCACTGACTGTTAGCGGTCATCCTCAGTTTTTTCCTAAACCCTGCGCAGTCTTGCCAACTGGTGCGCGCAAGCTTGTTAATGCCTTGGCAGCCGAAATGCTGGTGTCTCAAGAAATAGCCGCTGACATTTTAGAGGGAAAAATTTTTGACTTGTTTATGGCAACGGCAGAGAATCATTCTTTGTTGAAAGATGCCTCACAATTACTGTCTAGTTTACGTACCCAGAGCATGGATCCACGTATTCGTAGAGCCGTAGCCAAAATGCGTGAGAATTTGCATTACGGTGATAACTTTGCCGAACTAGCAGCTGAGAGCGCATTGTCTCGTGCGCATTTCTTTGAGCTATTTAAGCGCAGCACAAATTTAACGCCGGCCGTGTATGCCAATGCCCTACGAGTAGAAGCCGCTATTGCTGAACTTTGTAAGCCAGAAATCCGTATAGGAGACATCTCCTACAATGTGGGGTTTTCCGCGCCAGGCCATTTCACACGCTTCTTTAGACAGCATTTGGGTATTACCCCGGGTGAGTATAGGCGTGTGGTAGATCTGATGGACAGTGACCAGTATTTTGATAGGCTGTAAGCCCACTCGCCTCGTGTAGTGCGTTAGCGAATGGGCGTCATATGCTTAGCAATTAAGACCGCTTGCTGCGGTGTACCAATGCCAACGCAATAATGCCTGTCACTACCAGAGCACTACCAAATAGTTGTCGGCCGTTTAGACTTTGTTCTAATAGTATCCACGCCAGAATCAACGAGGCTACCGGTTCAATATTTAAAGCAGGAGCGTTTTGGCTTAGGTTGAGTCGTGGTGTCAGTACGAACAAGCCAATAAACGCGCAACTATAGAAGAAACCTACGGCGATTAAGGCCAGCCACCCAGTAGCATCAACAGGCACTGCTGTGCCGCCTTCTAGGGCTCCGGTAAAGCTTAGTCCTAGCATGCTGAAGAATACGATACCAATGGTATAAAAACTGCGTACTGGGCCATATAGATTGGCGAGGCGGTTTTCGCTGATCCACAAGATAAAGGCAAAGCAGGTTGCGGCCCCAAAAGCAAAAAGTAATCCTAAAAACCAGGTGCTGGTAAGTTGTTCGCTATTTTGGAACCACATGGGTGCATCTAATACCCAAATCAGCCCAAATAGAATCATCCCCATAATAATGGCCGAGGCCTTAGTAGGACGCTTTCCACTCACTGCCCAGTTCAATAGTGCTAAGAGAATAGGAAAGGTGTTCGCCACCAATAAGGCTATACCTACGGGTATGCGAGCAACGGCCGAGAAAATGCAGAAACTTTGTAGTGCGACCAACAGCCCCAGTGTTAATTGCCAAGGCCAGAGTTTTCGTTCAAAGCGTAATGAATGGCGTTGCCATAATAGCAATAAGGTAAGACACACCAGGCTGGTGCCAGAACGGAACAAAATGGCGGTCAATAAGCCAGCACCATGATCAAAGGCGATGCGTGCTGAAACGTGATTGGTGGCAAAGCCTGTGCCTAGTCCTAACAATATAGGAATGGCGATATGACGTTTAAATGGAAGAGGGGAGTTCATGCAGATACAGCCAGCTAGGAAAGAAAACAATCTCAATCATCTTATGACAGAGTGTGTTTTCTACCTAGCAGCGGATGGCTGTATAGAAAGAAAGAGAGGCAGTTGTTGTAATAAAGAGGTTTATTCCATGCAATGTTCATTTAGTGAACTATTTTGTGTGAAGCATGGATTTTTATATGAATTACAGTTCAACCGCGTAGTACGCAATATAGAGCTCTTCCCCAGCTAGCCATAATGCTGTTACCCCCATGATTAATGCCATTGCAGTGTTAAAAACGCGAAGATAGTTTGGGCTTTGTAGAAGCTGGCGCAATCTATCTCCTAATAAGGCCCACAGCAAAATGCAGGGGAAGTTAGTGACTATATATAGCAAAGACACCTGTAGATTGTGGCTTAGGGCTTGATCGCTGTTTACTGTACCAAACAAGAGGGCCGTATTAATGGCCATAATCCATGCTTTGGGGTTAATCCATTGGAAGGCTGCCATTTGCAGGAAACCAAAAGGGCGAGCATCTTTTTTGGCTTCTGGAGCACTGGATTGAAAAATTTTCCACGATAACCACAGCAAGTACATACAGCCGGCTAAGGCTAAGAATAGCCGCATTTGTCCCAACCATGACACCATCGCGCCTAAGGCTTGCATAGTGATGAAGCACTGAAAGCCTGCGCCTAAACTAATGCCTAAACTCATGGGCAAAGTACGTTTAAAGCCAAAGTTCACACCAGAGGTTGCTAACAGCAAATTATTGGGGCCGGGTGTAACCGACATCACGGCTACATAACTGAGAAGGGCGGGGTTGATCATGATTGCTGGTTATATGAAAAGGGAGAAAGAGCTATCAGCGTAAAGCAGATACAAAAATAGGTACAGGCTCAGAAATTATCAATTATGATGGGTACAGTTATTGAGCACTATTTATCTTTAGGGTGTCATCATGCCTGAACTGCTGCCTGCTTCATCACAACCACGTTATCTGCAATTAGCAGAGGGGTTAAAACACGCCATTGAAAAGGGGGTGTTCAGTGCGGGTGGAGCGTTGCCGTCTATACGTCAGGCAGCGCATACGCATAATCTCAGCATTAATACGGTGATTGCGGCCTACCGCTCGCTTGAGGATCAGGGCTTTATAGAGGCCAGGCCACAATCGGGTTTTGTTGTGAAAAATCAGCTACCCGGGTTAATGCGCACTTTTGAAAAGGGTACAGAGGAGAGCGCGGCTAGTGCATCGGTATTGAGCTTAATTGAACAAGCTTTTGCTATGCAGCAGGATCCATCTTTTTTGAATTTGTCGCTGGCATGTCCTGACAAAAACTCAGACTTGTTTCCTAGGGAAAAACTAGGGCGCATTATGAGTCGCTTAGTGCGGCAGCAAGCATCGCTGATCTCTAGCTATGCATTGCCACCAGGTAGTTTGACACTACGCAGACAGATCTCGCGTCGTATGCAGAATTTGGGTGTGTTGAGTCATGTGGACGATATTTGTCTGACCCATGGCTGTATGGAGGCCATTAATCTCGCATTACGGGCAGTGACTAAACCAGGGGATAGTGTAGGGGTTGAATCACCTACTTATTTTTATTTGATCCCGTTATTGAATGATTTAGGACTAAAACTGGTTGAGCTACCTACGCACGCAGAGACAGGGTTATGTGTGGATGAGATAGAGCCCCTCTTGGCAGAAAAACAGTTGCAGGCCTTGATTTGTATGCCCAACTTACACAACCCTTTGGGCTGTAGTATGCCGTTGGAAGCTAAGAAAAAACTCGCTAAATTGGTGAATCAGTATCAGGTGCCATTAATCGAAGATGGTTTATATGCAGAGCTGCAAAGCCACGGCACTTTACCTGCTGTACAGTCCTTGGATGAAAATGGGTGGGTGATTTTTTGCTCTAGTTTTAGCAAAACCTTAGCGCCAGATTTCCGTATAGGGTGGGTACACAGCACGCGCTTTAATAGAAAAATACGCCAACTGAAAAGCTTATATTCCATTGCGGAATCGCAGTTTCTATCAGAAACTTTAGGCCAGTTTTTAGAGGCTGGTGGCTATGACTACCATCTGCGTAAACTGCGTAAGAATTATGCGAAGAATATGAACGTGGCACAGGCGTTAATTGCTGACTATTTTCCTGAAGGTACTAAAGCCACTAAGCCAGAGGGTGGGTATTTGTTTTGGTTGGAATTGCCCGATCCCATCGATACCTATGTGCTGTATCAACAGCTAGTAGGCGACAAGATTAGTTTGATACCGGGGCGCTTGTATTCAGCCAGTGGTAGGTTTAGTAATGCTGTGCGTATTTCCTGCTGTAATCCTGTGGATGAGCGCTATAGAGCAGGTTTTGCGAGAGTAGGGGAAAAGGCCAGAGAGTTACTGGCCTCGTCCTGAGTGCGGGGTTTAGACAAAAAGTAGGCTGATATTGACGGCAAATGCAGCGAACCAGATTAGGCTGCGCAGTGATGATAAGTCACGAATGTACACGTAAATATACGCTACGCGTAAGAGTACCCATGCTAAGCCCAGCTTCAGAACTAGCTCAGGAGCAACGGGCTGGATGAATAACGCGTAGATAAAGGCAGCGTAGAAAAAAGGTAAGGCTTCAAAGGTGTTAGCTTGAGCCGCATTGGCTCGAGCACGCCAGCCTTCTTGTTTGGCTAACCATTCACGCGGGGTGTGGTTTTGGAAACCTTTACCACCCACTTTGGCACTGACTGCCGCCAGAAACGGCAAGAACGCCGCGATGATTAGAATCCACTTTGCACTCATAATTAGCCTCGTATAAAGGGTAAGGGGGCGAAATTTACAAGCCCGAATGATGGCATTATAATTTTTGTTGAGTGCAAACGCACTGTGCCGCTTTAGCTCAGTTGGTAGAGCAGTTCATTCGTAATGAAAAGGTCACCAGTTCGATTCCGGTAAGCGGCACCAAAAATAGCAAACATGTACGCCAACTCTACTGGGTTGGCGTTTTTTTTTTGGTGGCAAAAGTAAGCACACAGTACAGAACTTTCAAAGACTTACTCATCTATGCTGAATGCAAAAAACAGGCGAAAATAAGCTGTT
>SRSN01000232.1 GCA_004791645.1 Alcaligenaceae bacterium 429
GCACCTGTTCGGACCGATAAATACTAATGGCACGATTTGAGGCGGCACGCTGAAAATAATACGGCTCATAATCCCGTAATACCGCCATGTCTCGCTCATCTATGCCTAAAAAGAATTGGCTCGCTCACTACAGCGAGCTGGTGGGCTCATGGGCTCGCAAATGGAATAACCGGCAGGATGCCGAAGATGCGCTGCAAGATGTGGCATTGAAAATGTTGGAGCAGGACACGGCGGTATTACGGGATTATGAGCCGTATTATTTTCAGCGTGCCGCCTCAAATCGTGCCATTAGTATTTATCGGTCCGAACAGGTGCGACAAACACAGTCGCTGGATGCCTTACCAGAGGAAAGCCATCCGATGGAACCAAGTTCCCATGAGCTGTATGAGGCCGATGAAACCGCCCGCATTATGTTGGCTGCTCTGAACGACCTCCCACAAGCATGTCAGATTGCCTTTCAACTGCGCCAAGTAGAGGGCTTATCAAACGCTGAAATAGCCGATAAGATGGGCGTTTCTCGCAATATGGTCGAGCGCTATATGATGCGAACGTTGCGTCATTTACAAGTTCAGTTACAGAAAAATGCTCACTAGTTGTTCAGGAGTGCAGTCTCGCCAAACGTCTTGTCTTATGAGGGGGCATGCTTTTTTCGTGCCTTGGTTCTGGAGGGCTGACGATCATGACTGACCATATAGATCCTGCTACGGCGGCTGATCCATACGATCAGGCTGCCTATTGGTACGAGCGCATGTGTTCAGATGATGTGACCGCTGCAGAACGTATAGCTTTTGAGCAATGGCATCAGGCTGATCCAAAAAACGAAGAGCGCTACCAACACGTACAACATATCTGGAACATGGCGGCTGCACTGCCAAAAAGTGAAGTGAAAAAGCTAGGTGCAATACCTAAGCCGAATGTGGTTCACAAGCCATCACGACGTGCATTCTGGAGTTATGGGTTAGGAATGGTTTGTGCGGCGGCAGTCACGTTTGCCATTGTTGATCCTATGCAGTGGCGTGCCACCCCTGAATATCAGGCGCAGCTTTCTACGGCGCATGGCGAGCGTACTGAGGTTACTTTGCCAGATGGCTCCACGCTTTTGCTGAATACCGATACTACGGTTTCGGTACAGCTTTATGCCAATCAGCGCACGGTTCGTCTAGACCAGGGCGAAGTATTTTTCCATGTGGATGGCAAGCAAGGTACGCCGTTTATCGTTGAGTTAGAAAGCGGCAATGTACGCGTGACGGGTACGCAATTCAATGTGCGCCGTAGTGAGCAAGCATTTTCGGTTGATGTCTTGCAGGGCTCGGTAGAGGTCAGTGCTGGCCCGTGGTGGAGTAGGCAAACGGCGATGTTGCGATCAAACGATATCGCACGCGTCTCGCCATCTGGTGAGCTGACGTCGGGCAAAGGTGCCGATGTTGAAAGCGCTGTGGCGTGGCGTGAGGGCAAGGTGGTCTTTAGAGGGACCCCATTGGCGAAAGCCATTCAGGAACTGAACCGCTACAGCGACCAACGTATGCTGGTGCGCGATGCTCGTATCGGTGAGTTGCGTGTGTCGGGCGTGTTTAATATCGACGACCCAGAGTCTTTTCTGGCAGCGTTGCCACAATTTGCACCAGTAATCGTGCAGCGACGGCCTGATGGTAGTGCGGTGGATATCCTAGCGCGTTAGCAGTTTCTATCCCCATGGCTTCAAGCCATAGGGCACTTCTTCCTTTTTCTTGTCTTCGCCGTTCGGCGAGGCATGCTCACGCCTATGGGTGGGCCTATTTTGGTTATTGCAAATAGTTACAATTTATATTTAGAAATCCATTCAGGAGCTGAGGTGGCCAAAGCGCTTTACTCATGAAAATGCCGCTTCTTTGGCGAGCACTTTATGTATTCATGCAACCTACCTTTGGCCAAAGGGTTAGACGCTTCACAGCAGTCTTTTTTCTTGAAGGATGAACGACCATGGACAACCGTCCATTTCACTCTGCTAGCAGACGGCTGGCTTCCCGCTCTGCATTGTGTCTTAACCTGACAGCCATGGCCGTAATGGGCACGTTTTCTTTGAGTATGCCCATGAGTGTGCATGCACAAGGGGAGGTCGTACAAATTAGCCTTCCCGCGCAGCCGCTGGAGGATTCGCTGATTCAGCTAGGGCGACAGACTGATCTGCAGTTTTTCTATATGCAGCAAGTGGTGGCCGGTATACAGGCTCCACCCGTACAGGGGGCGATGACGCCAGAGCAGGCGCTACAGCGCTTGTTGCAGGGGGCGCCGGTGCAATATAAACGAGAAGGCAAAAATGTCATCTTGTCGCCGTTAGCGGAAGCTGCACAATTAGCGCCAGTGTCTGTGATTGGCAGCAGAGGTGCGGAGACCGACGGTAGCGGCTCGTATGCGACGGATGCCGTCACCATGTTTAGGGGCGTGACCTCTCTGCGCGAGATCCCGCAGTCTGTTTCGGTAATGACTCGCCAGCAGATTGAAGATAGAGGGTGGACCACCTCGGCTGATGCCCTTAGGCAAGTTACAGGGGTGACATTGTCGGGCTATGAAGGCCAAGAAGCGGCCAGCATTCGTGGCTTTGCGGCTAACGTTCAAGCGGATGGCGTACCTATACAAAGTAGTTATACCGGGGCACCGGGCAACAGTACGATCGCACAATATGATCGCCTAGAAGTGTTGCGAGGGCCTTCCGCTTTATTGTCAGGTAGCGGCGAGCCCGGCGGCACCATCAATTACGTGCGTAAACGCCCGCTTAAAGAGTTTGCTTTCTCAGGTGCGGTGCGTGCTGGTTCATGGAGCAATAAGGGTGTTGAGTTAGATGTCAGCGGCCCGTTGACAGAAGGTGGGCGATTACGCGCTCGCGGGGTCTTATCACACGATGACAAAGACACGTTTTATGAGACGTGGTTTAACCGCTATACCTTGCTCTATGGGGCAATTGAGTATGACCTGACGCCTAATACAACGCTGGGCCTGACAGGGACATATGGGTATCAGAAAACCATCGTGAACTGGGGATTGCCGCGTTATATGAATGGTGAGCTACCCGGTCGTGATTCTTTTGTGGGCTCTGATAAACCGTCGACCAGAGAGAGCCCAGAGCTGTCTGCCGATTTAACCCACCGTTTTGATAATGGTTGGGAAACTAAATTGATCTATAACTACGGCAGAGTGAACATAGAACAGTACTCATTTTTCAATACACGTATTGATGAGAACACGGGTTTATCCAGCGGCGGTAGTCTGGGCTATCTGGATGAGTCTCGTATCTTTCAAGGCGCGGACCTAAGCGCGAGTGGCCCGTTTGAGTTGCTAGGCCA
Organism: Alcaligenaceae bacterium 429; assembly: GCA_004791645.1. Classification (GTDB taxonomy): domain Bacteria; phylum Pseudomonadota; class Gammaproteobacteria; order Burkholderiales; family Burkholderiaceae_B; genus Paenalcaligenes. The sequence continues at coordinate 3,321 of SRSN01000232.1, forward strand.
GACGCATGAGCTAACCCTTGGGTACAACATCTCTCAGCGCGACTACCGCTCAGGCCAAGCCTATACCTCTCCAGCCCCTCACTATGTGCTGGATGATCATGGCTCCTATGAGTTTGGTTCACCTACCGACCGTAGTCAGACCATCACCAAGCAGTCGGGTTTATATGCGGCGGCTCGTTTTAGCATCACTGATGACTTCAGACTGATACTGGGTAGCCGTTGGACGGATTATTCCAGTAAGAGTAGGACGACGTGGCCAATGCAGACCAGCTGGAAAACCAGTAATGCCAAAGCCAGCAATGAGTTCACCCCTTATGGCGGCTTGGTGTGGGACTTCCATCCTGACATGACGTGGTATGCCAGCTATGCGGATACCTTCGTACCACAAACCAACTTTGATTACTCAGGCAACATACTGGACCCTCGCGTGGGTTGGCAGGCTGAAACTGGCCTGAAAGGCGAGTTCATGGATGGCAAGCTGAATGCCACTCTAGCGTTTTTCTATCTGGAAGATAAGAACCGCGCGATGGTCGATGACGCTCATGTAGGGTGCGGTGGTAGTTCTACAGGTACCTGCTACCTCAGCGCCGGTAAGGTGAGAAGTAAGGGGGTAGAACTAGAGGTTATGGGCAGCCCCACACCGGGTTGGGATATTAGCGCCAGCTACACCTGGAATAGGTCCAAGATCGTTAAAGACTCCAACGCGGCCAAAGTTGGTACGCCACTAGACTCCAGAGTGCCAGTGCATATGGTCAAGCTGTGGACTCAGTACCGCTTCAACAGCAAGGTGTTAGACGGTGCGCTACAAGGTTGGACGGTAGGCGCAGGCTTGAATCTGCAAAGTGATACCTATAACGGCATCTATACCCAAGGGGGCTACGCCACCGTAGCGGCCAAAGTAGGCTATCAGATCAATCCTCATTGGAATGTGGACCTACTGGTAGACAACGTGTTCAACCGCACCTATCTGCGTCAGATAGGGTCTGCAGGTTTCGGTAACTTCTACGGCGCGCCACGTAGTGTGATGTTGAATCTGCGTTGGAAGTACTAAACACCCTAGTAGTGTCTCTAAGCATGCTAGCGAACGTGCGCGGCGTAGGGGGCAGTTGTAGCCCGGTAGTACTCCCTGCGTGCGTTCAGCATTGTTCCGAATTTTTATATCAGAGTTAAGTTGAAGAGGTTTATATGGCTGAGAAATTTACGCTTTTAACGCGTGGTATGCGTTACCTTCCCGTGGCATTGTTCCCGTTGTTTGTTCTGGGTTGCACATCGCAACCATCAGACAGACAGAATGCGGCGCCTTCTGTTGTCT
>SRSN01000233.1 GCA_004791645.1 Alcaligenaceae bacterium 429
TGTCTGACAAAGCCCTCATAAGACACACGACACATGATGTAGTCGTGAGCAAGGAGTCATAGATGATTTCGCAACGATTTTCCCGTGTACTGGCTACGATGCTGATCGCGGTATCAGCCGCCGGTATGCTGGCAGTTTCCTTTGATGCAGAAGCACGCCGCATGGGCGGTGGTAAAAGCCTTGGCCGTCAGTCCTCGAACGTGACCCAGCAACGTCAAGCTGTTACGCCTCCTGCAGCCGCTAACACTACTCAACGTAGCGCAGCACCAGCTGCTGGCGCAGCGGCAGCCGGCACAGCAGCTAAGTCTGGCATGTCCCGTTTCTTGGGCCCTCTGGCAGGTATCGCTGCTGGTCTAGGTATTGCAGCACTGTTGTCCAGCATGGGTCTGGGCGGCGCGATGTTGGAATTCTTGTCTAGCGCAATCCTGATCGGTATTGTGGTCTTTGGTGTGATGTTCTTGATCCGTCGTTTGCGTGGTGCAGGTTCTCGTACTGCCACTCAAGGTGCCGGTAACGTGAATAATCAATACCGTCAGTCTAACGACCCAGGTATGCAGCCTCAGTACCCACGTGCTGCACAGCCAGCGCCTGCAGCTCCTGTTTCTGCTGCACCCGCAGCGGCCGCCGCTTATGCAGCGCCAGAGCAAACAGAAGTTGATCCTAGTTGGTTCATTCCCGCTGACTTTGATATCACTTCTTTCTTGGCAAACTCCAAACAGCGCTTCGTGGAAATCCAAGCTCTGTGGGATAAAGGCGATGTAAACGCACTGCGCGAATACTTGACCGACGACTTGCTGATCGAAGCTACACCACAAATTCAGCAGCGTGAAAGCGATGACAGTTCCACAGAAGTGGTATTGCTGAACGCTGAATTGCTGGGTATCGAGAAAGTAGCGGGTGGTCACTTAGCTAGCATCCGTTACTCCGGTATGCTGCGTGAAGGCCAAGGTACAGAAGCGTTCCGCTTTGAAGAAGTATGGAACCTGTACAAAGAAGACAACGCTGGCTGGCTGGTGGCTGGTATTCAGCAGTTGACTGTCAACGACTGATAGAAGGTTGTTGGGTCATCCTAGCGACAAACGCTATACCTATACCGTGGTGTAGCGTTTGTTTTTATCCTTGTTGTGTGCGTGATAAACAAGGCTACGGGTTACACTAGGGCATTTCCTATGTTACCTGCAGGGTGATCGTGTCAGAGGCAAATTTCATGTCAGTAGTTCCGGATTTCTTGCATCCTGCTCGTATGGGGGTGCGCTTGATCAACCGATTGTTAGTGCGCGATGAATGGGCACAGGCACGGTTGGCGGCGTTTTCCGGGCATAGTGTGCGTGTAGAGGCGGGGCTGTTACGGTTTCAATGCAGTATTACCGCTGATGGCCAACTACAGCACTGCGATTCTTCTGTCTTGCCTGACGTGACATTAACGTTACCGGCAGAACGACTTTCCCAAATTCCTTCCGTACTACAAGGTGGTGATCCCACCGCGCTCACGCAATTGATGCGTATCGAAGGTGAGGCGGCATTGGCCAATGTGGTGGCCGACTTAGCGCAGTCACTACGCCCTGATGTGGAAGGTGAGTTAGCCGCTGTGGTAGGTGATATACCGGCTGTGCGTTTGCTGTCAGGGGCTAAAAGTCTTTTTGATGGCAGCCGTAAAACAGTACGAAATGCCGCAGAAAACCTAGGTGAATATCTAGGTGAAGAAAGTGACCTCTTGGTGTCACACAGTCGTTATCAGATGTGGAAAGCGCGTCTCCAGCAAGTGGAGCAAGCACTAGAGCGCACCGAGCAAGCTGTACAACGTCTTGAGCAGAAAAAGAGGTTGTCATGCTGATGAGTTTTTGCCGTTTCTTCTACATTCTTTACATCGCTTTTAAGTACCGTTTAGATGAATTAGTGCTGTCCAGCATTCGTCATCCTTGGGCGGTGCGTTTGCTGCGTATTGTACGGTTTGGGCGTGCGCCTAAGCTGCCACGTGGCGAGCGTTTACGTTTGGCACTGGAGTCCTTAGGGCCTGTGTTCGTGAAGTTTGGGCAGGTGTTGTCCACACGACGCGATTTGATTCCTTTGGATGTGGCCGAAGAGCTTGCCTTGCTGCAAGACCGCGTGCCACCGTTTGACTCTCAAGTGTCAGCCAAAATTGTAGAGCAGGCACTGGGTGCACCTACCAACAAACTGTTTAAACATTTTGAAGTAGACCCTGTTGCGTCTGCGTCTATTGCGCAAGTGCACTTCGCGGTACTGCATAATGGCCGTGAAGTAGCTGTTAAGGTACTGCGCCCAGGTATGCGCGAAGTCATTGATAAAGACTTGGCGTTGATGCGTACGATGGCGCGTTTGGTAGAAAAAACAGGGCCAGATGGCCGTCGTTTGCGCCCACGTGAAGTTGTTGCTGAGTTCGAAAAGTACCTGCACGACGAGCTGGATTTAATCCGTGAGGCCTCCAACTGCAGCCAGTTACGACGTAATTTTGTCGAGACACCTGAACGTGTTGAGCTCTTGATGGTGCCTGAAGTGCACTGGGATTACTGCGCCCACAATGTGTTCACCATGGACAGAATGCGTGGCATCCCTGTGAATCAGATTCAACGCTTGCGTGATGCAGGGGTGGATCTGAAACAGGTAGCGCGCAAAGGGGTAGAGATTTTCTTTACTCAAGTGTTTGCCGATGGATTCTTCCATGCTGACATGCACCCAGGCAATATCCGTATTTCTGATGATCCCGATACTTTCGGGCGCTACATAGCACTGGATTTCGGTATTGTGGGGTCGTTGTCTGAGTTTGATAAAAACTACTTGGCACAGAATTTCTTGGCTTTTTTCCGTCGCGACTATCGTCGTGTGGCACAACTGCATATAGAGTCCGGTTGGGTGCCCGCTGATACGCGCGAAGAAGAATTGGAGGGGGCGGTGCGCGCGGTATGTGAACCGCACTTTGATCGTCCCTTGTCACAAATATCGTTAGGGCAGGTGTTGTTGCGTCTGTTCCAAACATCGCGGCGCTTTAATGTGGAGATTCAGCCGCAATTGGTGTTGCTGCAAAAAACATTGTTGAACGTCGAAGGTATGGGGCGTGACCTAGATCCTGAGCTGGATCTATGGGATACCGCCAAACCGTATCTAGAAAAATGGATGTATCAACGCATTGGGCCACAGGGCCTGAAGCAGCAACTTAAAAAGGAAGCCGGTCAGTGGGCACAGATCATGCCACAGTTGCCACGTTTGGTTTTCGATAATCTGAGTCGGCCAGATACTACGCCGGTGGTCCTACAGGAATTACGCCAGTTACGCGTGGCCCAAGAGCAGAACAATAGGTTAATGACCGTATTGTGTGCATTGTTGGCTGTGATCGTGGGTTTGGTGCTGTGGGCTGTAAAAGTATTGTAGTGTCGTACTCACAGTTACGACGCTGACATAATTCTGAGAACTGCACACTCTACGATAAGTGTGTCGATTTACCCCCGAGGATGAGAGATGTTATATCCCGAGTTGTTCAAATCCATGGAAGCTGTACGCTGGAACCTGTCGCATGACATTCCCTGGGATGACTATGATGCGTCCAAGCTGACTGATGAACAGGCTTATACCATCAAGATGAATGCCATTACCGAGTGGGCTGCTTTGCCTGCTACGGAAATGTTCTTACGTGATTTTCGCAATGACAGTGACTTTTCGTCCTTCATGTCGATTTGGTTCTTTGAAGAGCAGAAGCACTCCTTAGTGCTGATGGAGTATCTGCGTAGATTCCGCCCTGAGTTGGTGCCTACAGAAGAAGAACTGCATAACGTACGTTTTGAGTTTGATCCTGCCCCTGCAATGGAAACCATGATGCTGCACTTCTGCGGCGAGGTGCGGTTGAATCACTGGTATAGACGCGCTGCTGACTGGCATACCGAGCCAGTTATCCAAGCTATTTACAAAATTGTGGCTCAAGACGAAGCCCGTCACGCGGGAGCTTACCTGCGTTACATGCGTCGTGCTTTGGCTACGCCTAACGATGCAACCAAACTAGAAACACGCTTGGCGTTTTCTAAAATTGGTGTGTTGATGGCGTCTGCGCACCGTACTGCGCAAGCGTTGCACCCTACCAATTTGCACGTTAACAAAGATATGTACCCTGACGACACCGTACAGTCCAAACTGCCGTCACCAGGTTGGTTAGAGCACTGGTTGGATGACCAAATCCGCTTTGATAAAGAGTGGGAAGGTAAAGTGTCCACCCGTATTCTGCACAACATGTCGTTGTTGATGGGCGAAGACTTTAAGTCGGTACAAGAGCTAAACCGATACCGTAAAGACTTAAGCAAACAACAGCAATTGATCGTAACGGCCTAACGATTATGGCAATCACCTTTGAGCAAAAAATCTACACACCTGAAGCACTAGCCAGCGCGGTAGAACGTGGCGAATTGCCACGTCCGTTGGTATTTACGAATGGTGTGTTTGATATCTTGCACCGTGGACATGTGAGCTATCTGGATGCGGCATCACAACTGGGCGCAAGCTTGGTGGTGGCCATCAATACCGATGCTTCTGTGCGCCGCTTGGGCAAAGGGGATGACCGGCCGTTAAATGGTGAACAAGACCGTGCTGCATTGTTAGCAGCA
>SRSN01000234.1 GCA_004791645.1 Alcaligenaceae bacterium 429
CGAGAGAAATCGTTTCTGGTCCACTGCCTGCCACCGAGAAGCTGGACGCTGTGCAGGCCGAGTTCAGCAAGCTGGCAGAAACAGCAGTACGCAAAGAGCCGATCAGCATCAGTCAGGCACTACACGGGTTCATTGAGGACTTAGACGAGCGCTACCACGGCAGAGCGCCTAATCCGGGCATCCCTACTGGCTTGATCGACCTCGACCAAATTCTGAGTGGCGGCATTCGTCGCGGCGCACTGGTAACGCTAGGCGCTCGCCCTGGTATGGGTAAGTCTGCTTTTGGTGAGACGGTAACGCTAAACGCAGCAATGAAAGGGTTTTCTACGCTGTTCCTGTCCATGGAAATGCCAGTAATGGAAGTCACCGAGCGAAGTATTGCCATAGCAGGGAGCATCCCTAGCCGTGCGCTTACCGCTGCTGGCGCGGAAATGGACGAGGACGACAACTGGACAAAGATCACAGCGGCCACGATCAAGCTGCAAGAACTGAAGTTCTACATCGATGATGAGCCGGGGCTAAGTCTGTTGCAGGTTATTTCCAAAGCCAGATCAGTGAAGCGTAAACACGGGCTAGACCTGCTGGTGGTGGACTACCTGCAGCTGATGACTGGCACAGAGGAAAAGCGCTACCAGCAAATTGAGGCCATCACCAAAGGGCTAAAGATTCTGGCAAAGACGCTGAATATCGCTGTGCTGGCACTTAGTCAGTTCTCGCGTGACATTGAGAAACGCCCAAACCCACGACCCAAATCAAGCGACTTTAGGGATGGCGGCTCAATTGAACAGGATAGCGACATTCTTTTGGGGCTGTACCGAGAAGCACAGGACAAGTTGGACTCAGGAAACGAAAACTACGCTGAGTTATTTGTGATGAAAAACAGGCAGGGCAAAACAGGGAAGGTTGATCTTAACTACACGGGCGAATTTATGCGCTTTGGTAACTGGGCAGGGCCGGTACCAGCGGCAGCGCCAAAGAGTAGACCATCAAGAGGGTTTGAGGACTGATGAGCAAGGAACGGGCGATGTACGCACTTGGCAGGCTGAAAGTAGGCCAGATGAACAAAACAGAGGCCGCTTATGGTCAGTACCTTGAGGCGCTGCGAGTTGCTGGTGAAGTGGCGTGGTTCAAGTTTGAGGGCGTGAAGCTGCGCCTAGGGGATAACACGTTTTACACGCCTGACTTTGCGGTGATGCGTACCGATGGGGTTATGGAGCTGCATGAGGTTAAAGGCTTTTGGCAAGACGATGCCAGAGTAAAGATCAAGGTAGCCGCTGACCTATACCCATTTCGTTTTATAGCGATTAAAGCCAAGACCAAAAAAGAGGGTGGTGGCTGGGCATTGGAGGAGTTCTGATGGCATTACAAAAATGGATGTATGGCGACCCATCGTGTCATGTGGATTTCATCAGAAAGAAGCGCAAAGAGCACGAGCAGCGCCGGCCAGAGAATAAAAGAGAGCGGGCAAGGCAGGGGTTAAGGGAATTGTTTGGTGATAGCAGCAGGGAGACGCGCAATGAGCAGAAGTAATATTGAAATCTTGCTAGGTGAGTGGGGGGTCTGGAAGCGCGGTGAAAACCGAAACGTGTTGGGTTACCCAGCCAAGTCCGCTTACCTAACCATGCGAGTTGACGGGCAGAGTAGGGAAGATCCACACGCTTTGCTAGCGGATGATGACTTGAAACGACTGGACGGGTTAGTGACTCGCTTATTCCCTGAGGCGAGGACAGCTTTGCATGCGCACTACATGTGGCCTGGTGCAGTGAAAACGAAACTAGATAGGCTCAAGATGTCTCGAACGGTGTATTACAACCACCTAGACTATGCGCATAAACAGCTTTCACACTGGATGGGGGAAGGGTATGCGCTGCCTACAAACAATATTGTCCGGACACCTTGCGCGAGTGTCCAGACTAAACCATACTAAAACCCGTAGGCTGTCGAGTTGTCAGCTGATTTTCTAAGGCTCAGAGGCGTATTGGGTGGTCTGGAGTTATGTTGTGTTTGATATTGCCAAAGCAAGCAGGCCTGAGCCTATAACTAAAGAGAGCAGAGACATTACACCGAATACATAATACTTTCGAGGGAGCTTGCAGTCTGGGAGGATGGTGGAAAGTTGAGCATCGGTATTAAGCTTTGATCTTAGGTGGTTTGCTAGATCTCGTTGTTGATAGGTGAGTACTTCCAACGAGCCCATCGTTACGAGTAAAGAGAGCGCTAGAAAAGCCAGTGCAACGATTGCATTGTCACTCTTACAGTAGTTGGAAAGATCGAGGGTAATTGTGATTGTTTTTTGAGCCACCAATGTTAGGCCTATACCCAGAGCGCCTATGGACATAGTGCGTAAAAACTTCACTATATCATTGTGTAATGCAGTGGATTGTGTATAAGCAGCCATCCATATGGTCAACACTTGATCTCTGGTGGCGTCAGGAGGCGTGAGGCTTGATGGACTTACAGCACTCTGATTGCACTTGAAATGTTTCGCAATACTCAAACCGCTATAGAGTATTGCGGCTGCAAGAGCAATTATTGATATGGCTAGGAGAATAGTTGCGAACGTAGGCATATAAAACTATGTAATTGTAGACTATGCGTTATGTTTTGTATGATGTTGACCTAATTTCATCTATCAAAGGATAAACGGTTTTTTGTTTGCTAGCTGTTGAGTGAAATATTCTCTTCAGCTGCAATAGTTAATAAATAGTTTACGAAGGCAGTACAACTGACTAGCATAAATTTTGCATCTGCGTATGTGGGAGGTGATGAGTCTTCTGTTAACGCATGCCTAATACCACCTTCATCACTGGTGTATCCATAGAGGCTATTTAGAGCTGCTTGAAAAGCCTTGTGCATGGGGTGAGAGTTTTGAATGACTTTGAGACACTCACCGAGTGTTCCATTCTGTTTGCCTGATATGACTTTGCATAATGACTCTACAGCAGAGATTGACTCCTTGATCGAGTTTCTATAGTCAGGGGATTTTCTATCCGAGAGTAGGGATAGGGCGTTTGCGAAGTGTGTGTTTATAGTGGTTTTTGGCGAGTCTAGGGCTTCTGCGATGGACTCAATTTCCGCTGCATCTGTAATCTCTGTCAGTTCAGAGTTAATGAACCTGTAGGCTGCATTTTCCCCTTCAAAGACAGAGTTACAAAGATTTATTGTGTTTGCTTTCCAGTTTTCAGGGATGTTTTGGGCTATAAACTCAACCAAATCAAGGGAGTCGAACCATTGCCCGTTCAAAATGACCTCCCTTATAGTCTGGTATGTGCTATTTCTCATCGCTGGGTCGAAACTAGGCATGGAGTCTAGAGGTCGCTTAAGGACACGAAACCAAATTGCCCCATAAAGATTTTCAACAATATAGGCATTATCACCGGTGGGTCGGTCATTAAACATATTGGGACCACTCCAGTTGTCTAAAACGGTACGAACTATTACGCTCCACAAACCATTTCTTGTTTCTTGGTCTAGAAAGTCCCTTTGTAGGTTTTTTTGTAAGGGGCGAATCCCTTTGCGTTGAGAAAATAGAGCCATGTCTTTATTGGTATGAGTGAGGTGTGGTAATCGATATCATACCTATAGAAAAAAAATTAGAAAGTCATTATGACCATACAAGACAAGGCGGCTGCTAAGTCTAAGGGCGGTCGTCTATTCTTTTGGATAGTTGGAAGAGATGATCTTAGATGTCGTCAGGATTGCTAGGGATGGCGACTGGCTGATTGAGCTTCTCTTGGAAGCGGACAAAGTGGTTACGAAGGTATTCTGGCTCAGGATTAAAAGCAGAATTATCTGGCTCTGCGAGGTTACGACCCTCTAACTCACCATAGCTAGTTGCAATTTCTGGGTGAATCTTTATCTTGCGAGAGTTAGGCTCTACTGAAATTAGATGTAGGTCAAATAAAGTGTGAATATCAGCACGAAGAAGGAGCCCATTATTTGGCGTGTTGCTCATGGACTCAGAGAACGGTTGAATATGAGCGGCTTCGAGAGCTGGTTCTGCCGAACATCCTGAAATGGCACACGAACTCTGATAAGCGCGTAGCAGACTCGCCCTGAATTTAGGTTGTCCTATGCGATTCAGAATTGATTTCAACACTCTTTGAGCTTCAGTGTTAGGCGTGGGAAACGCTGAGTCTTTTCTTAGAATGAATGAATGCACATGTTCTGCGAATTTTTTGGCGTTTTCATAAGTTTTTAGATATACCTTAAAAAAATTGCGGTTCTGGTTTTGTTGTATATCCGGCGGTGTGATTTCGTTGAAGCGTGACAATGAGTTTATCCATTGAGCAATTTCATCGTGTGACTTTCCTGATATCAATTCTAGTGTAGGTTGCTTGTTTCTTTTTGGGGTGTTTGCAATACCTAGCTCAATTGCGCCTAGCGCTTCACCGCTTTTTCCGTCAGAAGTGCGATCGTAAACAGATAGAAGGACTTTCCCAGGCGCTTTACTATTCTTCGGGGTGCAATAGGCGATATAGGCAGGGTTATCATTGTTGCTTTTTGTAGAAAGATTTAAGTCAGAGATTAAAGGTTCTATGCCGCTCAGGACTTGGCTACACATATCATTTCTATTTTTGAAATTCATAATT
>SRSN01000235.1 GCA_004791645.1 Alcaligenaceae bacterium 429
CTCATAAAAGTGTATGGCCGAGACGGCAACACCACTACGATTAGCCACTTCACCCACCGTTAGAAAACGTTCACTAATCTGTTGTATTTCCTGTTTTTTTGCGGTTTTCATTGCTTGACCTCAAGTTAACTTGAGGTCTTATAGTAACTCCAACTAAAACCTAGAGACAAGGCTACATGCGCTTGTTACCTTTTATTGGAGTACAGAATGTCCAAGAAAGTAGTTTTCCCCTTTGCTGGCATTGCCGTGCTAGCTATAGGCGCACTTGGCTATTATTATTTTCCCGGCGCCTCGTCTGAAGGCGGCTATCAATACCCCCCTACTCCAGTTGCCGTGGCCTCTGTCACGATCAAACCTGCGTATGTAGACATTGTGAGCACCGGAGAGCTGGAGGCAGCACAACAGGTCACCCTGACTGCAGAAACCGAAGGCCGTATCACTAAACTGCTACTGGAGTCAGGCAGTACCGTCAAAGCCGACCAACCCCTAGTGCAATTGAACGATGCTAGCGAGCAAGCTGAGCGCCAACGCTTGCAAGCTCAACTCACTCAGGCTAGACAACACTATCAACGTACCCGCACCCTGAATCGCCAAGGCGTTGCCACTGCCGAACAGTTGGAACAAGCCCAAGCTGCCTTAGATATGAGCACAGGCGAATTACGCTTAGTGGAATCACAAATTGCCAAGAAGCAGATCAAAGCGCCGTTTTCTGGCGTAGTCGGTGTACGCCAAGTGCATCCCGGTCAATACCTGCACACCGGCGATAGCATTGTTTCCCTTGTAAATAACGACACCGTCTATGTGAATTTTCAGGTGGATGAAAAAAGCGCGGCTCATTTAGAGCTAGGCCAAAACTTAACGGTGCGCAGCGACGCTCACCCTAATCAAGATTTCGATGCCATCATCACCGCGATTGATCCCTTAACCAACCGCTCACGCAATGTGTCTGTACAGGCCAAATTAGCCACTGCCGATGCACCGGCACGTGCGGGCAGCTCGGCCACTATTCAAATACGCATTCCACAAAACGGCAGTAGCTACTGGGTGCCTGAAACCGCCATCAACTACGCCAGCTACGGCAATACGCTGTTCACCATACAAACAGCCGAGTCTGGTAACACCTTAGCCAAACGCACCTCTGTAGACGTAGGTAGGCGCGAGCATGGTTTAGCTGAAATTCTGCAAGGCCTGCAACCTGAAGACCAAGTGGTGGTATCTGGCCAAATTAAACTGCAAGACCAAGCCCCTGTTCAGATTAAAGAACACAACACCTTGGCGCTCTCGGATGACAAAGGGCTAGCACCATGACCTTTACCGATCTCTTTATTCGCCGCCCAGTGTTGGCGGTGGTTGTCAGTGCGCTGATTTGCTTACTGGGTTTGCAAGCGCTGGGCAAACTTCCCATACGCCAATACCCATTGTTAGAAAATGCTTCTATCACGGTGACTACCCAATACCCTGGCGCGCCCTCTGACGTAGTGCAGGGCTATATTACGCAGCCCATCACGCAAGCTGTGTCATCCGTAGAAGGCATTGATTATGTGCAATCATCATCCGTACAAGGTCAAAGCCGCGTCACTATTCGCTTGAACTTAAACCATGACTCCAACAAAGCCCTGACTGAGGTCATGGCGCGTGTGAGCCAGATCCGCTATAAGCTACCCGAACAAGCCTATGACCCGGTTATTGAACGCTCTTCTGGTGACTCTACGGCTGTCGCCTATGTGGGTTTTTCCAGTGCAGCGCTTCCTATTCCCGAACTCACTGACTATTTATCTAGGGTAGTAGAACCGCTGTTTTCCACCATTGATGGCGTATCTAACGTACAAGTCTATGGCGGCCAAACTTTGGCGATGCGCTTATGGCTAGATACAAAAAAACTCGCTACTCGCGACCTTACCGCCAATGACGTAGCCCAAGCGGTACGCAACAACCATTACATTGCTGCCCCCGGACAAGTTAAGGGGCGCTATGTGCTCTCTAACATTCAGGTAAACACCGACATAGGTAGCGTATCGGAGTTTCAAGACCTTGTGATCCGACACGACGACGACGGCCCTGTACGCATACGCGATGTGGGTACAGTAGAGCTCGCTGCCAACGCCACAGACAGCAGCGGCTTAATGAACAACAAACCTGCCGTGTATCTAGGTTTGTTTTCTACCCCTACCGGCAACCCGTTGGTGATTGTAGATGGCATACGTCAGCTACTACCTACCATCCGCAGCACCTTGCCACCTGGCGTAGAGGTAGAGCTGGCCTTTGAAACCGCCCGCTTTATTCAAGCCTCTATTGATGAGGTGATGAGCACCCTACTAGAAGCCATGCTCATTGTGATTGGCGTGATTTACCTGTGCTTGGGTTCGCTACGTACAGTACTGGTACCACTTGCTACTATCCCTCTCTCTATATTGGGTGCCGCATCCATCATGCTGGCATTTGGCTTCAGCATTAACTTGCTCACCTTGCTTGCCATTGTGCTTGCCGTAGGGCTGGTCGTGGATGACGCCATTGTGGTGGTAGAAAACGTGCACCGCCATATTCTAGAAGGCAAATCCCCTGTGGTGGCCGCCTTACTCGGCACACGCGAAGTAGCTGGGCCCGTGATCGCCATGACCTTAACACTGGCGGCAGTGTACGCCCCCATTGGCTTAATGGATGGATTAACTGGTGCGCTCTTCCGTGAGTTCGCTCTAACCTTAGCCGGCGCTGTATTAGTCTCTGGTGTAGTGGCCTTAACGCTGTCGCCCGTCATGAGCTCGTACCTTCTAAACCGTCAACAACAAGAAGGCAAACTCGCGCAGCTAGCCGAACACTTCTTTACTTCGCTGGGCAGACGCTATCACAACATTTTGGAAGGCTTGCTACGCCATCACAAGAAGGTACTGGCCTTTGCTGTGCTGATCTTCATCAGCCTGCCATTTCTCTACAACATGCCACAGCGTGAACTGGCACCGCCTGAGGATCAAGCTCACCTGTTAAGTGCCGTGAAATCCCCGCAATACAGCAACCTAAACTATGCCGAACACTTCTCGCGCCAATTAACCGAAGTATTCGACACCATTCCTGAAGGTAGAGGCTCATGGATCATCAATGGCACCGATGGCCCAGCTGCAAGTTTTGGTGGCTTAGAGCTAAGCTCTTGGGGCGATAGGGAACGCACTGCCGCTGAAATTCAGCAAGAGCTACAAGGCAAAGTTAGCGACGTAGAAGGTAGCAGCATCTTCATCTTCCAACTCCCTGCCCTGCCCGGCTCTACTGGAGGCTTGCCGGTACAAATGGTACTGAAAAGCACTGTAGATTACCCACAACTGTTTGAAGCCATGGACCAAATCAAGGCACAAGCATGGAAAAGCGGTTTGTTTGTCGTCGTAGACAGCGATCTGGACTACAACAACCCCGTTACCCGCTTGCGCATAGACCGTGCCAAAGCCAACAGCTTGGGTATTAGCATGCAAAAAATTGGTGAGTCGTTAGCCTTACTGATGGGCGAAGATTACATCAGTCGCTTCACCATGCAAGGCCGTGCGTACGACATCATCCCGCAAGGCAATCATGCAGAACGCTTAAGCCCCGACAGTTTAAAACTGCACCGTATACGCACAGCAGACGGCGACACCATCCCTCTGTCTACCATTGTGACGTTGGAGTCTGGCGTTACCGCAAACTCGCTAACTCAGTTCGATCAGCAAAACGCCGCCATCTTCCAAGCAATTTTGGCACCAGGCGTAGCCATGGGGGACGCCGTCGCATTCTTGGAAGAAAGCCTGGCCGCATTGCCTGCTGAATTCAGCCATGACTGGTTAGCCGACTCTAGGCAGTTCAAACAAGAAGGCAACACCTTAGTGTTTGCATTCATGGGGGCGCTGATTGTTATCTACCTAGTGCTGGCCGCTCAATACGGCAGCTTTGTAGACCCCTTGATCATTTTAGTTACTGTTCCCTTGTCGTTATGTGGTGCGCTACTACCACTAGCCCTAGGGTTAGGCTCACTGAACATCTACACGCAGATTGGTCTGGTCACCTTAATAGGCCTGATCAGTAAACACGGGATTCTGATGGTGGAGTTCGCAAACGAACTACAACACAAATCACAACTGGATAAACGCCACGCTATTTTGCGTGCCGCTGAAATCCGCCTGCGCCCTGTGCTCATGACCACCGTGGCGATGGTGTTTGGCCTATTACCGTTGCTGTTTGCTAGTGGTGCAGGTGCCAACAGCCGCTTTGGTCTAGGAGCAGTACTGATCACAGGCATGGCGCTAGGTACGTTATTTACCTTGTTTATCCTGCCCTCTTTCTACTTGCTGATGGCTAAGGATCACACCCAAAAAAGTCTGACCACCCGACAACAGCAACTGGAGCAGTTTGATCTAGAAGAAGGACCAGCCCAATCATGATTATGCGTACACCTTTTCTACTTTCGCTGATTGCAAGCAGCCTTGTGGTGGCAGGCTGCTCCGTGGGCCCAGATTATGAGCGCCCCGTTACCCACCAGTTGTCAGAAACAGCACTGCCCTATCAAGACTTTTCTGCCGTGCTTCCTAGCACCCATTGGTGGAGCTGGTTCAACGACCCGCAATTAGACAG